>JBEKNO010000101.1:0-10156 GCA_049522735.1 Occallatibacter sp.
CGCCGCTGTATGCGCGAAATCTACGCCATCCTGAGCCGGTTTCTATCCCCATCGGGCTTCATCGGCGCGCTGACGACCATGCAGTCCGCTTGAAATAGCCTTTTTCAGGATCAACTAGATATCAATAAGATCTTCAAGGGCCTGTGGAGTCCACACAAGATCAGCCAGCATGTGCCTGATCCTTAACGGCCATTCCCAACCGCTGCCGAGCCTCGCGCCGCGCATAGTCAAAGTCCACCGGCGTGGCGGCTCCACTGGCCTTGCCCTGATCCCACATCTGGCGCAGGCGGTTCAGGTCTTCCTGGCGTAACTCACGCTTGAATTGCCAGTCCCGGATCGCCTCGCGAACGATCTCGCTGGTTGTGGCGTAATCTCCCGTTTCCACGGCGGCCTTAAGAGCGCCGACCTGCTCGCCGGTCAGGGCAACACTGATTTTTTGAACATCGGGCATCGATGCGACTCCGTTTAGCCGAGGAGCAATATTTGCTACTTCCTGGCAAGAATTATACCGTAACTGGTTGGGCATGGCCCCACTTTTGTGCGTGTATAGATCGGAGTGCAGATCGGCGAGAGGCCTCTACGGCCTTGCGTCAAGGGTAGGAGATCACGCACTCACACTCTGCCCTTTCTCTTCGAACGCTGTGCGCACAGCCTGCACGATTTATGAACCGGGACTGGTGAAATCCACAGATCATTCCGGCTTTTGCACTTGCTTCCACAGGTTTAACCGGCCTACCGTCCATAGCAGTTGGTGACCCTGCAGGAAATTGGGAACGCAGTTTTCAGCATGGCAGGACGATGCAGAATTGAATGCGGCAGTCCATAGCCGGCTAGCACGGCAGTGGAAGGCCGGGTTGAGATAGAGATTGCATCCAGAGCCAGGCGGGAATGTGCAAAATCCGATTGGACACGAAGATTCATCCGCGGTCTAGCCCGAGGATGCAAAGTTCGAGTCCAGACGGGGAGTCATCATCGACCCAGCCGTAGATGCAGGATTCGGGGACGCTCGAAGACGCATAGACGGCGCCGCCGGAGGGTGCGAGATTCGAGGAAACTCGGAGATCCATCAGCCGGCGCAGCCGATGGCGAGGATTCGGGGAAACCCGGAGATCCACCGTCGGCACAGCCGGAAGATGCAGGATTCGGGGAAACCCGAAGACTCATCGAGAGGCGTTGCCGGAAGAGCAAAGATTCGGGGAAACCCGGAGATTTACTTGCCGGTACCGCCGAAGGATGCCGGATTCGAGGAAACTCGAAGCCCCCATCGCCGGCAGAGCCGGAAGATGCAGGAGCCGGGGAAACCCGGAGCCTCATCGGGAGGCGTTGCTGGAGGAGCGAAGATTCGGGGCAACCTGGAGATTCACTTGCCGGTAGCGCCGAAGGATGCGGGATTCGAGGAAACTCGAAGAACCATCGCCGGCGCAGCCTGAAGATGCGGGCAGCGAGGAAACTCGCAGCCTGGTCGCAAGGCTGAAAGGGACGATGCATGGTCCGAGTAACCTGCGAGTTCACCCTATTGAGGCGCCAGAGATTCCGGTCTCTGGCGTCTTCGTTTTTGGCCTGCTTGCGCCCGGCGACATTCCATAGGATGGGTTGGCGAGCCCCCTGTTCCCGGCCAATGGCTGAAACTGTGAACTGATTTGCTGTCCCGCCGCCTCCCTGCCTCTCCCGTATTCCCTCCTTGCGCTGCCTCTGCATATCGATCTCCGCAACGCCGCGCCACTCTATTGATTTCATCATCCTCAGCGCCCATTCAGACCACCCCAGGCCTCTGCTTGTGACCTGTCTCTTGACCAGATCGCAATCGTACGCAGAACCTGATAACCGGGTACGTGTGACATAGCTCACGGATTGCCATTATTACCGTGCGTAACTTTGCACTCATCGGCGATCCCCAGGAGGCCGGCTCATCCCGTTCCAGGCCACCAGAGGCTCTCGCCTTTACCTGCACACGGAGCGAGGTAGGCATGGGGCATTCTATTTGGCAATCAATGCAGCAGAAGGGCTACAGCCGCAGAGACTTTCTTCAATTCTGCGGGGCGGCCGCGACGGTGGCTGGGCTGGGTAAAACCGGCGTGGCCCAGGTGGTCTCGGCGTTCGAGAAGAAAGAAAAAACGGCCGTTGTGTGGCTGCACTTTCAGGAGTGCACCTGCTGCAGCGAGTCGTTCATTCGCGCTTCGCACCCCATCGTGGTGGACGCGCTGCTGGATGTGCTGAGCCTCAACTATACCGAGACGCTGATGGCGGCCTCCGGCTTCCAGGCGGAGAAGAGCCTGAACGACACCATCCAGAAGAACAAGGGCAAGTACATCGTGCTGGTGGAAGGCGCGGTGCCCACACATAATGAAGGCGTTTACTGCATGATTGGCGGCAAGACCGCGGAATCGATCCTGCGGACCATAGCCAGGGATGCGGCCGCGGTGGTGGCGTGGGGCAGTTGCGCCTCCAACGGGTGCGTGCAGGCGGCCAGGCCCAATCCCACCGGGGCCACGCCCATCCACAAGCTGGTGGACAAGCCGGTGATCAACGTGCCCGGATGCCCGCCCATCACCGACGTGATGATGGCGGTGGTAACCCACCTGCTGGTGCTGGGGACGACTCCGGCGCTGGACTCGCAGGGCCGGCCCAAGGAGTTTTACGGACGCCGCGTCCACGACACCTGCTACCGCCACCCCAACTACGATGCCGGACTGTTCGTGGAGTCGTGGGACAACGAGAACGCGCGCAAGGGGTATTGCCTGTACAAGATGGGCTGCCGCGGTCCTGTAACCTACAACGCCTTCTCGGTGGTGAAGTGGAACGAAGGCACCAGCTATCCCACCCAGTCCGGCCACGGCTGCATCGGTTGCAGCGAGGCGGACTTCTGGGACAACGGACCGTTCTACCAGCATCTGCCCTCATTCCCCGGTTTCGGCATCGAGAGCACGGCCGATACGGTGGGCGCGGTGGTGGGAGTGGCCACGCTGGCTGGAGTTGCGGCGCACGCGGTGGTAACCAACTTTCGCAAGCGCAGCGTGATTGCGGAAGTACACGCTGAAGATCAAAAGGAGTCGTGAGAACCTATGACACGCGTCGTCGTCGATCCGGTAACTCGCATTGAAGGCCACCTGCGTATCGAGGCAGTGGTGGAAAACGGCGTCATCACCGACGCATTCAGCGCAGGCACCATGGTGCGCGGCCTGGAGAAGATTCTCATGGGCCGCGACCCGCGCGATGCCTGGGCCATTACCGAGCGCGTATGCGGCGTTTGCAACACCGTGCACGCTCTCACCAGCGTGCGCGCCGTGGAAAACGCGCTGGGCATCGGCGTTCACGTAGTGCGAGCTCTGGAGCAACACGCACTCCCCAGCGGTGTGGAGTGCCTGGACGGCGGCACCGGTGGCTTCACGCTGCTGGAGCCGCTCCAGAGCGCCGGCCGCATCCTCATCGTGGACGCAGCGGCGGACGGCAATCCCATCGGCACCGTCACGCGCACCACGCCGCGCTTCTCGCGCGACTATCCGCCCACGCTCACCGCCCACGACATCGGCGTCAAGGACTTGCTGGACGTCTTCTACATCCAGGGCGGAGGTTCCGAGGTAGTGCTCTACGCCATTGCAATCGATCCCCATCAACCGATCAGGATGAGCCTCTCCGCCGAAGGCACGAAGGCCGCCACCGAAGCCGTGGAGCGAATTCTGGCCGAACTCGGAGCCAGCTCTTCTGCAGGGAAGGCCGGCGACAACTCGCGCTGAGGCGGATTTTTCTAAAAAGGCGGTGGGTCTGTTTAAACGAGCTGTCCCTCAGGCATCTCCGTCTGTGCAAAACCCCGCGCAAGCTCTTAAATAATCCCAATTCCGCACTGCTTCATGGGGATTTTCCAAGAACAGGAATTCCGGCCTCCCTTATCCACAAAAACCCCGCCTTCCACCGTTGACCCTGCAACCCAGGCTGCTTAAAGTCTGTAATCGGGCAGCATTATTTACCCCGCACGGGCGGCGCTGAAAACGTAGCCGCCGAGCTCTCAACCACAGTCACGCGCAGCCCCATCGACCCGGAGTAAACATGCTGAAACTAAAAAAGATCCACATCCTCGGCTTCAAGAGTTTTTGCGACCGTACGGAATTGACCGTACCGGGAGCGGGCATTGCCGTGGTGGTGGGGCCCAATGGGTGCGGCAAGTCGAACATCCTGGACGGGGTGAGCTGGGTGCTGGGCGAGCAGAGCGCCAAAAGCTTGCGCGGCACGCACATGCAGGACGTGATCTTTGCCGGAACCCGCGACCGCAAGGCGCTGGGAATGGCCGAAGTGACGCTGACCCTGGTCGATCCCGCAGCCTACGAGGGGCCTGTGCCGGTGGAGCCGGAGGTGGTGGCCGAGCATGACGGCCCGGCCGACTGGGACGAACAGGAGGCGCGCCGCCTGCGGGCCATCGAAGCCGAGGAGATTATCGCCGCCGAACAACCCGGCCAGGTACTCGATGAGGAGGCGCCGGAGCAAACATTGGCCCAGCAGCAACCAGGGGCCAGGGCCGAGGGTCCGCAGGCGGTGGTGCTCAAGATTCGCCGCCGCAAGTTCCAGCGCACGCCGCAGAAGGGCGAGATCGTGATTACCCGGCGGCTCTTCCGCACTGGAGAGAGCGAGTACCTGCTGAACGGCAAGCTGTGCCGGCTGCGCGATATTCAGGACATCTTCATGGGCACGGGGCTGGGGCCGGACAGCTACGCCATCATCGGGCAGGAGCGGATCGGCCAGTTGCTTAGCTCCAAGCCCCATGAACGCCGCGCCATCATCGAGGAAGCCGCGGGCGTTACGCGCTTCAAGAACAAAAAACGTCTGGCCGAACTGCGCCTGGAGAGCGCCAAACAGAACCTGGCCCGCGTGGACGATATTTTCGAGGAAGTTACGCGGCAGATGAACAGCCTGAAGCGGCAGGCGTCCAAAGCGGAGCGCTATGCCGCGGTGCGCGACGAGCTGCGCGGACGGCTGCGCGTAGTGCTGGCCAGCCGCATGGCGCTCATGGATGCGGAGCAGGCCCGGCTGGAGAGTGAAATTGCCGCCCTTACGGAGCGCATCAACGGCTCGGCGGCGGAGATCGGCACGCAGGAAGCCAGCCAGCACGCGCTCACCGAGCGCGGCTATGAGCTGGACCGCGAGAGCCAGGAGGCGCAAAACCGGGCCAATGAAGCGGCCGTCGAGCTGGAGCGGGCCACGGCGCGGGAGCGCGGCAACGCCGAACGCGTGGGCGAGCTGAAGGCGAGGATCGCGGCGGCCGTTGCGGAGCTTGAGCAGACACGGACGCAGTTGGGCGGCATTGCCGAGGAGCGGGCGCAGCATCACGCGTTTCTTGAGACGGCGGCCGGCGAGGCCAGGGCCTTTCGCCAGAAGGTGGAGGCGCGCCAACAGGAGGCGCGCGCGGCGGCTGAAGAGGTTTTCGCCGCGGAGCGGGAGTTGGAAGCCAGCCGCCACCGCGTCATGCACCTGCTGACCCTGGCCGGCAATGCCCGCAACCAGATGGCCCAGGGAGAAGAGAGCCTGGCTGCCCTGGAACGCGAGGCGGAGCGTTTGCAGGCGGAGATAGGCCAGGCGCGGAAGGAGCAGGAAAAACTGAACGCCGAGAACGCGCAGTCCCGGCTGCGCTTTGAGTCAGCGGCCGAGACGCTCAGGCGGCTGGAGGGTGAGATCGCGGCTCTTCGAGAGACCCTGCAGGCAAGGCGGTCCGAGGAGAATGCTCAACGCGCGCGCGCCAATCAACTGCGCAGCGAGCAGGCCACCGTGGCCTGGCGGCGCGAGTCGCTGGAAGCGCTGATTCGCAACCACGGCTATTCGACCGACACGGTACGCCGGCTCCTGAAGCCCGGCGCGCTTGCCCCAGGCATGGCGCCCGTGGGCACGCTGGCGGACTTCCTGGAGGTGAGTGGCGCGCATGAGGCCGTGGTGGACGAGTTCCTGCGCGAGGAGTTGAATTATCTGGTGGTGGAGAGCTGGGTGGCTGCCGAAGAGGGCGTGCGGCTGCTCAAGTCCGGCGTGGATGGCCGCGCCACTTTCCTCATTCATCCTCCTGCGGAGGGCGGGCCTTTGGAGGAGAGTAACGACTCCATCAGCGCCCCCGGCCTGACCCCGCTCAAGGACTCGATCCGGGTGCTGAATGGCTTTGGGCGGTCGCTGGAAGCAATTCTGCCCAAGCTCAAGTACGGTTACCTGGTCGAGAACTCGAGCGAAGCGCAGCGCCTGACCACGCGGCATCCCTGCGCATTTTTTCTTACCCCGGAGGGCGAGTGCTTCCACAATGCGACGGTAACCGGCGGCAAGCCGGCCAGTGAAGGTCCGCTGGCGCTCAAGCGCGAGTTGCGCGAGACCGAGAGCCGGCAGGCCAAACTGGAGATTGGCGTGGCGCAGGCGGAGGCTGAAGCGGCTGCGCTGACCCAATCCATCGAGGAGCTGACGCTGCAACTGGAGGCGTGCGGCGAGGAGCGGCGGCAAGCCGAGACCGACACCGCCAACCAGGGGGCGGCGTTGAAGCAGATGGAGGGCGAAGCACAGCGCATCGAGCGGCGGCTGCAGGAGTGGGAGGCGCAGGCGGCGCGCAACAAGGACGCGCGCGAAGCCAAACGGACCGGCATCGACCAGAAGCGCGAGGAGACGGCGCGCCTGGAGGCCGAGCATGCGCAGGCCGAGGCCGGCCTGGATGCGTTGCAGGCGCAACTGGCCACGCTGCGTCAGAAGCGCGAAGGCTTGCAGCAGGAGGCGGCACAGGTGACCGCGGAACTGGCCGGCCTGGAAGAGCGGCGGCGCGGCGCCGAGGCAGCCTTCCAGCGCATCGACCGGCTCCATGCCGACCTGGAGCGCCGTGTTCTGGCCATCGAGCAGCAGCGGGCGGCCGCGGAGGCGGAGCGGGAACATCGCATCGGCGAGAGCGCCGCGCTGGCCGAGCGGCAGAAGGAACTGGAGGGCGTGCGCGCGGAGGCACTGGCCCTGGCGCAGAGCTTTGCCGGCCAGGCGCAGGAGCTGCGCCAGCAGTTGACCACCCTCGAAACGCAACTGAAAACCGGCCGTGCCTCTGTGGATCAGTTGCGCGAGGACCGCGCAAACCTATCCAGCGAACTGGCTAAGCTGCGCTCCGATCTGGAGTATCTGGAGGCAAGCTGCCTGAACGAGGTAAACGTCGAGGCCCAGGTGCTGCGCGCCGACCTGGAGATCGAGCGCCTGGCGGACGAGGCTCTGGCCGCTGGGGAGGAGACCTGCCGCGCGCTGCGCCAGCGCATGGAGCAGATGGGCCCGGTGAATATGATGGCCCTGGATGAGTACAAGGAAACGGCCGAGCGCCACGGCTTCCTTGAAACGCAGCGCAAGGATCTGATGGAGTCGATCGAGAATACGCAGGAGACCATCAAGGAGATCGACGGGATTTCGCGCACCAAGTTCGACGAGGCCTTTACCAGGATTAATGAGAACTTCGCCAAGGTCTTCGCCGGGCTGTTCCAGGGCGGGCAGGCCTTCCTGCGCGTCACCGACCAGGAAAACCAGGCCGAGAGCGGCCTGGATATCGTGGCCTCGCCTCCGGGCAAGAAGCTGCAAAATGTGCTGCTGCTCTCGGGCGGAGAAAAGTCGCTGACCGCGCTGGCCCTTCTGGTGGCCATCTTCCAGTTCCAGCCCAGCCCCTTCTGCGCGCTCGACGAGGTAGACGCCGCGTTGGACGAAACCAACGTAGGCCGCCTGAGCGATTTGCTGCACTCTCTGAGCAAAGACACGCAGTTCCTGCTGGTTACCCACTCCAGGCGCATGATGCAGTGCGCCGATATGATCTATGGCGTGACTATGCAGGAGCCGGGCGTATCCAAAGTGGTGAGCGTGCGCCTAGGCAGCCACGAGCAGCATCGCGCCACGGCATAGAACGAAACCACGAGACCGTGCCCTGAAAAACCTTGTACGGGAGTTGATTTCTTAAGGAAATCAACACGTTAAAGCATTTTCACAGTTGGTGTAAGGCGGTAAGAAGGCGAGAAATGCGGTTTCCCACCCTTTCGCCAGAAAAAAGGCGAAAGGATGGGGCACGGCGCATTATAGGAACGGTGGAAACGCTTTAGAGTCGTGGCCTTGGGTACACCTATCGTGATTTCGCTGTAGCCGCGGCCGCGCAACCGTGGGCCATTCTGTCCAATTTCCATCCTTGCCGGACGCAGGGGACTTCGGCCAAAAAAAATCGCCCCCGAAGGAACTCGTCGCTTCGGAGGCGCTTGCATGACACAAGATAAAGACGGGGGCCAGTAGCCGGCACTGGAGGTCGGTAGCACACAGCTACTGGTGATCCCTGCACAAACGAAGCTAGCCGCGGCTTCCCCTTTCCACTGCTGCCTCGTGTCGCCCGGCTCTAAGAGAGTGTGCTTACAACTCTCCGAACCATGTTGACAACTGGAGTTTCACTCATGCCGGAAGAGCGGTCCGTGACGGCCATCACAGGGGTATGTGCGTTTTTACTAGACAGCTTCGTTAATTAATTAAATCTAACTACTTTTTCCTCCCGTTGCTGGTCAATCTTGAACACTTTCGGTACATTTTGCGCAAAAAAACCCTGCATTGACAAAATTGCGGCTCCGGCTGGAAAATCGGAGATTCAGTTCCCTCCGAGGTTAAGACCTTCCCATGACCGCACTCCTTACAACGAACCTGGGCGCAACGTCCCTTCTTGGCCGGGGCAAGGTGCGCGATCTCTATGCGGTGGATGGTGCGTTGCTGCTGGTGGCCACTGACCGCATTTCGGCGTTTGACCACGTACTCGCCACCGGAATTCCGGGCAAGGGCAAGATTTTGACCCAGATTTCGCTGTTCTGGTTCGATTTCCTGTTGGATCTTGTCCCCAACCACCTGATCAGCGCCGACGTAGCCCGCTTTCCCGCCGCCTTGCAGCCCTATGCCGATCAACTGGAAGGCCGCTCCATGCTGGTGAAACGGGCATCGATGCTGCCGGTGGAATGCGTGGCGCGCGGCTACCTGGCCGGTTCGGGCTGGAAGGAGTACCAGAAGACCGGCGCCGTATGCGGCCTTCCGCTCCCCCTGGGCCTGCTGGACGGGTCACGGCTGCCGGAGCCGTTGTACACTCCCTCGACCAAGGGCGAGGCCGGCACGCACGATGAGAACATCACCTATGCCGCAACCGAAGCGGCCGTAGGCGCGGCGGATGCGGCGGAGCTGAAGCGGCTGACGCTGTCTATCTATCGAAAAGCGGCGGAACACGCAGAGTCCCGTGGATTGATCCTGGCCGACACAAAATTTGAGTTTGGCAGAACCGCGGAAGGGATTATCCTAGCCGATGAGGTGTTGACGCCGGATTCCTCGCGCTTTTGGGAGGCCGCGGCGTGGAAGCCTGGAGGTGCGCAGCCATCATTCGACAAACAGTTCGTGCGCGATTATCTTGAATCAATCCACTGGAACAAGCAGGCGCCCGCGCCCGGGCTGCCTGACGAGGTGGTGGAGCGCACACAGGACAAATATCTTGAAGCCTTCCGCCGCTTGACTGGACGGAATCTCAGTTTGTAGGGTGCAGACGGAGCGCAGTATGTCGTGGGTGGATTTGGCCATTCTGATCGTGCTGGTGCTGTCGGTGCTGGGGGGGCTGCAGCAGGGGTTCTTCCGCTCCGCCTGCTCGCTGGGCGGCCTGTTGCTGGGCCTGGCGCTGGCGGCCTGGAACTACGCCCGCGCCGCGGCCCTGCTGAAGCCCCTGGTGCGCGTTTGGCCTTTGGCAAATGCCATAGGTTTTCTGCTGATTGCGCTGCTGGTGATGGTGCTGGCCGGCATCGTTGGCAAAATCATGGCAAAGACTATGCACCGGCTGGGGTTGGGTTGCCTGGACAGGCTGGCCGGGGCGGCATTCGGCCTATTGCAGGGAGCGCTTCTGGTGACGTTGTGCATTCTGGTGGCTGTGGCATTTTTTCCGCAGTCTCACTGGCTGGCGGAGGCCAGGCTGCCCAGGCAGTTTTTCGGAGCCTGCCATTTGAGTACGCATATGAGCCCTCAGGAGTTGGCGCAGCGTGTGCGGGAGGGGCTCAGGACGCTGGATGTTCAGTTCCATGACATCCTTTACACATTGTCTCTGGAGATGCTTTACACTTCCGCGAGCGCGGAGGTGGAGAGGCGATGCCGTGGAAGAGGATGGAAGTCCGGGAGCAGCGTGTTGAGT
>JBEKNO010000102.1:0-10127 GCA_049522735.1 Occallatibacter sp.
CCGGTTCCGTTGGCGCCCTTTACCAGATAGTTGATATTGATGGTGGTAACGCCGCCGGCGTTCAGGGTGTCGGCCGCCTTTGCATTCTGTGCGCCGGTCGACAGGTTGACGAAGACGCTGTTTGAGCCGCTGGCGTAAGACATCTTGCCGCCGGTGTCGCCCACGCTGGACTGAGAGAGCGCGCGAATGTACAGCTTGTCGATCGACGAGCCCGCCGTCGATGAGTCGCCGGTGTAGATGGCCACATCCGTGCCGTTAAACACCTGCTCCTGGTTGTACGTGGTGGTCTGCCCAATGTTGTTGATTTCGGCCAGGACCGATTGGTACTCCTGGTTGGCGGCGCTCTCCTGAGTGGAGTTGAGCGTGCCGTTGGAGGCTTCAGTAGCCAGAGTCACAGCCCGGTTGAGCAGGCTTGTCACTTGCGAAAGGGCGCCATCGGCAACCTGGAGCAGCCCCACTCCCTCGGTGGCGTTGGTTTCCGACTGGGTCAAAGCAGCCGAGTTGGCTCCCAGGCCGTTCACCAGCGAAAGACCCGCCGCGTCGTCCGCGCCAGAGTTGATCCTCGAACCTGACGACAACTGTTGCAGCACCTTCTGCAAGCTGCTGTTGGTGTTGTTCAGGTTGTTTTCCGCGTAGATCGCCGAAAGATTGTTCAATACACCGAGGGCCATGGAAATGTACTCCTTTTCAGGATGCCTTCAAGCTCGCCCTAGCCTGCGGAGCATCTCTTCAGTCCGCCAGGCCCTCCGCAACTTCCGGATGGGCGTTCTTGCATCCACCCCATTCATCGGTCCTCCCGGAAATAACTTTAGTCATAAATTTGCGGAATGTTCCCGCCCCCTTTTGTCGCACTCCGATTCAAGCTGTCCCGATTCCGCTCAATTCCTGTCCCAATGCGCTCCAATCGCTGTCCCGGCGCGCTCCAATCGCTGCCCCAATGCGCTCCACCCGTTTGTCCCTCTTTGAGCCAGGCACCCCTCCCGTGCCAGCGTCCGCAACGCAGCCTGAAGAGAATATTCACCCTTCACCGCAACCGTTCCCACAAGGCGTCGCGCAATAAAAAACAGCGGCAAGAGGGTCGCCCCTTGCCGCCGCTTTCAACAACAAACGTACTTGTTCTGCCTGAGAATCTACGCTCGATATCCTTTTTACTGCGCGGTTCCCGCTCCGGGCGCCGCGGGCCCATTCGGCTCCACGCCTTCGTCAACCATGCTCTGCGGTCCGGCGCCTTGCGGAGCTGCGGCTGGCGGAGTTGACGGCGGCGCGGGAGGCATCTGCCGGCGGTACTGGCCGCCCGGACCCTGCCCGCCCTGTCCCCAGCCGCCCCGTCCCTGGCCGCGGCCCTCCTGCCCACGGTTGGCGCGGAAGTCCTGCACCATCTTCCATTGCTCCGGCGTCAGTTTGCTGCGAAGCGCCAGCAGGTAGCGGGCATTGGCCTTTTCCAGCTCCGCTCGCGCCTGCGCCACCTTGTCGATCTGGGCCAGAATTTTCGCCTCGTTCGGGAGGTCGTCGCGAATCAGCGGCTGCATTGTCAGCTCCGCCTTCTCCAGGCTGCCCCGCAGGTCGATCAGCGTTTCGCGATGCTGATACAGAATCTCGTCAAACGCCTTGCGCTGCTCGTCGGTCAGCTTCAACCGCTCCACGATCCTCGGATTGTTCCACCAGCGGCCCTGAATGCCCTGGCCGCCGAACGCCCTTTCAAAAGGTGGCCGATGCTGCGCAAATCCAGATCCCGCTCCCGGTTCGTCGCCCGGCCCCTGCGCCAGCGCCGATCCAGCCATTAAAATTCCCGCAATTGCCAATCCCAACCGCAATGCCATGCCTGCCTTCATCCTCTTCTCCTCCTGCTCACGCCTCATGGGCGTTCCTGTTTCCTTGCCTTGTCCTTACCGGGTTTCGTCCTCGGCCGTCAGTTGAGCCAGCGGCTCCATGGCGCTCGGAACTTCACGCGATACGTCGCTGTCCACCTTGGCCAGCAAATCCTCTTCTTCCTGGCGAGCCTGCTGCTCGCGAACCAACCTCTGCTGCTCGGCCTGTCGAGCCGCCTCCGCCATCCTCAATTCCTGCTCATGGCGCTCGTAAAACCCTCCCGAAACGCTCCCGGCCACCAGCATGCACCCCAGCGCCCAAGCCGCCGCCAGCCGCCAGCTCCGATGCCGCGCCGCCTTCACCGCCGGCCGCGCGCGGCTCAATTCCGCCGCGCTCCAGGCATGAACGCTCAAGCGGAAGTTGGCCAGCGCCTGCTCTAATTCCGGCGTCATAGATTCCACTTCCGCCAACTCACCCGGCTCGTCTCCGAATCTATCCCTTAAACTCATCGTTTTCTCCCCAACTCCTCGCGCACTCTCCCCACTGCCCGCGAAAGGTGCGCCTTTACCGTGCCTTCGCTCAACCCGGTGGCCCGCGCAATCTCGCTCAAATCCTGTTCTTCCACGAAGCGCAGCAGAAAAACCGTGCGCTGCCGCTCGCTCAGCCCTTTCACCGCCTGCCACACGCGCCCCACCTGCTCCCGCGCCAGCAACTGCTGCTCCGCCGAACACTCGCCGCTGGGCAGCCACTCGCTGGCCTCGTCCAGATCCACCGCGTGGGTCCGCGTCTGCCGCCAGAACTGCATGCGCCGGTTCCGCCAGTGGTCCTTTTGCAGATTGATGGCAATCCGCATCAGCCAGGTCATGGCGCTCGAATCCCCGCGAAAACTCCCCCACTTGCGGTGCGCCTTCAGAAAACACTCCTGGGTCAGCGTCTCCGCCAGATCCACGTCGCGCGTGGAGGCCAGCAAGAAACGGAAGATGCGCGGACGGTGGCGCGCAACCACACGCGTAAATTCCTGCGCGGCAATCTCTTCTGCCGTGGCTATGGTCATCGGTTCCAATGCTGTGCCGGATGCCATCACTCTGATAGACGTCCCCTCAGCGCGCAAGTTTACAGCCCTGATGGCATTTCTCATTTATATAAAAGGCCGGCATCGAAATTCCAGCCCCCCAGGCCGGAAACAAAATCGCACCGCCCGTCCCCGGCTTGCGTGCCGGAGGCGAACGGTGCGATTCAAGCTATCCCTAAATAAAATTCAACTGCTCTTCACTGCTGCTACTGCGCCGTATAAGTGTAGTCGGCGTATTGCCAGGTTCCGTTGATAATCCAATAGAGCCGGGCATACACCGTCGCCCCGTTGGTGGGCAGGCCGTTCACAGTCTCCGTGGTCACCGTAACATTGCCCGAGTTGTACAGGTTGCTCGAACCCACGCCGGTGCTGCCCAGCCAGAGTTCGAAGTGCGTGGCTGTGTTGCCGGGCGTCCATATGAATTGCACGCTGGAACTCAGGAATTGGCTGCCCGGTGTGGGAGTGGTCAGCACCGCAGGCGTGGGCGAGCCCGATGCCGTGTAGGTGTAGTCGTTCGATTGCCAGGTTCCGTTGATTAGTGAATAGAGCCGGACATATACCGGCTGCCCGTTGGTAGGCAGATTGTTCACGGTCTCCGTAGTCACCGTCACGTTGCCCGAGTTGTACAGGTTGCTCGAACCCACGCCAGTGGTGCCCACAACGAGTTCGAAGTGCGTGGCGACATTGCCGGGCGACCACGTAAAGACCTGGCTGGCGCTGGCCAGCGTGCTGCCCCCAATGGGAGAGGACATCGAAGCAGGTATCGGCGAGCCCGATGCCGTGTAGGTGTAGTCGTTCGATTGCCAGGCGCCGTTAATCAGCGAATAGAGCCGCGCATAAACCGGCTGTCCGTTGGATGGCAGCCCGGTTACGGTCTCGGTTGTGACCGTCACATTGCCGGAATTGTACAAGTTGCTCGTACCCACGCCGTTGTTGCCCACAATAAGCTCGAAGTGCGTGGCGGTGTTGCCTGGATTCCACGTGAAGGCCTGGCTGGCGCCGGCCAGCGTGCTGCCCGAGGTGGGGCTGCTTATCCAAGCAGCTATCGGCGAGCCCGATGCCGTGTAGGTATAGTCGGCAGTCTGCCAGGCTCCGTTGACGTCCCAATAGAGCCTGACATACAACGTCTCCCCGTTGCTCGGCAGCCCGGTCACGTACTCAGAAGTGGCCTGCGTGGAACCCGAGTTATACAGATTGCTTGAGCCCACCCCCGTGGAGCCCACCCAGAGTTCGAAGAGCGGGTGGGAGTCGCCTGGGTACCACGTGTAGCCGCCGGTGCCGGGGATCCACGTGAAGGTCACGCTGGTACCCGGCAGCTGAGTGCCCGGAGCGGGTGTCTGGAGCGCCGCCGGCACGTACGGAATGTTGTATGCCGCCGATCCATACGCGCTTGTGTTGAAGGCTGTAGCCATGGCATTGAATGTCGTTACTGTCCCTGATCCCCAAACAGTAACCGGAAGGGTGTAGACCGTCGAGTTGGTCGTTGGTGTCAACCCGTCCGTCGTGTAGTAGATCACCGCGCCTGGGCTTGCATCGCTGATGGTTACCACCTGGACCGAACTGTAGCTTCCGCCCGCGGGGCTGAAGGTGGGCGCTGACACTTGAAGTGTGTATGCCGCCGAGCCGACCGCGCTGGTGATGTAGCCGCTGGCTGTGGCGATGGCCTCGATGGTTTCGTTCGTGGAAACGGTAATCGGAGTGGAGTAGTGTGTCGAATTGGTCGCGGGCGTGCTTCCGTTGGTGGTGTAGTAGATCACCGCGCCTGGGGTTGTATCGCTGATGGTTACCGTCTGCACTGAACTGTAAGTTCCGGCAACAGGGCTGAAGGCCGGCGTGGCTGCCGGTGGATAAGGCAGCATCGCGGCACGGAGGCTGGCTGAGAACGTGCCTCCCGTGTAGGTTCCCGAGTATTTCTCAGCGACCGCCGTGCCGGGGCTGCCCGCGCTCAACGGGAAGGTAACCGTGACGGTGGCCGATCCACCCCCCGCGGCAAGAGTTCCCAGATACTGCGGCAACGGCGATCCTGTGGCGGCGCCCAGCGTAGCCGTGGTCAGTTGCACGTTCTCTGCATGCCCCGTACCGTTGTTGGTGACCGTGACGGTGGCCTGATAGTTACTCGACACGTTCTTCAGCGTTGGGCTGGCCGTAATCAACACCGTGGGAGCGGTTGCCCAAGGCTGATATTTCCAAAGGTCGTTGAGTTCGCCAAAATTGCCGCTGCCATCGTAGCCTTGGCCCCCAAAGAGCCAGAAATACCCGCTGTTGTCGGTCCAGCCCATAGGGTTCGTGCGGCCTCCGGGAATGTTTCCTGCCGCAGCCGTTCTCAATGTGCCGTACACTCCTGACCGGCCGCAGTTGGGGGGGCCGGGTGTACAGGTTGGCGTCGTGCTGCTGCCGCCCATCCACGTCCATTGCTTTGTTTGAGGACTGAACTGCCATAGGTCGTTGAGATAGCCATGGATATCGTTGGCATCGTAGCCCCAGCCCCCCAGGAGCCAGAAATTTCCGTTGCTATCGGTCCAGCTCGGTGTACTCTGGCGGCTTCCGGGAATGTTTCCGTCGGCAGGCGTTCTCAACGTGCCGTAGACTCCGGGCAGGCCGCTATTGGGGTTGATCGCGCTGCTTCCGCCCATCCACGCCCATTCATTGGTAGAAGGATTGAACTCCCACAGGTCGTTGAGCCAGCCCAGATTTCCGCCGGCATCGATGCCATAGCCCCCAAAGAGCCAGATATTTCCGCTGTTATCGGTCCAGGTCGAAGGGTTCGTGCGGCCTCCGGGAATGTTTTCGTCGGCAAATGCACCCAACGTGCCGTAGGTTCCAGTCGGCGTGCAGTTGTCATTGCATAAATGTCCTAGCCAGTTAACCGTGTTGCTTCCGCCCATCCATGCCCATTCGTTTGTGGCAGGATTGTATTCCCAAAGGTCGTTTTGATCGCCATAGTGGCCGTCGGCATCGAGGCCTTCGCCCCCAAAGAGCCAGAGATTGCCGCTGCCGTCGATCCAACTGCCCGAACTATCTCGGCCTCCGGGGACGTTTCCAACGGCAGGCGTTCCCAATGTGCCGTACACTCCGGACTGGCTATTCGTTTGGCTCCCGCTCATCCAGGCCCATTTCTTGGTGGAAGGATTGAACTCCCAAAGGTCATTGAGTTCGCCCTGATTGCCGCTGGCATCGTAGCCATGGCCTCCGAATAGCCAGAGATTGCCGCTCCTGTCGACCCAAATGCTCGCGGTGAACCGGCTTCCGGGGACGTTTCCGGCGGCTGGCGTTCTCAGCGTGCCGTAAACTCCGGACTGGCCCCCATCGATGCCCACCGTGCTGCTGCCGCCCAACCACGTCCATTTCGATGAACTGAACTCCCAAAGGTCGTTTAAAACGCCATAGCTTCCGGTAGCATCGTATCCCTCGCCTCCAAAGAGCCAGAGATTTCCGCTGCTGTCGACCCAGCTCGAAGCGCTGTCGCGGCCTCCGGGGATGTTTCCGGCGGCAGGCGTTCCCAACGTGCCGTACACTCCGGACTGGTTGACCGTGCTGCTGCCGCCCACCCAGGTCCATTCGTTTGCCTGCGCATCCGCGGCCGGGCACACGGCTCCCAGGAGGAGCACGCCGAGACAGAGCACGGCCACGGACCCGCTCCTGCGCGCCCCATCAAAAGCCTTTGCAATCGCCGGGAATGAATTCTGGAGAGCTGAAAGAAACAACTGGCAAGTCTTTTTCATGTTCATAACCAATCTCCATTCTTGCATCCTAGTCGGTCAACGCGCTCAACAGCGATGAACGTGGGAAAAAAATCGGCTTTAGTTTGTATTTGCTCCGCCGGGGGCCCAGACTTGCCCTTGCGAACAACCGGGCAAATGGAGGGAGGGGGCGGGGGAATGCTTGCCCTGAAGCACTCGTAAAAAAAAGTAGATGCCCACCCTGCCAGTTTGTCAAGCGGATAGTTCCCTATTTGTGACTTGGGTAATGGTGCAGTTTGGATTTCCACAGGGCTTGCGCGTCCGGCCTGGCGGTTGGGTCCGTTTGCGGCGGCTTTGCCAGAGCCTGTAACTGCCGGCGTTCATTTCCAGGATGTGGACGTGATGGGTGATGCGGTCTGCAGGGCGCCGGTCAACCGTTCGGAGCCGAAGACCTCGGTCCACTCTTCGAAGGGCAGGTTGCTGGTGACAAGCGTTGAAGCGCGTTCGTATCGCTGGCTGAAGGTCTCGAAGAGCAACTCGGCGCCGGTCTTCGATAGAGGCACAAAGCCCAGTTCATCAACGATCAGCAGTTCGTAGCCGGCCAGTTGCTTCTGGTATCGTAGCAGGTGCTTTTCATCCCGGGCCTCGATCAGTTCACTGACCAGCGCGGCGGCCGTGGTGAAGCGGACGCGATGGCCGGGGTGGCTGCCGGGCCGAATCAACCAAACCTTAACAATCCGCCGCCCCTCCGCCCGCTACCATAGGCAGGAACCATCCATCCGGGCCGCCGGAAATGCCCTCGCTTCAAGCATGACTTCACTTCAGATAGGCGCGCACCAGGTCGATCAGATCCTCGGCCAGCTCCGGGGCAATCTGCTCCTTGGCCCCGTCCACCAGGTGAAACCGTATATGCGTCTCCAGCACCTCGCCCATCAGCCCGTTCACCCCGCCCCGCACTGCGGCCAGCAGCATCAGTTGCCCGCCGCAATCCTCATCGGCAGAGAGAGAGCGCTCCACCGCATCCAATTGTCCACGCAACTTCCTCAATCTTTGCAACAACTTGACCTTCTCCCGCTCCTGATGAGACATGGCCGTCCCCCTCCTCTTGACAATACCCACCCCCAGTATGGTATTTACCGGGTGGGGGTATAGTTGCGCTTTTATTCTATGCCCGCTGCCCCTCGCTCCGCATCTAACCGGAAAGGCTTCCCGATGTTGCGGTTTTCCGCTCAATCCATCAATCCGAACCGCCGGGCTCGCCCCGTCCCCCACCTGCTCCCTGCCTTCGCGCTGGCCCTGGCCGCCGTCATCGCCGCCGCGCAGGCACCCGGAGCCGGCAGCCAACAGGAAGCATCCCCCATTCAGTCTGACCGGTTGCCCTCCGCGCCCCAGCCGCAGTTCCAGGCGCTGCTGCAGTTCGCCCTGCCTGTCGCGGCGCAGCCTCTGCTCGATCCCCAGCATGGCGGCATCGGCAAACACCATGGCGAGATGCCCCCCGTGGTCCGCGAAAACCAGAACGCTCCACAGAACGCACCCATCGTCACCATGGCGCCGCACCCTGAAAACAGCCGCTACTGGCTCTCCGGCCAGGCCAACATCATCCTCCAAGGCGATCTGCCCTTCCATTCCCTCTACCAGGGAACCAACAGCTTCATCAGCCGGGGCGAGTACAAAACCTCTCTGCTGGGCACGCTCTACACCGCCATCCGCCCCACGCGTTCCATCCGCTACAACACCGACCTGATCCTGGACATGGAGAGCGCCGGCGGCCGCGGCCTCAGCGAAGCCCTGGGACTGGCCGGCTTCACCAACCTGGACGTGGTGCGCAACCCCACCCTGAGCTCCGTGCCCTACCTGGCCCGTTACCAGATTCACCAGGTCATCGGCTTCACCGGGCAGACCACCAGCCAGGAACCCGGCCCCTTTGCGCTGGCCCCCAGCGTACCCCTGCGCCGCGTCGAGTTCCGCGCCGGCAAGATGACGCTGCCCGACTTCTTTGACGTCAACGGTCCCGGCTCCGACAGCCACCTGCAGTTCATGAACTGGACTGTGGACAACAACGGCGCCTGGGACTACGCCGCCGACACCCGCGGCTACACCGTGGGCGCCATGGCCGAGTACGACGACAAAATCTGGAGCCTGCGCTACGGTCTCTTCGCCATGCCCACGGTGGCCAACGGAATTGATATGGACTGGGCCTTCAGCCGTTCTCACGGCCAAAACGGCGAGTTCGAGTTGCGGCATAGCTTGATTGCAAATCGCAAAGGGACGCAACGTCTCCTCTTCTACGCCAACCGCGCCCACATGGGCGCCTATCGCGAAGCCGTCGAAGACTTCCTGAATGGATCCGATACCCTAAAGTACGGCATCACCGTGCCCAGTATCATCCTCCACGAGCACTTCAGCGCGCTTAAATACGGCTTCGGCTACAACACCGAGCAGGAGGTCACCGGGAATCTGCGCGTCTTCGGCCGCTTCGGCTGGAACGAGGGCCAGCACGAGTCCTTCGCCTACACCGAAGTGGACCAGACGGTCGAAGCCGGCGCCGACTATGCCGGAACCAGCTGGCATCGTCCGGTGGATAAGATCGGCCTGGCCGTGGTCTGCAACGCCATCAAGCGCGACCACCAGGAGTATTTGAAATTGGGAGGCCTCGGCTTCCTGCTCGGCGACGGCAACCTCAACTACGGCCGCGAGACCATCGTCGAAAGCTACTATAACTGGCACGCCTGGCGCGGATTGTTCTACGCCCTCGACGCGCAGCACATCGCCAACCCCGGCTACAACCGCGACCGCGGCCCCGCCTGGATCGGGTCACTTCGCGCTCATGTGGATTTTTGAGGAATCTCTGAGAAGCCGTGGTTCTGAAGGATACGGGCTTTGCAGGCTGCGGAAAAATTAGATCCGGAGGGAGGCGGGGGTTTCAACCACCGCATAAACCAACAGGATCAACGCGGGCCTTAGCCCCGAAGGGAATATCCGCTTACTTGCCGGCGCTGGTTGCTTGTACTTGCGGCTCGGCCGGCAGCGTGTAGATCACCTCGCCGGGCTTGGCGTAGTGCAGCTTCTCCCGCGCCTCGTGCTCGATGGCATCCGGATCGGACTTCAGCCGCTCGATGCGTTCGCGCAGGCGCGCGTTCTCCTGGTTCAGGTCATTGATCTCTCTCTGCAACTGATGGTCTTCAGCGCGCTTCTGCTGCCACACTGAGAGCCCGTGCTTGCCGTTGATCACGTGCCACATGAGCAATCCCGCCAGCCCCACGGCCACCACGGTGCCCGCCGGACGCCACGCCCGCCGCAGAAAATCCCGCACCGGCCTGTGGCTGGGCGCCCTCTCAACCGCGAACATTCCGGCCTGCAACGTCTCATCCGCCATCTGCAACCTCAACCCGCTTTTACTGGAGCACAAACTTCTCCGCCGCCGCCCGCAGCGCCTCCATATCCTGTTCGCTGCGCACTTCCGTGTAGGCCCGCACCACCGGCTCGGTTCCTGAAAGCCGGTAGCAAACCCAGGAGCCGTCTTCCAGGATCAGCTTCAACCCATCGGTCCGCACCACCTTCGTGAC
>JBEKNO010000103.1:0-10049 GCA_049522735.1 Occallatibacter sp.
CCGCCGGTCGTTGGTCCATGCGTGAATGACCCGCCGGTGGTCGGTCCGTGTGTGGTAGTCCCGCCCCCGCCAGTATTCATGTTGGCGGCCCCGCCGGTGGTTGGTACATGCGTGAATGACCCGCCGGTGGTCGGTCCATGCGTGGTAGTCCCGCCGCCGCCAGTATTCATGTTGGCGGCCCCGCCGGTGGTCGGCCCATGCGTGGCGGCCCCGCCGGTCGTTGGCCCATGCGTGAATGACCCGCCGGTGGTCGGTCCATGCGTGGCGGCCCCGCCGGTCGTTGGCCCATGCGTGAATGACCCGCCGGTCGTTGGTCCATGCGTGGCGCCGCCGCCGGTGGTCGGCCCATGCGACGCTCCGCCGCCGCTCTGCGGAGGCGTAGGCTTGGTCCCGGCGGAGGCGCGGCCCACGCCGCCCAACCCGAATAACACGGCAATCATCACTGCTGCGAATACAATCCTCATGCGCTTGCTGCAAACTGATTTGGTCATCGTATCCTCGATTCCTCTTCCAGGCCCGCGCCCACTCCGGCTGCGCGGACGTTCTATTCAACGTTGCTGACTTTCCCATTGGTGAAAGTCACCTTCATATCCTTGTAATAGAAGATTTCTTTCACTCCTAGCTTGGCAATTTTTATCGGTTGCCCGAAGGCGGCGATCACCTGGTCCTTGGTCTGGCCGATGGCGATAGTGGGCGGCGGGGTATCTGCTGGCTGGTGTTGGGGAGCAAATACCGGCGTGTGAGTCGTGGCCCTGGTCAGCTTGGTCTGGGAGGTTTGCTTCTGCTGAGTAGCCGCTGGGTCGCCCGTCTTGGCTTCCATTCCAACCGTTAAGACCGCCACTGTAACAGCAAATGGAATGGCACTAAACCTTTGCACATGAGCCATACGCCACTTCCATTTCATAGCACTGGGGGAAGTAACCTGTGAACCTCTAAAACGTACATCACGGCCCTGGGACTGTCAAGAAATCATGCTGGAATCGCGCTTCGGCAGTCGCTTATCGGCACAAACACAGTCTTCGACCGAATGTTCCGCTTGTTGCAGGATTTATTTGGCGGATTCAACAACGAAGCGCAACGGCAATCCGAGCGGCGGGTGGATGGGATGGGGTAGCATCCTGGAAGCCCTACCGCCAAGCAAGGTTTGCCAGGAATGCGCTACCGCCATCTCATCCAAGAAGAACGATACCAAATCTCTGCCCTTAAAGAAGCCGGGTGGTCACAGGGCGCCATCGCCGCAAAGTTGGGGCGGCATCCGTCCAGCATCAGCCGCGAGTTGAACCGCAATCGCGCCGTCGGCCCTTATCGGCCGCAGGTGGCCGAATTGCTGGCTGCGGCCCACAGCCAGCAGAGCGCCGCCAACGAAAACCTCAATGGCCTGCTGCGCCAGTTCTTTCCAAAACACCGCAAGCTCGAAGAGGTCACAGACGATGAAATCGCACTGGCCCAGCACCGCCTCAACCACAGACCCAGAAAATGCCTGGGCTACAAAACCCCGCATCAGGTCTTCTGGAAACAGTTACACTCTAACCAACCCGTTGCGCTTCGTTGCTGAATCCGCCAACCAATATAGCAGCCGCCGCGCTGAAGTGATGTGGATCACTTGCCGCAGCCTGCCCAGTCAAGCACAATAAGCCCGCTGCTTGAGGATTAATTTGATGGCCACAGTTGCGGTAACCGAAACAAAAACCATGCTTACTCTCCCCGGAGATGCGGTGCGCCAGATTCAATGGCGCTTTGCCGGCAGGTTCGATTTGCAGATGCTCGTCCAGTCAGCGCGCAGCGTGGCGCGGGGAACCGTGGCTCGCCTGGTGGCCGCCGGGGAGCGCAACACCCACGAGTGGACCCCCGGCAAGAGCGAGATGATGGAAGCCTTCGACCGTGCCGGTGTTACCGCGGCCTTTATGGAGCCGGAAGAGGGCGGATTCATCGCCGGCCCCAAGAACCTGGCGCTGGCGCTGGCCGCCTTTGAACTGGCCTGGGTAGACGGCGGCGCGGCTACCGCCAGCATGGCCAGCTTTCTGGCCCTGTCGCCCATCCACGAGCGCGGCACCCAGGAACAGGTCACCCGCTACAAGAAGCTGGCCGCCCCGCCGCAACCGGGAGAGGATCGCAAGCCCTGGCGCGGGGCCTTCGCGCTGACCGAGCCCATTCCCTACGTCGGCGTCGATACCGGCATGTTGAGCGGCAAGCTGCGCGTGGCGGAATGGATAGACGGCCAGGAACCCCTGCTGCAGGTGGACAAACGCGGCCGGTTTATCACCAATATCGCCTTCGCCAACTTCGTCACCGCCGCGGTCAACTCCAGCGATCCGCGCATCAAGGGCAGTTGCGTTGTGATTCTGGAGGAGGGCGACGAGGGCTCCTACGACCGCGGAACTCCCACCAAAAAGCTGGTTCACCAGCTTTCCTCCACCGGCG
The DNA here is from genome assembly GCA_049522735.1 of Occallatibacter sp. Classification (GTDB taxonomy): domain Bacteria; phylum Acidobacteriota; class Terriglobia; order Terriglobales; family Acidobacteriaceae; genus Telmatobacter. The sequence goes on from JBEKNO010000103.1 coordinate 2,422, forward strand.
ATCCCATCTTCAACCTGAAGGTTCCCGCCAGCCGCATCGTGGGCGGATACACAGTGAAGGACGGCGTCATTGTCCCCAACTTCAACCACGGCGAAATCATCGAAGCGGTCTTCCGCCGCACGCGCGTGCCGGTGGGCCTGATGACGGCGGCCAAGCTGCTTTCGGCGGTCGAACCGGTTATCCGCTACCAGCGCGAGCGCTTCCGCGGGGCCGAAGGCTCCAAACCCGGCTCGGTCCGCTATGAGCAGGGCATCCAGCAGCGCGAAGATGCGCTGCACCGCCTGGTCGATGTGTGGGCCACCGGCGAGGCAGCCACATCCCTGGGCTTTGCCGCCGCCCGCCTCTTCGATGAATTGGACCCCCTGGAGAAACAGAAGACAGCGCTGCTCAAAGAGCGCGGAATCCAGGGCGGCCGTGCGGAGATGAAGGCGCTCAAGGAGAGCGAACAGCGGGCCATCGAACTGCTCTCGCTCAAGCCGGGCGACCCCCGCCAAGTAGAACTTGAAGCCGATCCTCTGGTCAACTTCGTCCTCAAGGACGCTGAGGCCAATGTAATCTGCCCGGCGACCAAGCTCTGGGATACCGGCCACGGCGCCAACATGATGCGCGAGGCCGTGAGCCTGATGGGCGGCTACGGCATTACCGAGGACTGCCCCGGCTTCCTGGCCAACAAGTGGATGGATGCGCAACTGGAAGCCACCTACGAAGGCCCTGAGGCGGTGCAGCGCCGCCAGTTGACGGTGACCATGACCTCTGAGGTCTTTCTGGCCCAGTTTCGCGCCTGGATAAAGGAGATGCGCCGCGTCGCCTCTAACCACCCCGGAACCGGCGCCTGCACCCTGGCCTCCGCCATGAACCTGTGGCTGTGGACGCTGAATTACCTGCAGAAGGCCACCGACCCTGGAGGCAACAAGCTCTATCACGGCCAGCGCCAGGGCGTGACCTTTGCGCTGGCGGATGCTCTTTGCTGGCTTCTTGCCTCGCGCTGCCAGATTCTGGACGTGCTCGAACTGGAAGCTCGCGGCGCGGACGACGCCGTGGCCGCCGAAGGTCTGGCCGGAACCGTCCAGTTCCTCAGCGACCTCTGCCACACACAGGCAGCGCAAGCCGCCGGCGAGGCTTCGCGCATCTGCGCCGAACTGGTCTTCGGCTACAATTGCCACCCCTCCTGGGACCAGGAAGAGCACCGCAACTGCTTTTTGGCCAGCGAACTGGAAGAGTACGAAGAGACCATGCCGGGCATCTCGGCCTTCGCCGTGGATGTGCTCGCCGCCGATGGCGGCCATCCGCCCAAGGCCGGCCCCTGCGCCAGTTGCGTCGGCAACAGCGAATTCCTCCGCCTCCAGAACAAACTCACCACCTGCCTCAGCGGCTCACGCCTAGCCAAGGACCGCGCCGCCGAAACCGTCAGCAAGATCATGATCCCCGAAGCGCTGGACTACCCGGCATGAGTGGACTGAACCGCATTTGGATGGCGCCGGATGCCGCAACAAAGCTCCGTGCCCCATCCTTTCGCCTCTTTTTTGGCGAAAGGGTGGGAAACCACGGTGCTAGGCCGGACCCAATCAAGAGGAGGCCTACATGAGCGTAGAAGCCACGGGTGTCCCAAGTCTCGCTTCTGAGACCTGGGAAACCGCCCCGGCCGGCTCGCCTGCGCCGGACTTCGACCGCCAGACCATGGAAGTCGATATCGCCTGCGCCGGCTTCGGCCCAGCCATGGGCGGCTTTCTCACCACCCTCACCCGCGCATGGACTGAGCATCCGGACGATCCCGCCTTCCAAAGCAAAGTAGCTCCCGGTATGCCCTTGCAGGTGCTCTGCTACGAGCGCGCCGACGACCTTGCCGCGGGCGTCAGCGGCGTGGTCACGCGCGCCCAGGGCATTCGCGTCAGCTTTCCTCATCTGAACCCGGCCGAGATTCCCATGGCCGTTGAGGTCAGCCAGGAGCGGGTGCTCTATCTGCTGGACCCCATCGGCGCCAGCCGGCGCTCGCTCACTCTGCGCGCAGCCGATGCGGCCCTGCGCGCGGCCGGACCGCTGCTCGGCCTCCGCGACCATGCCTTCGAACTGCCCTGGACCCCGGCCTTCCTCCATAAAAACGGCGGCCTGGTGCTCTCCATCGGCCAGTTCAACCAGTGGGTCGGCTCGCAACTGATGGCCACCGGCCTGGTACAGATCTGGCCTGAAACGCCGGTCAGCGAGCCGCTGATTTCCGGCCAGCGCGTCGAAGGCCTCCGCCTCGCCGACCAGGGCGTGGACAAATCCGGCGCGCCCGCCGACGGCTTCATGGCCGGAATGGATGTGCGCGCGCAGTTGACGGTCGTGGGCGATGGCCCGGTGGGCCAGATTGGCAGGGCGCTCGACCAAAAGCTCGGCCTCCCGCAGGGCCACGCCCACCGCGAGTGGGCCCTGGGTATGAAGTTCGTCATCGAGCTGCCGCCAAGTGAATCGAATCAGGACTCGCCGCTCCAGCCCGGAACCGTCTGGCATACTTTTGGATTTCCCGAGCCGGAGATCTTCGGCTTCCTCTACGTGCACCCGGATCGCCTTGTCTCGGTAGGCATCTTCGTGCCCTCCTGGATGGGCAATCCATCGCGCACCGCCTACCGCTATTTGCAGCACTATATCCAGCACCCCGCGTTGTGGCGCTACCTCAAGGACGGCACACTGCGCTCCTGGGGCGCCAAGTCGCTCGAAGAATCAGGCCAGCGCGGCGAACCGTTCCTCAGCGGCGACGGCTATGCCCGCATCGGCGAGGGTTCAGGCTCGACCAACATGCTCACCGGCTCCGGCGTGGACGAAGCCTGGACCACGGGCACGCAACTGGCCGAGGCCGTGGTGGAACTGCTGCGCGCCGGCCTTCCCTTCACCCAGCAGAACCTGTCCAAAACCTACGAAAAAAACCGCCGCGCCAGTTGGGTGGAACGCGGCGCTCGTGAAGCCAAAAACGCCCGCAACGGCTTCCACGGCGGCATGATCAAGGGCATGATCGGAATGGCGCTGGCCGGACTCACCGGCGGAAGGCTTTCATTGCATGCGCGCATCCCTCCCGCGCACAAGCAGATTCGCGGCTCCATCGACGGCCTCAAACTGAAAGAAGCCGCGGCTCTGGCCCTGGCAGACGGTCGCCCGCTCCACGATGCCCTGCTCTCCGCGCGCGGCTGGCCGGAGATCCCCTTCGATGGCCGCCTGCTGGTCACGCACCAGGACGCGCTGCTGTTAGGCGGCAAGGTGCAGGCCATGCCTGGCTTTGCCGACCACGTCGTTTTCCTCGACAAGGAGCTCTGCGTCTCCTGCATGGAGAAGACCTGCATCGCCATGTGCTCCGGCCAGGCGATCACGCTGGGAGACGACGGCCTGCCCGCCTTCGAGCGCGAAAAGTGCGTCCACTGCGGCGCGTGCCTGTGGAACTGCGGCCAATCTCCTGACGGCGAGAGCTCCAACATCGACTTCCGCGCCGGTGCGGGCGGTCTCCACTCCGCGGAGAACTGAGTTTTCCAACTATCCACATCGCCGATGAAAACCATTAAACTATTTAGGACATCACCATTTTCTCTGGCATTTTGTTATGCAACGCAGATGGGGGACACATCATGAAGAAAATCCTGTTCGTACTTTTGGTGGTTGTTCTTACTGGCAGTAGCGCTACCGCCCAGTCAAAATCGAAAGGTGGAGTATGCGTTTGGGTAGATAGCGAAGGGTCGGGATCAATTATGGCTTCACAAGCCGGAGGATCAGTACTGCCAATCACAGACGAGGCGGTCAGTCGCATTCAACAGATGGCCACCAATAGTCTGCGTGCAGATAAGTCTAACGTGGTTCTGGACACCTGCCCGCAAACCGGCGAGAACATTGAGCTAGATGTTGTGGTCGGCCAGTTTCGTGGAGGTTATGTAGCAAGTGTTTCTTTCACTATTCAAGATGGGAAAGACGGCCCTCTGCATGTTTCGTCAAATGTCATAGCTGCCAGTACCGAAAGGTTGCTCGCCGCAGATATTGCCTTAGCATATGCGAGTCTCAAATTTCGTGTTTCAACGGGGCTAGGAAACAAATAATAACCGCAGATCCTTCGACTCCATTTGGCGCAAAGAACGCGCCAAACTCCGCTCAGGATGACAAATGTTTTAGAACGATGAAAGATCGGTAACAAAGAAAAAGGGGGAAATAATGGCCAATGCATTGCATATCGTAGTTTGCGCAGGTATCGTTCCCGACCCGCTGCAAACCCTGGAGCCTATCACCGGCCCCAACGGCCCCGGCCTGAAAAACGAGATGGTCCTGCCGGCGGTACTCGACCCCTGGGCCGCCTGCGCCCTCTATGAAGCCGCGAATCTGGCCGCGAAGAATCCCGGCAGCAAACTCTGGCTGGTCTCACTCGGCCCCAAGGCCAAGCTGCAACAGGTCATGATGACCGTGGCCCAGAAGGTCGCCTTCGAACTGGTCCCCATCGACGGCCCTATCGGCGGTTTTCCCGATGCCCACTCCACCGCCCAGGTCCTCGCCGAAGCCATCGCCGCCCTGCACGGCCTCGACCGCGCCAAGCTTCTGCTCTTCGGCGGCTGGGAGTCGGCCGCGCGCGGCGCCGGTGTCACGCTACAGTTGATTGGCGAGCGCCTCGGCATCACCGATCAGTTTCAGGGCGTAGATCAAATTGTCCAGATCGATCAGGGCGACGACAGCTCATTCGAAGTTCTGGAGCGCGTCGAAGGCGGCAAGCACCAGGTCTCAATCTGCGCCGGAACCCCGGCCGTGCTTGGCTGGGCCACCGGCAACCTCGCCGAGCCGCGCAATAATCCGCAGATCGGAATGGCCAACATGCGCACCATCATGCCCGCGCTGCAAAAGGCCAGGACTGCGACCCTCGACGCCAACGGCCTGCGCTACGTCTCCGCCAGCCTGCCCAAACAACAGCGCACCACCCGCGTGGTCAAAGACCTCACTCCCGACGAGATCGCCCGCGAACTGGTGGAGTGGATCGGAGTTGACTAGGCACTGTCTGAGAAGGATGGAATTGAAGGGTACGGGCTTTAGCCCGTACATTCAGCACTGATTTTGAGTTTCGGCTTTAGCCACTGAGGGAATACAAGTTGCCACGAGAGATTTCCCTCTGAGGCTAAAGTCCCAATCTGGTTTTGACATTAATGTACGGGCTAAAGCCCGTACCCTTCATTCAAAACCAAGCTATTGGAGCGGAGTAAGAAATATGGAATCGATACTTGTACTCACCCACGCAGACGAAACCGGCGCCGCCCTTACCAAAGCTTCGCTCGAAGCCGTCACCGCTGGCAAAGAACTGGCCGCCCGTCTGAACGCCTCACTCGCCATCGGCATCGTCGCCGCTGACGCCACCGCTGCGGCCTGCGTTCTGGTATCAACAGGAGCGCGCCTGCTGGCCGTCTCCGGCGAAGCCTTCGCCCAGCCGCGTTACGCCAGCGACGCCGCGGCCCTCGAAGCCCTCTGCCGCGCTGCCAACGCCACCATCGTCCTCGCGCCCGCCAGTTCCCGCTTCGCCCGCGCCGCCGCAGGCGTGGCCCACCGCCTGGACGGCTTCATCGATACGCACATCACGGCCATCGGCGGCGCGGAGACCGCCGAAGCAACCCGCTGGTTCTATCGCCAGCGCGTGGAAGCGGTTCTGAGCCGCGATACCCGCCCCTGGTTTCTGCTGCTCGACGCAGGCACCCACGCAGCCTGCGCCGGACAGCCGGCCACTGCACAAATCGAGCAGGTCGCCGTCCAACTTCCCACGCTCCGCACCACGGTCAGCGGCCTCCGCGCGCCCTCGCAGGGGACGCAAACCATCCGTCCTGATGCCAAACTTCTCTTCGTAGCCGGAGCCGGCTGGACAAAAAAACAACCCGACGGCCAGGTGCATGTTGCCGAAGCGGGCGAATTGATTCTCGGATTCCTGCGTCTTGCCTCCGCATCCCTGGGCAGCAGCAAATCACTGGTCGACCAGGGCGGCGAGGGCGAGCCGGTGCTGCCCTTCCTCACCCACATGAACCAGATCGGCCAGACCGGCGCCACGCCGCGCCATCCCAAAGGCCTCTCCACCTGCTGCCACGGCGAGGAACCGCACGTAGTGGGCTGGCGATTCATCGGCGAGCGCCGCGCCATCTCGCTTGACCCCAACTGCGGCTGGACTCGCGGCAAGGCCGACGTCGTCTATATCGCCGACGCCTTCCAGGTCATGGCCAGGGTGAATGCGCAGCTCGAAGCCGCAAAGGCGTAGGAAGCCCCGGCCGCCTGCTTCCCGGTCCTGGTTCAGTTATGCTGGTTACGGAAGGATGAGCCGGTAGCACTATGTCGTCCATCACCTCGTTTATCAAGCATCACTATCGCCACTTCAATGCCGCGGCCCTGGTCGATGCCGCGGAAGCTTACAACAAGCTTCTTGCCAACGGCGGAAAGATGTTCGTCACCATCGGCGGCGCCATGAGCACTGCGGAACTTGGCCTCTCCCTGGCCGAAATGATCCGTCAGGACAAGATTCACGGCATCTGCTGCACCGGCGCCAATCTCGAGGAAGACGTCTTCAATCTTGTCGCCCATGATTTTTACGAACGCGTGCCCCACTACCGCGATCTCACCCCCGCCGACGAGGCCAGGCTGCTCAGCCGCCACATGAACCGGGTCACCGACACCTGCATCCCGGAGATGGAGGCCATGCGCCGCATTGAAAACGAGGTTCTGAAAGAATGGGTACGCGCCGACCAGGCCGGTGAGCGCCTCTTCCCCCATCAGTTCATGTACAAGATCCTGCTCTCCGGCGGCCTCAAGCCCTCCTACCAGATCGACCCCAGGAACAGTTGGCTGCTGGCGGCTGCCGAAAAGAGCCTGCCCCTCTTCGTCCCCGGCTGGGAAGACTCGACGCTGGGCAACATGTATGCCGGCCACTGCATCTCCGGCGACGTGAAAAACGTTCACACCGTCCGCACCGGCATCGAATACATGATGGAACTGGCCGAGTGGTACACGGCCACCACCGCCGAAACCCCGCTGGGCTTCTTCCAGATTGGCGGCGGCATCGCCGGCGACTTCCCCATCTGCGTGGTTCCCATGCTACACCAGGATTTGCAGCGTGAGCACGTGCCGCTGTGGGCCTACTTCTGCCAGATCAGCGACTCCACTACCAGTTATGGCTCTTACTCCGGCGCCGTGCCCAACGAGAAGATCACCTGGGGCAAGCTCGGCGAGCATACGCCCAAGTTCATCATCGAGTCCGACGCCTCCATCGTCGCGCCCTTGATTTTTGCCTACGTCCTCGGCTGGTAAATTGCAATTCCCGTCAGTTAAAGTGTAGCTGCAAGCAAGATGGCGAATCGTAGAGTATTACGGCATTCAGCGGAACACCGGTGGGACATAGTTCAATAAAGCGGTCCGGGCTGATCGTGCGCCGGATAAGCGCCAGTCGTTCACGGTAATTCTGGATGAAATCGGCCGATTGCGAGTACAGGCGGCTCAGTGACGCGCCATAGTAACTCGTCCAGCTTGACCAGGTGATGGGCGCCGTGTGAAAGAGCGAATCGTCGTAGCGAATGTAGATAGGAAACCCCAATGTGTGCGTGTAGTAATCCGGTATAACTCGAATGGTGGCGCTGTCGCGGACCGGAATGATTAAGACGAAT
>JBEKNO010000104.1:0-9989 GCA_049522735.1 Occallatibacter sp.
CACAATCGGCCATCGGCGCCTGGTTTGTGGTCTTCATGGGAATCGTGCTGGCGGTCTGCATCTTCACAACCATCTTGCAGCGCAGCCACCTGAAGAGTGAGCGCCAGGTAGAGTCGCTGGTGAGCCGCGAGTCCAGCTTCCTCTTTAACAACCTGGTGCTGCTGACGGCCTGCTTCGTAATTCTGTGGGGAACGCTCTTTCCCATCCTATCGGAGTACGTGGAAGGCAGCAAGGTAACGGTAGGGGCGCCGTTCTATAACACCGTGGCCGTGCCCATCGGCCTCTTTCTCCTGTTTTTGACCGGCGTGGGGCCGCTGCTGCCCTGGCGCGCAACGTCGCTGAGGAGCATCCGGCGCAACTTTGTGCTGCCGGTGATCGCGCTGTGGGTGGTGGTGATCGTCTGCCTGGCCGTGGGCGTGCGGCCGTGGAAGAACGGCGCCTTCGATCAGGGCAACTTTTATGCTCTGATTGCCTTTGCTCTGGCCGCTGCCGTGCTAACAGCTATTTTGAGCGAGTTCGTGCGCGGGGCCGCGGTCATCGCCAAGCAGAGCGGGCGGAATCTGCTGGTGGCCACGTGGCTGCTGACGCGCCGCAACACGCGCCGCTACGGCGGCTACATCGTCCACATCGGCGTGGTGATTGTGGTGATCGGGCTGGCAGGCTCGGCCTTCAATCGCAACGTGGAGAAGGAGATGGCGCTCCACGACAAAATTTCCATCGGCCCTTATACGCTGGAACAGATAGGCGCCACCCAGGACTCGAATCTGAATTACAACTCGGAGTACGCGCTGCTGGACGTGTACAAGAACGGCAGGAAGCAGTTCCAGATGACCCCGGAGAAACGCGTCTATCTGGCCAGCGAACAACCGCAGACCATGGTGGCCATTCACTCCACGCCCAGTTGGGATCTGTACGTGGTCTATGAGGGCACCAATCCGGATACCGGCCAGCCGATTATCAAGGCATTCCTCAATCCGCTAGTGAGCTGGATCTGGGCGGGGTTGGCGGTGCTGGTATTTGGCACGCTGGTGGCGCTGGTTCCCAGCCTCAAGCCGGCGGCGCAGAGGGGAGGCCAGTGATGAGTTTTTTCAATCATTTTGACTTGCTGGATAAAGGCGCCCATGCCCCATCCTTTCGCCTTTTTTCTGGCGAAAGGGTGGGAAACCAAAGACCTGGACCGGCTACCAAATATCGGAGCAATTTAACACGTTTTTCTTTTTGGATGAAATCATTGCAAGCGGGAGCGCTGGCCGCGGCCGTCTGTTTTTCGCTGGGCGCCACGGATGCCAACTCGCGCTTCAACGACCTGGGCCACCGGCTGATGTGCACCTGCGGCTGCGCGCAACTGCTGGGCGAGTGCAACCACGTGGGCTGCCCTGAGAGCGGGCGGGAGCGCGAGGAACTGAGCGCGGGCATCGCCAAGGGCCTCAGCGACAAGGAGATTCTGGATTCCTTCGCCGCCAAGTACGGGGCCACGGTACTGGCCGCGCCCACCACTGAAGGATTCAACCTGGTGGCCTGGATTGCTCCCTTCGCGGTCTTTGCGGCGGCGCTGCTGGGCGCCGTTCTGCTGGTCCGCCGCTGGGCAGGCGTGCCGGCAGGCAAGACGCCGGCTGAAACTCCAGTCTCCGATGCGGCCACAGAAGCGCTCAAGGAAAAGATTCGCCGGGAGACCGGCAGCGACGGAGGTTATTGAGCCATGACAACCCTGCAAGGCGAAGTGGCGGGCGCAATGTTGGCGTTGGCGCTGCTGGTTTACACCTTCTGGCCGGAGAACGTCTTCGCCAGCCAGCGCGAGAAGACGCGCCTGGACTATCTGCTGGAGCGCAAGGATCAGCTCTACGAAAACCTCCGCGATCTGAACTTCGAGTACCGCGCCGGCAAGTATCCTGAAGAGGACTTCGTGGTCCAGCGGGCGCAGCTTGAAAATGAGACGGCGCAGTTGCTGGCCGAGATCGAGCATTTGCAGCGGGCATGACTTCTCACCAGTGCTGTCATCCTGAGCGACCCTGAGTCCACCGCGGCGGACGAACGGGGAGTCGAAGGATCTGCGGTTGTTCTTAGGCTCTTTTCATTACTAGGTCTCTGACCGCGTGATTTCGCACTTTAGGGTTCGCGGTTTCCCACCCTTTCGCCAGAAAAAAAGCAAAAGGATGGGGCACGAAGTTGGTACAAAAACAAGCGGTCAGAGAGCTAGAGAGTGTTTCATCAACACGCTTTGTATCAGGGCACGACTTTAATCGTGCCGAAATGGTGCTGAAAAACAACGGGTTTTAACCCCTGAGTGCTCACAACAGGGATACAAGGGCCATTGATGAAACACGTTCTAACTCACCCACTTCAAACCCATAGGATTCCCTCACGACCATGAAATCGACTCAGATTGTTCTTCGCGCTTTTGCCTTGAGCCTGCTCGCCATGGGCGCGCTGGCGCAGGCCGCCACCGTCACCGGCACGGTGACCAACAAGACCACAGGCAAGCCGGCCGTGGGCGACACCGTGGAACTGGTGGACGTGCAGGCGGGCATGAAGGCGGCGGCCCAGGCAACCACCGACGGCAGCGGGCATTATTCGCTGAGTGAGCCCGGCGCCGGTCCCTACCTGGTGCGGGCAACTCACCAGGGCGCAGGCTACTTTATTGCCGCGCCCCAGGGCGGCGGGCCTGGAAACATCACGGTCTATGACGCGGCCGCCAAGGTCGAGGGGATCTCCATCGAAGACGACATTCTCCAGCTCGAATCCGAAAACGGCGAACTGGATGTGACCGAGCAATACGTGGTCCACAACACCAGCTCGCCCGCTGTAACGCAGTTCAGCGCCAACACCTTCGAGTTCGCGCTGCCATCGGGAGCGGTGCTGGACGGCGCGGAGGCGACCAGGCCCAGCGGCCTTCCCACCAATGCCATGCCGCGGCCGTTGGGCCAGAAGGGACACTATACCTTCAACGTTCCCATCCAGCCCGACGAGGGCGAAAACCAGACGCTGTTCGCCGTGCGCTACCACCTGCCTTACAGCGGCAAGTACACATTCACCCCCAAAGTACTTATGCCGGTGAACAATTTTGTTGTGCAGTTGCCCAAGAGCATGACCTTCACCGCGGGCGCGGGGAGCGTTTTCCGTTCCGTGCCGCAAAACGCCGCCGTGCAGACCCTCCTGCTGAAGAATGCGCTCCCCGGCAAGCCGCTGGAGTTTACCATCTCCGGCAACGGATCGCTGCCGCGCGAGGAGCAGGGCCAGCAATCCGGCTCCGGGATGGGCTCGCAGGAGAGCGGAGGCCTGGATACAGGCGCGCCCGGCTCGCAGCCCGGCGGCGGCATCGGCAACCCCATCAACACGCCCGACCCGCTCAGCAAGCAGAGTTTTCTAGGTCTCAGTCTGAAGTGGTGGTTTCTTATCGCCCTCGCATATCTGTTCGCCGGGGGGACGTTATTCCTGCTGCGCAAACCTGCTACGACTGCGACGTCGCTCAAGCAGCGATACCAAGACGGATACCTGGTTGCCAGCAGCATTGTCCTTATCGGTAACATCGTGAAATTCCTATCGCTGTCGATAGGCGCGATCGTTTTCATCGTCGCGGCTGCAAACGCCCAGGCTGAGGGAACATTGGTACTTTGTGTGGGGATTATAGCGGGGGTCGTGGTTGCTTTGTCGGGATTCGCTATAGGAGTTTTGATCTCGGCGCAAGGCCAGATCATGCAATCCATGATTGACACTGCCGTTAACACATCTCCCCTGATTGATGCCGCCGAAAAGGCTCACCTGATCGGGATTGCAAATCCAGACCGCGAGAAGCCCCCTTCCGGTAGCTAACTGGCTACACAGCGTAGGTGAGAGAACGCGGGGATGAACAGACCCTCGCGTTTTCTTTTTCTATTCCCTATTCCCTGTTCCCTAGTATTCTTCCCTTATGAAGACTCTGTTCCGCACCCTTCTCTATCTCGCGCTCATCGTCTGGCTGGGCGCGGAGATCTTCTTTCCCATCGTGGCGGTCACGACCTTTGGGGCGCTGCGGCCGGAGACGCACACGGCGGGCGCGATTGTGGGCCAGTTGCTCAGAGTTCTGCACGGCATGGGGCTGGTTTCGGGGATGGTGGCGCTGGCTTTGCTGGCGCTGGCCCCGGCCTGGGGCATCTATAAACCACGCCCGGTGCTGGCGCCGACGTGCCTTATCGTGCTCATGATCGGCTTGACCGTCTACGCGCAGTTTGGCATCATTCCGGCCATGGAGCGGGACCGCATCGCCGCCGGCGGGGCCATCGATGCCGTGGATGCAGCCAATCCCAGCCGCGTGCACTTCAACAAGCTGCACAACCGCAGCGAGAACGTGGAGGGAGCCATCCTGCTTCTGGGGCTGGCGACGGTGGTCTTCGTGGCCAGGGCGGAGACGGCAAAGGCGTAGGAAACAGAGGACGGCCGCAACCCGCGGACAGCGTGGAGGGTAGACGTGAACCCATCTTGCAAGAAAAAAACAGCGGTACTCAGGGCGGCGCGCCTCTTTGCCGTGGTAGCCGTTCTGGCGCTCCAGTTCATCGCGGCAGGCACGGTAGCGGCAGGCCTTCCGGACAAGGACCAACTGGCCACGGGCAAGCCCGAGCGCAAATTGTCGGGAATCCTGGTCGGAATCCGTCCTCTGGGAACGCGGTTTCCAAACGGCACGCCGATCTCCAAAATCATCAGGTTATACGGGCCGCCAACCTCGAAGGAGGATGCGGTGGTGCCCGATGGAGCCGGGGGAACCCGGTTCTATAAGTGGGAGTGGCCCGGGCTGCGCATGAGCGTCGCCACGTTCTTTTATTACTGCCGGTTTGCAATCAACCGCAACATGGGCGTGGACGACCGGAGTGCGTGTGGCCAGCACCCGCATCAGATGCTGGTCGAATCGCACCCGGCGTACATCGACGTGTGGGGCGACGCGCCCAGGGGAGCGCTGGGAGTTACGGGGCGCGGCCTGCAACTGGGCGACACGCTGGAGCGACAAAAGGCCATCTATGGCGATCGCTATTCGCTTCCCTACGCTGAAAAAGGAACAACCTCTGTGCTGATGGATTGGGAGGATGGCACCGAACTGACGGTCGATTATGGACCTGGCGGGCGCAGCAACCACATCCGGCTGACCTGCAGAGAACGATAAACGTTCATCCCTCTTCCCTGCCTCCTGTATCATCGAAGAGGCTTCACGGCGCGCAATGTATCGTGCAAGAGCCACCATGGTAAGCACATGAAGACTGGCATCATCGGCCTGCCGCAGGTGGGCAAAACTTCGTTGTTCAAGATTCTGACCAGGGCCAAACTCGAGGAGCGGGGCCACTCGCGCCAGGAGCACATCGGCGTGGCGCGCGTTCCCGACCAGCGGCTGGACAAGCTTTCGGCGCTCTACTCGCCGAAGAAGACCACCTTCGCGTCGGTTGAATTTGTGGACGTGGCGGCCATCGGGCAGGAGGCGCTGAAAGAGACCGCATTCCTGGCCAGCCTGCGCCAGGTGGATGCGCTGATTCACGTGCTGCGCGCCTTCGAAGAAGAGTCCATTCCACACGTGGGCCCCATCGATCCCTTGCGCGACATCAGGAACGTGGAGTTCGACCTGATAATCAGCGACCTGGCCCAGGTTGAGAAGCGCTTGGAGCGAGTCGAAAAGGATCTGAAGAAGCAGCGCACCTCCGAGCTGGAGCGCGAACATGCCCTGCTGCTGCGTTCGAAAGCAGCCCTGGAAAAGGAGCAACCGCTGCGCGAGTTGGAGATGACGCCCGAGGAGAAGAAGCTCATCAAGGGCTTCATGTTCCTGTCGCAGAAGCCGATTCTCTACGCGCTCAATATCGGCGAGAGCGCCAGGCTGGGCGACGATCTGGAAGCAGCGGTGAGCCGCTTCCATCTGGAGGAAGTGGCGCACCGGCCCAACGCCGGGGCCACGGCCATCTGCGGCAAGGTGGAGGCCGAGCTGGCGGAGATGGACGAGGCGGAGGCCGCGGATTTCCTTGAGAGCTATGGTCTGCATGAGAGCGGCCTGGTGCGGCTGATCCGCAAGAGCTACGAGCTGCTGGGGCTGATCAGCTTCTTCACCGCCGGGGAGGATGAGTGCCGCGCCTGGACGGTGCCGGTGGGCTCCAGGGCGCAGCAGGCCGCGGGCGCAATCCACACTGACCTTGAGCATCACTTCATTCGCGCCGAAACCATCCGCTGGGACAACCTGCTGGCCGCGGGTTCGGAGGCGGCGGCGCGGGCCAGGGGCACGCTGCGCCTTGAAGGCAAGGAATACATTGTGCAGGATGGGGACGTGCTGCACATCCGGCACAGCGGATAGGGCAGATGCTGAAGCTCTCTCTCATTCTCGGCGCGATTGCCGCCCTGGCCGACGTGGCCGGCGGGCTGGTGCTGGTGCGGGCCCGCGGCGTGGAGCGCTATCTGCGCTACTTTGTGGCCCTGGGCGCGGGCTTCCTGATGGCCACCGCGCTGATCGAGATGGCGCCCGAGAGCATGAAATTGAACCCGCGGCTGGGGCCGATCCTGATCATGGCCGGCTATTGCGTGGTGCACTTGTTGGAGCACACCATCAACGCGCACTTCCACTACGGCGAGGAGACGCATCGCGACGAGTTCGTCTCCCGGCACACCGGCAACGCGGTAATGGCGGGGCTGAGCGTTCATGCGCTCTTCGACGGCGTGGCCATCGGTTCCGGCTTTGTGATCTCGAACTGGCTGGGCTGGCTGATTTTTCTGGCCATTTTTCTGCACAAGGCGCCGGAAGGCTTCACCATGGCCAGTGTGATGCTGGCCAGCGGACGCAGCCGCTCCACGGCCTTATCTTCCGCAGCAGTATTAGCCGGGGCAACCCTGGCCGGGGTGCTGGTGATCGAGCTGGTTCCCGGCTGGCTGCCCTATGGTTTACCCATCTCGGCCGGCGTGGCCCTCTACGTGGCCGCCACCGACCTGGTGCCGGAGGTAAACCGCGAGCCCGGCATCCGCATGGCGCTGGTGTTTTTTGCGGGCGTAGGCGCGTTTCTGCTGCTGCGGATGATTTTGCCTGCGATGTAGACGGCCGGGCTTTAGTCCTTGCGCCAGAAACAGCATTTCCCGGCGTAGAGCCTGGCCAACAGCAGCGCATAATCCCAACCTACTTTGAAGCCGGCTTTGCTGGCCCCGCTATAACGGCTGCCGAAGACGTACGGCACTTCCGCGATCGAGCCAATGCGGCCGCGCACCAGGATCTCCAGCAGCAGCTTGAAGCCGGTGGGCTGAAAGAGGATTTGATCCAGGCAACGGCGTCGGACGAGGAAGAAACCGGACATGGGGTCTTGGGCGCGGTGCCGCCGCTTTTGCAGCGGCCATGTGGCCCATACGGCGGCGGAAGAAAGCAGCTTCCGGACCGGATTCCATCCGCCCACACCGCCGCCGGGAGTGTAGCGGCTGCCGATGGCAATGTCGCGGCCTTCATGGATGGCGGCGAGCAGTTGCGGCAGCAGCTCAGGAGGATGCTGCAGATCGGCATCCATCACGCCCAGAATCGCGGCATCGGCGTGCTGCCAGCCATAAAGGATGGCGCCGGAGAGCCCTCTCTGCCCCTTGCGCACCAGCAGGCGCACGCGCGGGTCTTCAAGGGCGATAGCTGAAACCACAGCGCCGGTCCCATCCGGGCTGTCGTCATCGACGACCAGAATTTCATAGGGAAGATTCAAAGGATCGAGCACGGAGCGAACATGGCGGAGCAAACCGCCGATATTTTCCTCTTCGCGGAGCGTGGGAATCACCAGCGCCAGCTTTTCCTGCGCGCGCTGCCCCGCCGGCGGCAGGGGTAGCGGCAGCCCTGCGTTCTCCAGGATGGATGGTGTTTGTATCATTCGCCTTAAAAGCTGACCTTCCGCTCCGGGTACCAGGTGAGCTGGATGGTGGTTGTGTTCACGGTCTGCTGGCTGGCGGGATAAACAGGGCTGCCGGTGGGGTAGATGGGAGCCTGCCATTTCTCGTGGGCGAAGCTGCCGTTGATCTCAAAATCCTTGCCGATGCGCTTTACCACCTGGAAGTTGATGTCATTCACGGTGGTTCCGCCGGGAATAAAGTCATTGGCCGCCTTCTGATCGCGCGCGCCCACCTGGATCCACTCATTGCCGCTCAAGTGATAAGTAATCCATCCCTGGCCGCCTTTGTCCTCGCGCCCGGTCCAGTCGCCAAAGAGCGCGCCGCCGCTGGTGTAGCCCTGTCGTTGGACGGTCTCATAGTACATGTACTGGCCGCCACGGCTTCTATAGACGGGCGGATCGGTGGAGGCGGCTTCGACACGTATATCCAGCCGGGGAATGCCGGGCACGTGGGAAAGATAGATGCCGGGCCTCCAGGACGAGCCATGGGGATTGTCGATGGGCGAAATATCGTCGTGCACCTCCGAGTCCAGATAGAGCGTGAGCCATTTGCGGAGGTGGGGAAGGCGGTAGGAGAAGTCGAAGGCGCCAAAGCGCGCGCCGGGATCCTGGGGGCTGAGCTTGATGGGGTCGGCGGGGGCGGTCAGGCTGAAGAAACCCTTCAAAAAGGATCGGATGTTGATAGGTCCGTGGTTCTTGCCTCCCCAGATTATGGTGCGCTCGAAGCCGAATTCGAGGTTCTCCGTGGGCCGGAAGCTGATCTTCTCCACGTGCACCCAGGGGTCGATGGGATAGGTGTGCCCCTTGAGAGGGCCCATCAGAAACTCATAGCGGAAGGGGCCGGTGAAGCGGGAGAGCCCCGGAATGTGCAGCGGCTCGATGCGGTTGATGTGCAAGGCGTAGGCGCTTTCGGCGTTGTTGGAGTAAGCCATGGCGCCGCCCTGCGCGGGTCCCATCCAGTCGTCCTGCCTGCCGAATGAGATGACGTGGTTGAGGACTTGTACGGAGGCGTAGGCCTCGATCACGCGCCCATTGTTGACCGCGGCGATGGTTCCCCACGGAACAGTGGTCTGCAGGTTCAAGGGGAGAGGGACCGTGGGAGGCGGAGGGGAAATGAGGATGGAGTTGTTGTAGGTGTTGTAGTAGTAGTTGGTGGTGTCGTCGCTGGTGACGAATGCCTGCGCCAGCGCGTTCGAGTAGCCGGTGCCCGAGGGAGCGGCCTCGAACTCGCCGCGCGCGTAGATAAGGAAGCGGCCGGCGGCCGCGTAACCACTGGCGCCGGAGTAGTTATTGAAGCCGCTCTGGTAAGGGCGGCCGTAGTCGTTGATGATGGTGGAGCCGAGATGATAACTGTCGTGCAGAGGTGTGCCGCTCATGTCGCGCGCCACTTCGTAGACCGACTCCACGCGCGTGTTGCCCTCAAGCGCCAGGCAGGGGCCCTGCATGTCGTTGCGCAGGAAGTGAATCAGCGCCTCATAAATCTCCTGCGCCTGGTCGGTGGCCGGCCCGGCATCCGCATCCTCAAGGTTGGCGCCGGCCTCTTCCAGCATGTGGTTCACGCTGGCGCGGGTCCAGGGACGCAAGCCGAGGTAGACCGTATCCACAAAGCCCAGAGAATAAAGCCGCAGCATGGCCGGATAGACCCAACTGTCGACCGGGATGTACGGCGAGCCCATCTTGGAAGGCTGGCAGACGAATGCGGGGCGGTCGGCGTCGCGCTCCACCTGTCCCCCGCCCTGCGGCGCTCCTGGCTGCTCGGCCGCGAGGGGATTGGCGGTCACCAGGAGAAGTCCCGCCAGCACCGCCGCGCAGCGGACTTGAGGAGCCATGGCCCAACGTCTGCTCACCTTCATATCCTCACTTTATCATCGGCTGTTCCGGATCGATGACTAGAAAAACGCCGCCGCGGCTGCCGGGGAGCTGGGGACGGAAAAAACCGCCCGGCTGTCCGGATTCGGTAAAGAGCGGAAGTGAAAATGCTTTAACGGCGGCCCATGCGGCAGTCCAGACAAGCGTATAGCTAGTCGTGTCTGAAAATCTGATTAATTGCCATAAGAATCAATAACATAGATCGTAGCTGGCTGGTATAATTATCTCAGAAGCTATTGAAAACACTGCGATAACTGGGAAAAAGTGATG
>JBEKNO010000105.1:0-9943 GCA_049522735.1 Occallatibacter sp.
GCCGCAATGCCGTATTGCAGGCACGCAAGAGCTTCCTGAATCTGCGGCGTCATGTATAGAAACCGCGGATCGGGACAGGTCCCGAAAGGTGAGTCGTTCATGCCGAAGAAGTGTCTGTACATGGTTATCCGAGCGCGCTTTCAATGGGCTTATTCGTTCGTGAGAAAAGTTTCCAGCGGCTGTTTGCTTCAGCAGGCCGGGGAAGGCTGTCAATGTGGGAGATGAGAGCCAGAGTCGGCAGCTTGGTGAAGGTCCAAATGTCCCTCTCATTGCGTATGGAAGTATCGCGATACTCGAGCAGCGCCGCAAGCAGCAGACCCAGAAACAAGCCGGCTGCAAATCCGCCCCCCGCGAAGGTAAGACGGTTCGGAAAGGTCGGACCGTCGGGAAGATTTGGCGCGTCCATAAGGCGGAACTGCTCGCCCTGCTGGCGTTGTTCAAGAGCGGTAGCCATGGACGATTCGTTCATTTTTTTCAGCAGCGAGTTGTAGAACCCCAAAGCCGTCTCATGGTCGCGGGTGACCTGCTTGTACTCTTCCTCGACCTTCGGGCTCGACTCAATTCTCGCCTCGTAGGTTCGAATCTTCTGCTGGAGCGCAGTCTGTTCCTTTTTTTCGTCAGCCATGGACAGCTGCAGAACCTTAAGCTGAGCCTTGAGCTGTTGGAGTTGCGGCGGGTCAGGACGGGGCGCGGGGGCGAGGGCTGTGCTCGTCGCCGGCTCGGACGAGGCGTGCGCGATCTCCGTCTGCAGATCGGCGATCTTGCGCGAGATCGCGAGCACGTCAGGATGGTCCGGCGTGTAGAGCGCCTCCAACTCCTGCTTCTGCGCAAGCAGAACCTTGAGTTGGGCCCGGCGCTCATCCACTGTAATGCTGGTAGCCGGCCCAGCGTTCTGCAGATCTTGCGTTTGCTGCGAGATCAGAGTCTGGAGGAAAGTCTCATTCTGCTGCATGCGGCCCAGCGACTGCGTCACAGCGTCAAGCTGGGTTGTGAACGCCTGGAGCGTATTCGCATTCGACGGTTCCTGTTCGGGAAGGCTGCCGAAATACTTTTTTTGGAAGGCCGCGAACTTGGCATCCTGCTCGTCTAGGTTCCTTTTTGAGTCGGCGAGTTGCTGCTTCAGGAAGTCGGTCGTGCCTTCGGCAGACTGCTCACGCGCACTCAGGTTCTCGCTGACGAAGAGCGAGGTGATCTCGCCGCATACCTGTTGGGCGGTGCGCGCGTCCTGTGCCTTGAATGTGATAAAGAAGCCCGGCATCCCTTGCGATGACGGGCCAGAGGGAATCGGCTTTATCCCGATTGCCTTCTGCGTCAGCTCGACGCGGTCGTCCATGCTGTTGTTTTTGCCGGCGAACAAATTGAAGCGCTCGACGATGGGCTGGATGCGCGAGCGGCTCAGGATCTGCTCCCTCATCGACGCCAGGCGTTCGCCCAGATCTTCAGTGACGACAGGCGTAACATAGTCCGTCGGAACCTTCTGCTGCTCGATGAGCACCAGCGTCTGCGACAGGTATTGCGGAGGGATAATGTAGCTGACGCCTAGGCCAACTCCAAGGAGAGCGATCGCGAAAATCAGAATCAGCCAGAATCGCCGTTTCAAAATATCGGCGTAGTCTTCCATTGTCAATTCACGATGTCCGAGCATACGACTCCTTAAGGATTCAGCGCCTGAATTCTATTTCGCGCGGCGAATACGCGATGCCGAAGCTGATCACTTGCATCAGTCCGGAGAGGGCATTGGTTGGAAGCGTGGAACTCGTTGTCTGGCTGGTCCCCGAGTAGCTTGCGAATGCACTGAGGTCGCGGGTGATCTGCCTGCTAAACTGCACCGCTCCATACTTACCACTGGTTGTACCGTTCTGTATGAGCCCAGATGTGCGCTGGTACCCTCCTGTCAATTCGAAGGTCATCTTCGTTCCGAATTTCCGCATGTAGTTCGCAGTGACAGTATCGGACTTTGCTCCTACATAATACCCCCCACCGCCATTGATTCCATGGCTGCAGGCCAGGCCGGCTGAACCAAACCGGAGCTGGTAACCAGCCGACGCGTTTGCCGAGACCCCTACCGAGGTGGGTACAATCATGGTTTCGTTACTTGTGATCCAATAGGGTCCGGCGCTAACGCTGGTATCCAGCGACCGGTTCCACCTGCGCTGGTAGCCTGCAACCACGGTGTCGGTTTCGAAAACGGCCGGGGAGCCGCCGAAGGTAAAACGATTGAACGAGTACCGGCTCAAAACCGAACTCCGCGCACCGATCCGCCGGCTTAGCCCTACGTTCGCCGACTGCGAGTCCGTATCAATGCCATTACCGTCAAGGTAACGCATCAACTCCGAACCTCCGCCAGCGCTGAAGGTCGTCGCGTAGCCGACCTGACGTCCGATTACCCCGGTCACAATGTTATCGACAGTGGTGGTATTCACCGTCAGGACAGACTGGCTGGTCGGGGGGGCCGGGTTAGGCCCGCCGATCGGTTCCCCTGTTCCGGGGATTCCCGAGAAGCCCGTGGTCGGGGACTGCTTTCGGTAGCCTGCGCTGTCGCTGAGCGAAACCCTCCAAACGCGCCCGACAATACCCTGCGATAGCAAGAGATTCTCGAAGAATCCATTCCCGTACGATCTGCCGGATATGTTCCAATTGTATCCTCCGCCATAGGTCATGGTGAAGGGGAGACGACCGATACCGTTCGCGTATTCCAAACTACCAGAGGCGATGGCCTGCTGTTGGTCGCCCAGGGAGCCGCCGTAATAATCCGCAGTCTGGGCATAGCGCAAAGAATATTTCAGGTAGGCCGGACCCGCGGTCGCCGCAGGCCCCACTTGCCCATGTACCGCGGCGCAAACGGAGAAAAGGAAGACCACGAGTTTGAGAGTAGATTTCATGTGTGGCATCCTCTAAGGAACAACAAGTGTGTCACCCGGCTTCAGAACAATATTGAGCGCGCTGTTGCCCTTTAGCGCCTCCTTGTAATGCACCGGAATCTTCTGTTGTTTTCCGTTTTCGGCGCGCAGGATGTAGATTTTCTTCAAGTTGGCAAATTCCGTGAGTCCACCAGCGCTGCCAATGGCCTCCAGCAAGGTCATACCGGGCGTCATATCAATCGGCCCCTTCTTTCCAACCTCGCCGAGAAGGTAAACAACTTTGCTGTGGATCTGGCTGATCTCGATGGTGACGTTGGGATCCTGGACAAACTTCTTGAGTTTTGTCGCGATCATGCTTGCCAACTGCGGCGGTGTCAAGCCTGCGGCCTGAATATCGCCGAGAAGCGGTATGGAGATCATGCCGTCAGGGCGGACGAGAACGCTGCCCGAGAGGGCTTGCTCCTTCCATACAGTGACGGTAAGAACGTCGGATGGGCCAATGACATAGGTGTCGGCCGCAGCTCCCGCGGCCAAAGCCGGCGTAGCTGTGGCCGGCGCGGCCGGGACTGGCGGGGCCACCTGGACAGGCTTGCCGCCGGGCTCTTTATGCTGGGCATGGCAGATGAGGCATGGCACAGAGAATGCCAAAATGAATAGTCTTGCAAGTTTCATAGTGCGACTCCATTCCTGTTGGACGCAGGTTGGTATTCCGCTCCGACCTGCTTGAGCTTGTAGAGCAGGGCCTTATAGCTGATCCCTAGTTCGTCCGCGGCGCGTTTGCGATTGCCGCCGGTCGCAACCAGAACCTCAGAGATCAACTGACGCTCAATCTGGGTAGATGCGGCCCGAGTGGCTTCCTTGAGCGAGAGAGGCTTGCGATGCTCATTCGACTTCACCAATGGGGCCGCTGCCTTGAGCGCGGCGAGGGAGATCGACTGGTCACCGATGGCGACAAACGTCTTGATCGCGGTCTCAAGTTCGGGCAGATTGCCAGGCCAGCTGTGCTCCATCAGGAACTCAATAATCTCTTCTCGCAGAACCGGCTTGGGACGGTCAAACTGCCTGGAGTACTGCGTCAAAAGGCCATCGGCGATGGAGAGAATTTCGGATCTCCTGCAGCGTAGCGGCGAAATCCAGAGCGTAACGGCCGAGACCAGGTAGTAGAAATCCTCTCTCATACGCCAGGTTTTGACTTCCTCCAGAAGTTCGCGGCTCGTACCGCAGAGGAGGCGGCTGCTTTGAGCCTGCTCGGAGTGAAAATAAGTGTTGATGATCAGTTCCTGCAGGGCAAGGCTCAGTTCCCCGATTTCCGCCAGATAGACCGTTCCCTTGGTTGAAAAAGCCGACAGTATAGCCTGAGCATCTGCATCGGCGCTGTGAATCTCCGTATAGATGCTGCGAGACCTATGCGACTGCACATGGATTTGCGCGGCAATGGAACGCTTTCCAACGCCATGCTCACCCACGATCAGGACCGGGCAGTCGCTCTCGGCAATGCGGGCGATGGCGCGTTGAATCTGCGCTTCAATAGGGGCAAACGGTTTCGTCTGTCGCTTCACATTTTGGATAGTTGCAATGCCTGCCATGAAGAATCCTGGGTTTACACCCCTGCTTTAGCAATGCGGGTTCCAAACCTGGGGACAGGACGTGGAATGTGCTTTCCATGCGGGATACCCGTTCTTGGGCGCACTTCCGAGAGTAGCGACTGCCATAGAGAAGGAAATGTTTTTCCCTTCGAGTGGAAAGAATTGTGACATTGATTCCCATGGAAAGTGGAAAATGTTTTCCACACGCCTGGGAAGGCTGGTTCCCGATACCGGACAATTCATGGGGAATCCCTTTGGATTTAGCTGTTCCACTTTCGGCCTTCCGATTGCTAAAATAGATGTATCGGATTGAAATACCGCAGGTTCCTTTACGGAGAATATGGCTCAAGATATACAGACGCCAGCGATTCGCAAGAACCCCTGGTCCTTTCGAAACGCTCAATTTGCATGGGGCTCGGTGCTCATCGGCGCGCTCATGGCGGCGGTTTACTACCGCGTATTAGCGAAATTGGTGATCGACTGGTGGCAGATACCTGATTTCTCTCACGGCTTTCTGGTACCCATCTTTGCGGCGTACCTGGTGTGGGTGAAGAGGAAAACCCTTCTCGATACCAAAATCGCTCCCGCCTGGAGCGGAATTGCAGTCGTTGCCTTGGGTCTGGTGGTTCTGCTCCTGGGGGTATACGGAGCTGAGCTTTTCCTGTCGCGGGTTTCGCTGGTGATCCTGTTGGCAGGTCTGGTGCTTGGTTTTGGCGGGTGGGAGCTCCTCAAGGAGCTGCGCTTCGCGTTGCTGGTTCTGCTCCTGGCGATCCCGATTCCCGCTATCATTTTCAACGAGATAACCTTTCCACTACAGATCCTGTCATCGAAACTTGCCAGCGCGCTGCTTCCCATATTCGGCGTTCCAGTTCTACGCGAGGGAAACGTGATCGAACTCGCCGCCATGAAGCTGGAGGTGGCGGAGGCCTGTAGCGGCATCCGCTCCCTGATGAGCCTGTTCACGCTTGCGGTCTTCTATGGCTACTTCTTGGAGAAAACCTTCCTGCGGCGAGCCGTTCTCGCCTTGGCTAGCATTCCGATTGCGATTGCGGCCAACGCGGTGCGCATCCTCGGCACCGGGTTGTGCGTCGAGTATTGGGATCCGGATAAGGCTCTGGGCTTCTTTCACGAGTTTTCCGGCTGGGTCGTATTTATCGTGTCTCTCGGATGCCTTTTCATCGTCCATTGCGCCATGCGTTTGTTCCCGGCCAAAGGGAGGCAGACATGAAGAGCCCTCGTTTCTGGGCGGTTGTCCTGTTGCTGGCTGGAACGGCGCTGCTGCTGCACTTCCGCAGCAATACCGATCTGATTCCTGTGAGCGAGCCCCTGTCGCAGGTTCCGCGCGCGATCGCGGGATGGACAGGAAGCGATGTGCAGATCGACCCGAAGACGCTCGATGCTCTTGGGGCCGGAGACTTCCTGTCGCGCGTTTACACCCAGGAAGGACAATCGCTGCCGATCGGCCTCTTCGTCGGCTATTTCCCCACCCAGAGGACAGGCGTCACAATTCATTCGCCAAGAAACTGCCTGCCGGGCGCCGGCTGGTTTTTTGAATCATCGCAGTACGTCGATCTGAACGATGCGAATGGCAAGGCGCACCGGGTGGGCGAGTACATCACAAGCAACGGGGAGATGAGGCAGTTCGTTATTTATTGGTATCAGGCACACGGGCGTAGCGTCGCCAATGAATACATGGCCAAAATCTATCTGGTGACCGACGCCATGCGGCTAAATCGTACCGATGGCGCGCTGGTCAGGGTGATTACGGCTATCGATCCCAGAGAAGGCGTACCGGCGGCAAGGGCTCGGGCCGAGGCATTTACGGCGCAGCTTGCGCCCATGCTCCCTCGCTTTATCCCCAACTAGGTGGATTCGAAGGAGCAGGGAAGGGCAGTGCGCTTCAGCAAAGGAATTCAGGCTGCTCGTGCGAAGGCAGCCGGCAAGGATGGAAGACAGTGAAAGGCTCCTTCAAAGCAGTTCAATTGAGTTTCGATGGCAGGTGTAGACGAATGAATCGGCGAGGATATCTTTGGGTGGTCATGCTCTTTGTCGCTGTCGCTCTGTTGGCCGGGTGTCACGGCGATCCAAACGTGCGCAAGCAGAAATATCTGGAGAGCGGACAGCGGTATAGCGCCGAGGGCAAGTACCGGGAAGCCGCCATTCAGTTTGCGAACGCACTGAAGGTCGACAAGGACTATCCCGATGCGCATTATGAGCTGGCGCAGGCGTACCTGCATTTGGGCCAATATAGCGGAGCGTATGGCGAACTCGCGCGCACCGTGGACTTGCAGCCTGCCAACTACAAGGCGCGGATCGACCTTGGAAACCTGTTGCTTGCCGACGGAAAGACCAACGACGCGCAAACGCAGGCCAATGCCGTGATGGCGGCACAACCGAGCAACCCCGACGTTCACGCGTTGCTCTCCGCTATAGCGATCAAGCGGGGGCAGAAGGATCAGGCTCTGATCGAGATTCACCGCGCTCTGGATCTCGATCCGAACCGGGCGGCGTTCCACGAGGATCTGGCGCTCCTTCAAGCGGGTGATCCAACCAAGACTTCTTCTGTGGAAGATGAGCTGAAGAAGTCTATCACTCTCGATCCGAAATCGGTAAACGCCAAGCTGCTGCTCGCGGCTTTCTATATTAAAAACAGCCGCTGGCCGGATGCCGAGCAGGTTAGCCGGGATGCCGTCGCTACGGATCCCAAGAGCCTTTCTGCCCGGGCTGGCCTTGCCGAGGTCTTTCTGAAGCAGGGCAATCAGGCAAAGGCCGAGGAAGTGCTTCGTCAGGCGTCGCAAGATCTTGCCGACAATCCGCAGGGAGTGCGAATGCTGGCAGACTACTATGCAGGCTCCGGACAGATGGACAAGGCCAAGGCGGAATTCGCGAGCCTTGCCGCGAAATATCCCAAGAATGTTTCTGTGCAGAAGGGATACATTCGCGTTCTTCTTGAGGTTAAGGACTACGGGACCGCGCAAACCGTGGTTGCCGGGCTGATGAAGACGAACGCCAAGGATCCTGAAGTCGCGGGATTGAATGGAATTGTGCTGCTGAATGGCGGTAAGGCGAGCGACGCCGTAAATGCCCTTCAGAATGCAGTCAAGGATTCCCCGAAGGACGTCTTCTTGCAGTACTGGCTGGGCAGGGCTGCGCTGGCCAAGGGCGATATTGACCTGGCCGAAACGAGCTTTCGTCAGGCGGCGAATCTGAATCCGTCCCGGTTGGAAGCACAGGAGGAACTGGCGCGGATAGCAAGTCAACGTGGCGACATGAATCTGTTGGCCGATGTGGCCGACAAGACGATCGCCGCGGCGCCGCACTTTCCTGGCGGCTACGTGTGGCGCGCCATGGTGGAGATGAGACATAACGCGGCGGACAAGGCTGAAGCCGACCTGAAGACCGCAATTAGCGCTGCTCCGCAAAGCCCGCAGGCCTATCTCCAACTCGGCAGACTTCGGTTCGCGCAGAAACGTTTTCCCGAGGGAGTCTCGCTGCTGGAGCAGGCTCTGCAGTATAACCCTAATTACGTTGAAGCCATACGCCTGTTAATCAGTTATGATCTCTACCAGAAACAGCCGGACAAAGCGTTGGCTCGCTTGAACGCGCAAATCGTCAAGAGTCCGAACAATAGCAGTTTCTATGATCTTCTGGCTCAGTTGCAGATGCAGGATAAGAAATTGGATCAGGCGGCCGCTACGGCCCAGAAGGCCATGCAACTGAATCCAGGGGATGGCGAGGCGCTGATGATTTACGCGCAAATTGAGATGCAGCGCGGACAAGCATGGAATGCTATTTCCGCCTGGGAGCAGTGGTCGAATGCGCATCCCAACGATGCCGGCGCCTTAGCAATTCTCGGAATGCTCGAGGAATCGCGCGGAGATCAGGGCAAGTCCGAGGCCTACTACAAGAAAGCTCTGCAAATTCAGCCCAAACAGCCTGTCGCGGCAAACAATCTGGCCTATCGGATGCTACAGAACGGGGAAAACGTGGATGTGGCATTGTCACTGGCGCAAACCGCCCGGCAAGCCATGCCGAACTCACCCAGCACCGCCGACACGCTGGCGTGGGCCTACTACTACAAGGGTACTTACGCATTTGCTCGCGATCTACTGGAGGATGCAGTCAAGACGGATCCAAACAACGCCACAATGCAGTATCATCTGGGAATGGTGTACAGTAAACTAAAGGATAAGAACAACGCGCTGATTCACCTGAAGAAGGCTGTGTCACTAGCGCCAGACTCGCCAGCAGCAAAGGACGCAAAAACAGCGCTGCAAGGGCTGGGTTAGACAACGAATGACTGCCCCTTGGGGCCCTCGAAGATGGGTTATATCATCTGTGTCGCATGGGTTGTGTCTGTGGTTGGCAGACTGGCCGGAGTCGGTATTCCTGCAATGATGCGGAAATATATGGTTGAATTTCACGGCATGTGCGACCGGGAACCGCCAGGTACATTTATATCCGCACGCGTCTGTTTCAGAGGGGCTTACAGTATCGCTTAAAATGATATGCTTGAACTTGATCAGCGTTGAAAAAGGAAATATTCAAACAATGCTTCTTTCCATACAGACGCGTCAGGAGGCAAGGCTCGGTGAATTCCAACGTCATTAAGCCACGGGCGGAGATACTCCCTTTGACAGGGATCCGGGCGCTCGCGGCATGGTGGGTTGTAATGTATCACACAGCTTATATTCTGCCGCCACAGTTGGTAGGGCTTTACTGGTTTGCACGCCTTGGGGACAAGGGTGTTGATCTCTTTTTTGTTCTCAGCGGGTTTGTTATCTCCTATAACTATTGGCAGCGCTTGTCCGCGTTTTCCATTAATTCCTACCTGAGTTTTCTTTGGGTCCGTCTGGCCAGGTTATATCCCGTCCATCTCTTCACGCTCATCGTGTCTCTATTGTTCTTGACATGCGTCCGGGTTTTTCATCTCGCCACCCCCAAGGATTTCTCTGGGTGGACGCTGGGTAATTTCCTGGCAAATGTAGCCTTGGTCCACTCCTGGCCTCCGTACCCCACAGACTCTTGGAATAATGCCTCATGGTCGGTAAGTTGTGAGTGGTTCGCATATCTGGCTTTTCCTTTGCTAGTGCTTATCGGACTAAAGAGACTTGCGCTGCCGGTGGCAGCTATTTGCGCGGTGCTATTTTCAGCAATTCCAGTGGCCCTGGTTCTGGCAAAGTGCGATCCGCCGTTCGGCGCCCTCATTTTAGTCATCTGTGAATTCACCGCAGGTTGTCTTGTCTATCATGTGTATTCGCGCTGGCGCGAACATGCGCGTTTCAGATGGTTATTGCTATTCGGCGTATTTGCCGCATTCACTCTTTTGTTAATTTTTGGATGGGCGTTTCCGGATATATTCCATATTTCTTTAGTTCTTGTATTCCCGTTCGTGATTTTTGAGGTCGCCGAATCATCCGGCGTTTTTGCAAGGCTGCTTGGCTCCAGGATGGTAGTGTATTGGGGCAGAGTGTCGTATTCACTGTACATGACCCA
>JBEKNO010000106.1:0-9843 GCA_049522735.1 Occallatibacter sp.
GCCTCGATCCAATCAAACGAAAAGGCGGACTCAAGGCCAGACGGCTCATCGCATCCACCAGCGACGACTACAGAGCTCAACTCCTCGGACTCGCATGACGTTCATGCGATTGCCCTGGGCGGATAGAGGACACGGCTGCGCTGGAGTTTCTTGCTGCGATATACTCGTGACTGCATATTGAATGAGTTCCTCCCCTGCCGGAGGCTCTTTTGCGGAGGTTATCCCTTGATTTTGGACAAGAGTTCCGCTGGGGCGCCAGATTCCCGGATTCACTCCACCACGGTGATTTGCGTGCGGCGCAACGGCGAGGTGGTGATGGCCGCCGACGGACAGGTGACCCTGGGCGAGCATGTGCTCAAGCACTCCGCCAAGAAGATCCGGCGGCTTTACCAGGATAAGATTCTGGCCGGATTTGCCGGTTCCACGGCCGACGCCTTCAGCCTCTTTGCGCGCTTTGAGTCCAAGCTGGAGCAGTACGCGGGCAACCTGAACCGCTCGGCCGTGGAGCTGGCCAAGGACTGGCGCACCGACAAGATGCTGCGCAACCTTGAAGCCCTGCTGCTGGTGGCCGATAAGGGGCAGACGTTTCTGATCTCCGGCTCGGGAGACGTGATCGATCCCGACGAACCTTTGGCGGCCATTGGGTCGGGCGGCAGCTATGCCACGGCCGCGGCCCGCGCGCTGATTGAAAACACCGATTTGAGCGCCCGCGAGATTGCCGAAAAGGCGATGAAGATCGCCGGTGAGATTTGCATCTACACCAACGACCGCATCACCATTGAGGAGTTGAAGGGCTGAGGGAACGATTTCCTGCCCCGTTCATTCATGGCCATTTACCTTCCCGCATCCGCCGAAGAACAGGATCTCTCGCTGGACGAGCTGACGCCGCGCGAGATCGTCGTCGAGCTGGACAAGCACGTTGTCGGCCAGAAGGCCGCCAAGCGCGCCGTGGCCATCGCGTTGCGCAACCGGCAGCGGCGGCAAAAACTGCCGCCTGACATTGCCGACGACATCATGCCCAAGAACATCATCATGATCGGTCCCACGGGCGTGGGCAAGACGGAGATTGCGCGCCGCCTGGCCAAGCTGACCAATTCGCCCTTCCTCAAGGTGGAAGCCTCGAAGTTTACCGAGGTGGGCTACGTGGGCCGCGACGTGGAGTCGATGATCCGCGACCTGGTGGAGATTGCCATTGACATGGTGCGCGAGGAGCGGCTGGAAGAGGTGGAAGACCGCGCGGAGATGAACGCCGAGGAGCGGCTCCTGGACGTGCTGCTGCCGCCTCCGCCGCCCACGCCGCCGGCCCAGGAGGGCCAGCTCTCGCTGCCCGGCACGGAGAGCTACCAGCGCTCGCGCGAGAAGCTGCGCCAGCAGTTCCGCGATGGCAAGCTGGACGAGCGCCAGGTGGAACTGGACGTGAGGGAGCGCGGGACACCTCAGTTCGGCATCATCAGCAACCAGAACTTTGAGGACATGGAGATGAGCCTCAAAGACATGCTGCCCAACATCTTCGGCGGCAGCAGCAAGAAGCGGAAGATGAAGGTGGCCGACGCCTTCGACTACCTGGTGCAGGAGGAAGAAGGCCGGCTCATCGACATGGACCAGGTGAACCGCACCGCCACCGAGCGGGTGGAGTCGAACGGGATTATCTTTCTGGACGAGATCGACAAGATTGCCGGGCGCGAGACCGGGCACGGACCCGACGTTTCGCGCGAGGGCGTGCAGCGCGACATACTGCCCATCGTGGAAGGAACCACGGTGAACACGCGCTACGGCATGGTGCGCACCGACCATATTCTCTTCATCGCCGCCGGCGCGTTTCATGTTTCCAAGCCCAGCGATCTTATCCCCGAGCTGCAGGGCAGGTTCCCCATCCGGGTGGAGTTGCATTCTCTGACCGTGGATGACTTTCTGCGCATTCTTACCGAGCCCAAGGCATCGCTGACCAGGCAATACTCGGCCTTGCTGGAGACCGAGGGGGTGCGCCTGGAGTTTGCTCCCGAGGCGCTGCGCGAGATGGCGGAGTTCGCCTTCAAGGTGAATGAGCAGACGGAAAACATCGGGGCGCGGCGGCTGCACACCATCATGGAGCGGGTGCTTGAGGATGTGAGCTTCCTGGCTCCCGACGTGGCCCGGCGCGTGCCGGACGAGGAACAGGCCGTGACGCTTTCGGAGGCCATCAAGGCCGAGTCTTCCACGCCGCTGCCCTATCTGGAGCGCATGACCGCCTCCGGTCCGGAGAAGGTCTTTCTGATCGGCCCCGAGTATGTGAAGCAGATGGTGGCGTCGGTGGTGAAGGATCAGGATTTGTCGCGCTACATACTGTAATGATTCTGACGTAGCGCCCTTTACTTAACCGCGAAAAGCGCTTCCAGCTTGCGCATGGCCTTAAGCATGTCGTTTAGGGCGGTCTTCCCAACCTCCCGCTCAAACTCCTTCTGCAACTTGTCGAATGCGCCAATCACGCGCACGGCGCACTTCTTTCCCTGCGGTTTCAACGTAAGCTGGTAGGCCCGCGCGTCCCCTGGATCGATCTTTCTCTGTAGAAATCCCTTGGCCTCCAGGGAGGAGACGCAATGGCTCACATTTCCCCGCGTCGTCGCAAAGGTCTCCGCCAGCCGCGATGGC
Organism: Occallatibacter sp.; assembly: GCA_049522735.1. Classification (GTDB taxonomy): domain Bacteria; phylum Acidobacteriota; class Terriglobia; order Terriglobales; family Acidobacteriaceae; genus Telmatobacter. Next base: position 2,629 of record JBEKNO010000106.1, read on the forward strand.
TTGACCTGCCTCGGCGCCTCAAAGAACAGGGCCGCCAAAACGAGACCTTCCAGAAAACTGAGGCCGTCGGCGGCAAGAACCTGGGCGGCAAGCGATTCGAACCGACGCGCCGTCCGGTTGACCGCGAACATGGGGCTCTCGTGGAGGAATGCATCGATACGCATGGCTCGATCCTGATAGTTTATCTTCTCAACTATTTAGAACAATATCAAATTATCCTTGCACAACCCTTCGTCGGCGCTCAGGATTGTTATTGATTCGGCCCAAAAGGATGAAACCGCCATGAAGCTGTCATCCTAAGTGGAGGTCACCGTAGCGACTATGCCTACTTTTGGATCGATGCGCACCGTGGGCTGCCTTTTGCTGGCAGTATGCGCGCAAACGGTCTCCGCACAAGCGGTTCCTGCTTCTCAACCGGCTACACTTCCTCAGCCCACAGAGACCATGGTGGTTCTTGGCTCGCCGGTTCCGACGCCTCTAGCGGAGTCGCCTGCATCCGTGCTGGTGCTGCCAGTGGAAACAAAGGTGCTTTCGCTGGAGTCGGAGCAGGATCTGCTGCGGCAGGACGCGTCGGTTTTTATCGAGCAGCGCGGCGCCGGCGGCGGACAAGCGGATGTGGTTCTGCGCGGAGGAACTTTTGAGCAAACCCTGGTGCTTCTGAATGGATTTCGCATCGACGACAGCCAGACCGCGCATCACAACCTCGACCTTCCGGTTCCATTCGACGCCATGGACTCGATTGAGGTTCTACATGGAGCAGGCTCCACGCTGCACGGGGAGGACGCCCTCAGCGGCGTGGTTGACTTTCTTACCGCCGCTCCATCCGCGTCCTCGCTGCGTCTTCGCGCCGGAGAAGGCAGTTTCGGCGCCAGCGAAGAGTCTCTGCTGGCCGGATTGGCGAGCAAACGATGGAGCGGCCGCCTGACCGCGGACCATAACCTTTCCAATGGCTTTATGACGGACCGCGACTACCGCAACGAGGATGCCTCGCTGGAAAGTTGGTTCGCTTCCCGGCTTGGTGTTTCTGACCTGTTGTTTGCGGCCAGCGACCGGTCTTTTGGCGCTAACCAATTTTACGGACCCTATAACTCATGGGAACGGACCAAAGGATGGTTTGCCTCCGGCCGGCAGGAGTTAGGCAGCCGCACCATGGCGGCCTTCGGCTATAGGCGGCACACGGACGAGTTTGTCTTGCTGCGCGACGACCCGGCTGTCTATGAAAACGACCACATCGACGGCTCCTGGCAGGCGTCTCTGCGGCGCACCGTTTCCATCGCAACCTCATCCGTGCTTCTGTTCGGGCTTGAAGAGGATGGCGACAGCATCCACAGCAACAATCTTGGCCTTCATGCCCGCAATCGCTGCGCGGGCTATCTGGATTTGGATTTGCGCCCGGCAAAGAAGCGTTGGAATCTATCGGCCGGGTTGCGGGAGGAGTTATTCTCGGGCGGTCCGCAGTCGGTTCTGTCGCCGCATCTGGCGGGGAGTTTGAGGCTGACCGATAAGCTAAAGCTGCGTTCGAGCGGAGGGTATGGGTTCAGGATTCCGACTTATACCGATCTTTATTACTCCGATCCGACAACCATCGGCAATCCTGACCTGAAACCCGAGTCGGCATGGTCAGGCGAGGGAGGAGTGGATTGGGTTCCATCCAGCAGACTCTCGCTCTCCGCAACTGGGTTCTATTCGCGCGAGCACGACACTATCGACTATGTTCGCCTTTTGCCCACACTTAGTACGCCTGCGCCTAAATGGAACGCAGCCAATTTGAGCGGCTTGCATTTCCAGGGAGTCGAGACCTTCGCTACCTGGATGCCGGCAAAGTCGCAGAGAATTCAGTTGGCGTGGACCGGGCTCGCCGGCAGGCAGATTTTCTTGAACGGCCTGCAATCGGAGTATGCCCTCAACTATCCGGTGGTGAGCATTCATGCTGCCTGGACTGCCTCGCTGGGACGCATGGTTACCCTGACAAATACGGTGCAGATCGCAAAGCCCTATCAACAGCCGGGCATTCCGCCGTGGAACGCTTCAGCATATCCGGTGTGGAATGCCGCGCTGACGCATGAGGCGGGAAAATTTCGTCCCTATCTTCGGCTCAGCAACCTGAGTAATACCGGTTACCAGGAGATCAATGGGGTGGCCATGCCAGGGCGCTCAATCTCCGGCGGAGTTTTCCTTTGGTTTAGCCGGTGATTTTGCGTGAAATTTTCAGGCAATGGTTTGTAATTATGCTAGGATGTGCACGTACCTCGCGAGTCCGTGCATAGTTATCAACCAGCGGGCTCTACCTGCACTCTCCAGTTCTTGAGGGAATGTGGATGGGGGCGTTTCAAGAGCACACTGGGAAAATGTGCCTGCGCCGCTCGAAATCCACGCGGCCTTTCCCTCGCCTCCACATAATTCAGCGCTTAAGGAGTGAAGCCATGAGTAATCCAGCACAGCATCACAAGATCAGCTACATCGAGTTCACCACCACCGACATCGAGCGGACCAAGCAGTTTTACTCGACGGTCTTCGGCTGGAGCTTCAAGGATTGGGGCCCGGAGTACGTCAGCTTTGCCGGAGCAGGCATCGACGGCGGCTTCGCCAAAGGCGAGACGCCGGCAAAGTCCTCGCCGCTTGACTTGCGTATCAACGAATCAATTCTCAAGGTGATGCCAAAATTCGAGGAAAGCATGGCCGGTCTCTTGACGGCGACAGAGTTGGTTGAGATCAACGATGCCACTACTGGGAAGAAGAAGATTGTTAAACAGGATGACAAGACCACCCAGCTTGAGGCCTGCCGCATCGTGAAGGACATCATCGTTGCAAAACAGCCAAAGGGACCGCTGATCGTGCTCTACTCGGCGAACCTGGAGGCAACCGAGGCGGCAATTGTGGCCGCGGACGGCAGCATCGTCGTGCCCACCTTCGAGTTTCCCGGCGGGCGCCGCTTTCATTTTTCCGATGGCGCGGGCAACCTGCTAGGCGTGTGGTCGGAGTAAGCGCGCCCTCAGGCGGGATTCTTGATTTCCAGCTCGGCCAGGCGCCTGGCCAGCAGGCTCTCCAGCTTGACCAGCGCGGCCGAAAAGCCTTCAATGCCTTCCTTCAGCTTGTCGGTGGCCATGCGGTCCGCGGCGTGCATGCGGTCGAAGGCGGCCTTGTCCACGACGATTTTTTCGATAGGCATCGTCTTGGCGGCTTCGGGCGAAAGCTTGCGGGACAGATCTCCATGGGTGGCTTCGAGCTCGGCCAGCAGTTGCGGCGAGATGGTGAGCAGGTCGCAACCGGCCAATTCCTCTATCTCGCCGATGTTGCGAAAGCTGGCTCCCATGACCTGGGTTTTGTAGCTGAAGTGCTTGTAATAGTTGAAAACCCTGGTCACGGAGATAACGCCGGGATCTTCGGCGCCGTGGAAGTCCTTGCCGGTGTCCTTCTTGTACCAGTCGAGAATGCGGCCCACGAAGGGCGAGACGAGGGTGACGCCGGCCTCGGCCGCCGCGACTGCCTGGTGCAGGCCGAAGAGCAGCGTGAGGTTGCAGTGGATGCCTTCACCCTCCAGCACCTCGGCGGCGCGGATGCCCTCCCAGGTGGAGGCGATCTTGATGAGGATGCGGTTGCGGCCGATGCCCGCATGGTCGTACTGCGCAATGATGGCGCGCGCCTGCGCGATGGTGGCCGCGGTGTCCCAGGAGAGGCGCGCGTCCACTTCCGTGGAGACGCGGCCGGGAACGATGGCCAGAATCTTCTGGCCAAAGGCGATGGCGAGGCGCTGGAAGGCCAGGTTGGCCACAGCCTGATCGGTGGCGTTGCCGCCGAGTTCCTTGCGCGCTTCCTGAAGCACGCCGTCCACGATGGGCTGGTACTGCGGCAACTGCGCCGCGGCGGTAATCAGCGAGGGATTGGTGGTGGCGTCCTGGGGGCGAAACTTCTCCATGGCCTCGATGTCGCCGGTATCGGCAACGACCACGGTGTACTGGCGCAACTGGTCAAGCATGTTCCTTGGCAGATTCTGCGGCATGATTCCTCCTGCGGATGGCCGGTTGGTATTCGAGCGCGTTCGGGACCAGTGTACCGCTCTATTGGATTCGCCAGATGAACGCCGTCTGCATGCGGGCGCTTTGGACCGTCAAGGTTGGGGCGCCGTCTCTTCAGTTCCGGCGGAGCGGTCGCTCTGAAGGCCGCCCTGGCCGATGGTGCTGACGGCATAGCGGTAGGTGTGGCCGGGCTCGACCTGGGCGTCATGGAAAGCTGGGGGAACAAGCGGCTGCGAGGGCGAGATGCGCTGCCAGTCCCCGCCGTCTTCGCGGCGATAAACCGCGTAGCCGGCCAGGTCGGTATCGGTGACAGGCTGCCAGCTCAGGTCGATGGATGGCTCCGTGCCGGCGCCGCCGGCTGTGGCGACGGCGGCCAGGCCGGTGGGAACGGCGGGCGGAAAGATCTCCAGAGCCTCGACGCGAACGGGCGCGGAGAGTTCTCCGGCCAGCTCCAGAGTTTCTCCAGTCACGGTGACGCGGGCCACGCGCTGGGCGCGATACTCATAGACCTGTCCGAAGCGAATGTCCTTGTCCAGGGCTCGGCCGGTTTGCGCGCCGGAGTCCACCAGTAGGCTCTGCTCCAGCGGCTCAGGGGACGGCGCGAGCGGGCCTTGCTGGGGCTTGGCGACGGAAGGCGTCAGCAGCTTGCGGTGCAGCCGGATCACGGTGCGGGCCGATGGCTGCGTTACGGCGCTCTCCGGCGTCCAACGAAGGGCTACGCCGTCTTTGCGTACCTGGGCCGCCAGACCGGTCACCGGACCGGGCGCCTCGCCAGCCAGAATGACTGCGTCATTGGACAGGCCCGCCGAGCGGCCGTTGCGGTTTTTCAGTTCGACAAAATAAAAGAGCGTGCGGGGCGCGCCGGCGGCCAGGGCAGGAGGCAGCGTTTCAGTGAAGGTTCCGTCAGCACCGGGAGCCAGCATCAGTTGGCCGCCGGCCGCGTCGCAGTTCCCTGCGCCTTCCTTGCGGCACACGCTTACCGGAACATCGCCCTTCAGCAGCATCTTGTCAGTATTCTTTTTGGGCATGGTCCAGGTGAGCGTAACCTGGTTGCCGGTGCGGGAGGCGGAGAGATCCGTCACCGGGTCAGGCAATTTTAGCGAGGGCGGCAAAGGCGCGCCCGGCGTCCCGCAACCGGTAATGACCAGCCCGCAAGCCAGCCCCGCGGCCAGCGCAACGTACAGGGCGGCCCATCCCCATCTATGCACAGGTCTCATTTCCTACCAGTCTACTGGATGCGCGCGTGGATATGCCTGTGTTCTTTTCAGGAAAGAAACTGCGTCCCAAGCCAGCCGTAAAGTTCTTCCGGCGCTACAGGGTGATCCGGATTCCATCCCAGGCTCTTACCCGCGGGCAGAACCGCGTAAGCGGAATCCAGATGCTCCGAGACGCAGAGGCAGAGGGTACGGTCCTGCTCCAGATACCTGGAAGCGGCCAGCCAGGCATAGCGGGCGAGAATGACGGCATCGATGGCGCTGTTCTCCGGATCGTCCACATCGGGAAGCGTGCTGACTTTCTGCTGATTCTCAATGATGGCAATGCTGGTGAACGGCTTGGGCTTGCTGCGCATGCCAAAGCGGGCAACAATGGTCCGCGGCCGGGCGCGGCGTAGCGCCTCGGAAGCCGCCCATTCGACAAATGCGCTGGAGAAGTTGAAAAGAACCATTCCCGCTGAGATAGAGGTCGATGACAAAGCTCCGCAGCCTCGGCTGGTTGACGATTTCCGCCGGCCACAGGCCCCAGCCGTCCCAGGATTCATACCGGAGTTTGGCAAGAAACTCATCAGCGCCTTGAATATCCTTGGGAATCTTATTCACCTCGGCGACGAATATTATGCTGGGCGAATCATTCATCGGAGCTCCAAATCATGCTGATAGCCCGGGCAAAGGCTTGCCGGAAAGATCCAGGTCTTTGAGCCCAAACAGGCCGGCAATGGCGGGACAAAGGTCGATGTGCTGGACGGAGCGCTCCACCACGTCGGCGGAGCGCGCTGCTTCTCCCAGGCACATCATCCAGGTCAGGCTGGTGGAATCGTCAATCGCCCTGTGATTGAAGAAGCCATTGCTGTTTGAGCCGTCGAAGTCGCGTCCGAATTCGGGAAGAACGAAGAGGGTCGTCCGTCCACTGTAGGAGGGATTTGCCTGGATCATATTCCAGAGTTCAAAAACCAGGCGATCCATGGTGCGGATGCCGGCCAGATGCATGGAATATGACCCGAAGTGCGCAACTTCAACATCGGAGAATGTAATCGCCGGCAGAGAGGGCGCATAGCGCCGCATCACTTCCTCGCTGACAAGATGGATGCGAATTCAGCACCCTATACGGTGGCAGACGTAATAGCCAGCGATGGCGCAGAAGGCGGGCTTGGTCCGGAAGGTACAGCTCTCTCCGGCTCCGAACCAGATCCTGACGACGGCCCCACGGGGGTGACTACCGGGCCCGAGCCGGTGATCAACTACTTTGCAACGGTGTCTTTGGGATCCCCTACCGCGGGTTGTTCCCACTCCCGCAGGGGATTCCGGTCACCTTCCGTTTCGACGTATCCGGCTCCACCTACAACTACATCGACAACGCCGGTCCGGTCAGGGTTACAGATCCTCCTGGATGGTGCCCGCCTGGGGACTATTGCGGGGAGCTGACGATTCCCGCCACGGAGAACCAGACCTATACGTTGTACTCGATGAACGCCGACGGCATGACCACGAGCGATCCGCTCAACGTCACCGTAGCCGGCTCACTGGCGCCGATCCCGGTCCTGTCCCCGATTGGTGGAACTTATAACACCATCATCGGTGTTGTGATCACCGTGCCGGGCTATCCGGGTGCGACGATCTATTACACCACCGGCCAAACCATACCGGCGGTTGACAGCCTTGGCAACCCAGCGACCCTATCAACAACGCTGTATACCGGTCCGATCACACTTACCAACACCTGCTCGTTCAGCACTAACCCTCCCTGCCCGAATTATTTCCCAGGGGAAGAGATAGCCGCCAGCCCGCTTCAGAAACAGCGTAGAGTCGTCAAAGCGATGCTGGCTAACCACTCCCAGCTGAATCCCCGCCTGCCGCGCGAGAACGATCATCTGCCTGGCCGTCTCCAGGTCGATGGCCATCGGTTTCTGCACCAGCACATGCTTGCCGTTCTTTGCGCACAGCTCAACCACGGGAAGCCGGTAATTCGGCAGCGTGAAAAGATC
>JBEKNO010000107.1:0-9792 GCA_049522735.1 Occallatibacter sp.
GCGACGGACCTGATGAATCGTCTCTACGGGAACAAGCCGCGCATATCCAGATTTCCGATGGCGTCGTCTTTGAGGGCGCGGTGAATCAGGATCACATCCGCACTCACTATGCGGCGGCGGACCTGTTCTGCCTGCCCAGCTTTGCCGAGGGCCTTCCCGTGGTTCTGATGGAAGCCATGGCCATGGGGATTCCCTGCATCGCAACGCACATCACGGGCATTCCGGAGTTGATCCGCAACGGGATCGATGGCCTGCTGGTTGCGCCTTCCGATCTGGAAGCGCTCGTCGAGGCCCTGGAAAAGATGATGGACGACGCGGCTCTGCGCCAACGTTGCGCTGCCAGCGGGCGCGCGCGCATCCTGGAGCATTACGACCTGCAACGCAATGTCAGAGAACTTGCCGGTCACTTCGCCGAGCGCGTGAAGGCTTAATCCAGCGCCTTGTGGAAGCGCAGGATGGCGATGGTAATCAGGCTGACTCCGAGGCCCGCCATGGCAGCCATCTGGGGCCAGAGTATATCCATGCCCACGCCTTTTAGATAAGTGCCGCGAAGTACGACCAGAAAATAACGCAGCGGGCTGAGGTAAGTGAGATATTGCAGCCACTGCGGCATGGTGGCGATGGGAAACCCGAATCCGGAAAAAGTAATAGCGGGCATGATGAAAAAGAAAGCGGTCACCATCGCCTGCTGTTGCGTAGAAGAAACGGTTGAAATCAGCAGGCCCACGCCCAGCATGCACAGAATGAAAAGGACCGAGCCCGCCAACAACACCGGAATGTGACCGCGAAATGGGACCTGGAACCAAAGCGTCCCCACCGTCGCAATTAATGAAATGTCCAACAGGCCAATCAGAAAAAACGGCAGCGTCTTGCCCAGGATGAACTCGGCCGGGCGGATGGGCGTCACCATGATCTGTTCCAGAGTGCCTATTTCGCGCTCGCGAACCACCGCAAAGGCGGTCAGAGTGATCACCAGGACCACCGTCAGGCTGCCGATCACTCCCGGCACAAAAAACCAGCGGCTGCTCAATCCCGGGTTATACCACGGCCGTTGCTCCAGCTCGACGGTAGGAATCTGCTTAACCATTTGCGGCGCAATGCGGTAAATACGGTCCTTCTGATAATCCTGGGCAAAGCCGAGCGCGATCTGCGCAATGTAGCTGGAGGCGATCAGGGCGGTGTTGGAGTTGGTTGCATCCACGATCACCTGCAGCGGCGCGGTCTGGCCTTTGCGCAGCTTCTGGGCAAATCCGGCGTCGATCTCCATGCCGACTGTAGCCTGGCCCCTATCGATGAGATCTCGGATCTGGCCCGAGTCGGTCAGTTGCCGCTGCACGTCGAAATAAGGACTCGATGTAAAGCGCGAAACCAGCTCGCGGCTCTCCTGGCTGTGGTCAAGATCCAGCATCACCGTCGGAACGTGATGGATTTCGAAGGTGGCCGCGTAGCCAAAAACCAGCATCTGAATAATGGGCGGGCCTACCAAAATAAACCGCGTGCGCATATCGCGGACCACCTGGATGAATTCCTTGATCAGCATCTGCTTCAGGCGTCCCAGCATACGGCCTCTCCTTTTAATCCAGCCTCTTGTGGAAGCTGCGCGTAGCCAGCAGCGCCAACAGCAGCGCAAACACAGCCAGGGGTATCAGATCGGCGTAGAGCCAGGCCGTTGGCGTCCCCTTGAGGAATATCTTCTTCAGCAGCGAGACGTAGTAGCGCGCCGGCAGGATGCGCGTGATCCATTGCAGAACGACGGGCATTTGCTCGATGGGAAACAGAAATCCCGACAGCAGAAATGCCGGAAGAAACGTGACCAGCAGCGCGATCTGGCTGGCGGCAAACTGGTTCTTTGCCAGCACGGAGATAAAAAATCCGAGCGAAAGCACAACCACCAGGAACAACGCGGAGCTGACCAGCAGCGTGGCATACGAGCCGCGAAACGGCACGTGGAACCAGTAGATCGCGATCACCGAGCAGACCAGAACGTCGAACATTCCGACGACGAAGTAGGGCGCTAATTTGCCCAGCATGATCTCCATCGCGCTTACTGGAGTTGAAATCAGCTGCTCCATGGATCCGCGTTCCCACTCGCGCGCGATGGTCAGCGAGGTGAGGAACGCGCCGATCACCGACATGACCAGGGCCAGCACGCCGGGAACGATGAAGGCGCTGCTCTCCAGATCCTCGTTGTACCAGGTGCGGGTTTCCACGCTCACCGCGGCGGGCTGCAGCGGCTGGCCGCGCTGGCCGAGCCAGCTGAGTTGCACCTCCGCCGAATAGCCCTGGACCACCGCCTGGGCGTAGCCGATAAGCACATTGGCCGTGTTGTCGTCGCTGCCGTCAACCAGCGCCTGAACCTGGACAGGGCCGCCATCGCGCAGCCGCAGGGAAAAGTCCCACGGAATCACGATCCCCATTCTGGCGTGGCCGTCGTCCAGCGCCCTGGTAATGGCGGGATAATCGTTCACCACGCGCGCGACTTGGAAATATTCGCTGGCCTGGAAGCGTTTCAGCAGGTTCTGGCTTTGCTGGCTGCCCTCGCGGTCGTAGACATAAATCGGCAACCCCTTGAGATCCAGACTGACGCCATAACCAAAGAGCAGCATCAGGGTTACCGGCATGATGACGACAATGCCCAGGCTGCGCGAATCGCGGATGATCTGGATGACCTCTTTTCTGGCCACGGCGAGCAAGCGAGTGAAGCTCATGCTGTGCGCTCCTCTCCCGCATCGCTCACTGTGGTGAGAGAAACGAAAACGTCTTCCAGGCTGGGGCGTATCTTCTCCATGCGGCCAACGGAGATTCCGCTATCCGCGAGAAACTTCGCAATGCGCGGCATGGCGGCGTCGGCATCCGCCGCCACCAGGTGCAGCGCATTTCCAAAGACCGCGGCATCCATCACATCCGGAGCCGACTGCAACACTTCCACAGCCTTGCCCAGCGGCTCGCACTCGATCAGCAGCAACTCGCCTTTCATCGAGTCTCGCTTCAACTCCGAGGGCGTGCCGAGGGCTACAATTTTTCCGCGAAAGATCAGCGCCAGGCGATTGCAGTATTCCGCCTCCTCCATGTAATGCGTGGTCACAAAGACGGTTACGCCCTCCTCCGCCATGTGGTGAATGAGATCCCAGAACTTGCGCCGCGAGATGGGATCGACGCCGGAGGTAGGCTCGTCCAAAAAGAGGACGGGCGGCTTGTGCAAGACAGCGCAGCCCAGCGCCAGGCGCTGCTTCCACCCGCCCGGAAGAGTGCCGGTGATGAGATTCTCCTGGCCCTTGAGATTGGCCATGGCCAGCGCCCATTCGATTCTTTCTTTGAGCCCGTTGGAGGGCACGCTATAGAGACCGGCGAATAAATGCAGGTTTTCAATGACCTTGAGATCGTTGTAGAGAGAAAACTTCTGCGACATGTAGCCGATGTTCTGGCGCACGGCTTCGGGTTCGCGGGCCACGTCATATCCCGCCACCTGCGCGCGGCCCGAGGTCGGCTTGAGCAGGCCGCAGAGCATGCGAATAGTGGTGGACTTGCCCGCCCCGTTCGGTCCCAGAAAACCGAAGACCTCGCCTCGTCGGATTGCGAGATTGACCCGGTCGACGGCCACAAAATCGCCGAAACGCTTGACCAGCTCCTCTACCACGACGGAGTCATTTTGTTCAGGCATGGGGCGACGCTCCGCTGGCAATCACATCCACAAAAAAATCCTCGATTGTCGGCGCCACTTGCTGAATGGCGTCGAAGGGTACGTTCGCGCTCCTCAACCGGGCCTTAAACTCGGGAATACGGCGGGCCGCGTCGTCCACCACGACGTGCACCCCGTCGCCGGTCAAAACCAGGCTGGAGATTCCCTCGGCGTGCTCGAGTTCGCTGCGCAAGCTGCGCGGGTCGGCAGAGGTAACTGACAGTACGCCTTTGCCCATGGCGGCCTTGAGGTTTGCCGGCGTGTCGCAAAAAAGCAGCTTGCCCTGATGGAGCAGCGCGACGCGATGGCAGCGCTCGGCTTCATCCAGGTAAGCAGTCGAGGTGAGGATGGCCACGCCTTGCGCGGCCAGTTGGTAAAGGATGCGCCAGAAGTCGCGGCGCGAAACAGGATCGACGCCGGTGGTTGGCTCATCCAGCAGAATCACCTTGGGGCGATGAATGAGCGCGCAGACCAGGCCCAGCTTTTGCTTCATGCCGCCGGAGAGTTTTCCCGCCATCCGCTTGCGGAACTCGCTCATTCCCGCAGCCTCAAGCAGTTGCGCGGAACGCTCTTCGCGCCCGGCGCGTTTCACTCCGAAAAGGTCGGCATAGAAGCGGATATTTTCATCCACGATCAGGTCTTCATAAAGACCGAAACGCTGCGGCATATAACTGAGCGCGTGCTTGGCGCCCTCGGGATCGCGAACTACGTCAAAATCGGCAACCGTGGCCTTACCCGCATCGGGCGGCATGATGCCCGCCAGCATGCGCAGGGTGGTCGTCTTCCCTGCCCCGTCGGGACCGACCAGGCCGAAGATCTCTCCGGCGCTCACATCGAAGCTCAAGCCATCCACAGCGCGCACGCCCGGAAAGCTCTTGGTGAGTCCTTCGGCCACGATAGCGGATTGGAGCTGATCCATCATTGCTTGGCCGGCGCCGCTCCCGAGGTCTGCGCTTCCGGCTTGGCCGCGGCCAGTTCAAGACGAGCATCGGCGGGCATGCCGGGTTTGAGTTCATGATTGGGATTGTCGATATCGATCTTGATGCGGTAGACCAGCGTGACCCGCTCGGTGTAAGTCTGCACGCTCTTGGGCGTGAACTCGGCGCTCGAGGAGATAAACGAAATGTGCCCGTGGTACTGCTTGCCGGGATAAGTATCGGTGGTGACGGTTGCCTCCTGGCCCCAGTGAATGCTGCCCAGGTCGGTCTCAGCGATATACGCCCGCAGCCAGATGTGATCCAGGTCGGCCAGCGTAACCACCGGAGAGCCAGGCGCAACCACCTCTCCGATCTCCGCCTGGCGCACGGTGATCACGCCATTGGAGGGCGCGCGCAGAGTAGTGTAATCCAGGTTCACTCGCGACAAACCCAGGTTGGCTCTGGCTTCGTTGAGATTGGCGCGCGCAATGGCGATATCTTCCTTGCGGCTGCCCTCCACGGCCTCGTTGTAGCGCTGCTGCGCCGCCTTGAAGATGGCCTCGGCGCGCTTCAGCGCGGTTGCGGCCAGGTCGCGATCCTGGGCGGATACTTCGTCCTTGGCAAAGAGTTGCCGGGCGCGGTCGTTGTCCAGCTTCTTCTCTTCCAGATCGGCCTCGGCATCGATCATGCTCTGCTGCGCCGCCTTCACTTCCTGCTCGCGGGTTCCGGCCAGCGTGAGCGCAAGATCGGATTCGCGCACGCCAACATTGGCCTCGTCTACGCGCACCTTCTGCCTGTAGTCGGCGTCTTCCAGCCGCGCCAGCAGGGCGCCTTGCTCCACCTGCTGGCCCTCCTCGACCGGCAACTCGACGATGCGCCCCGGCACCTTGAAGCTCACCAGGCTCTCATGCGCCTCAATGTTGCCGGAGAGCGTAAGCTGATTTGCGGATGCCGGCTTTTTTATCAGCCGCGGATAAAAATACACGCCGGCGGCAACGGCCGCGGCCAGCAGGATCAGAACAGGTATCAGTCGTTTCATGGCATCAAACCTTTCCAATTGGAATCCGGATTACTTCCTGCGGACAAAGCCGCTCATGGATTCCCCATATACTGCAGAATGTTTTTCTCCGTATCGCCCATGGCGCGGGCCAGCGCATACTTGGCGTCCACATGGCTTGTAACGGCAAGGATATAGTTCTCCTGCGCGCGGGCCAGTTCGTCCTGCGCGGTAACCACTTCAACATTGTTGGCTGTGCCCGACTGAAAACGGTCCTGCGCCAGTTCCAGTTCCCGTTGCGCCAGTTCCTGGCCTTCCTGCGCCACCGTCACTTGCTGCGCAGCGGAATCCAGATTCAGCAGCGCCTCGCGGATATCCTCTTCAACGCCGCGCCGCAGGTCGGCAATCTGATCGTCGATGCGCTTGACGCGCGCGGCAAGCTCCTGCTCCTCGCCGTTGCGGTCGCGATCGAAGACCGTGAAGTCGATCTGGCCCTGAATCAGGCCCGTGCCGACGACGCCGCCGATGCTGCGTCCTATCCCGCCGAAGTTGCCGTTCACGCTCACCTTGGGATAGAAACGAGCGCGGCTGGCGCTCTGTTGCTCCACCAGCCCCTGGCGCTGGCTGGCAAGCGAAAGATAGTCGGCGCGCGTCAGCAGCGCCGCCGGCACAAGGCTCCCGGATTCAGGCTGGGCCAGGGATTGGAAGCAAAGCGGCTCGGCCAGTTCCAGCGGCGTGCCCGGACTCATGCCCAGGTTGCGCGCCAGGGCCAGCAGCGACTGTTTCAGCTGGTTCTCGGCCACCAGTTGCGCCTGCCTGTCGTTGGCAAGCTGCACTTCGGCGCGCAATACGTCCACGCCCGTGGCCGTCCCCGCATCGTGCTTGTCCCTGGCCAGCTTTAAAAGAGTGCTTGAATCCGTCACCCGCGACTTAGCGGCATCCACGCGCGCCGCGGCAGATTGCGCGTTCAGATAAAGAGCCGCGATGGAGCGAACGATAAAATCGCGCGCGTCCTGGTAGTTTAATTTGCCCGCATCCACAGCCCGCTCGCTGGCCTTTAACCAGCGATAGCTCTGCAAATCGACAATATTCTGTTGCGCATACACGCGGAAATCGTAGTTCGAAAACGGTCCCACCACATTGGGGATGCCCGGCAAGGAGAGCCCGAAGGCGCGCAGGTCGCGGTTCTGCGCATTGGCATAGGTCTGCGCGCTTACGCGCGGAAGTAGCGCCGCTGACAAGCTCCGCTCCCTTGCCCCCTCGGCCTCGTCGACTCGCGTCCCGGCAACCAGCACATTCAGGTTGGCCTGGAGCCCTTTCTGAATCGCATCCTGCAAAGTGAGCCGGTACGGCGGCGGTTGCTGCGCCGCGCAGATCGATACCGGCATGGGGCCGGCAATCAGGCTCGCCAGCCATAGAAAAACGGCCCTACGGAATCTGTATCTCATGGTTCCTGCTCTCGCCCGGAGACCCCGATCGCCCTCCAGTAGTGTTGAAAGCTGTCCTCCAGCCATGCTTTGAGCGCGGGCTCGCCATGCAACGACCACAGCAGAACAGTGCCCATCACCATCTGCAGAAATTGAAGCGCAACTTTTTCCTTGTTTAACCGGGGATCGATCTCTCCGCGCTCCTGCCCTGCCGCCACAATTTCAGCGATCGTTTTGCGGCCCTCGCGCATGTGGCGTTTGATGATGCCGCGAACGGCTTCGCTGGCCAGAAACGACGAGATCATGGCGCGGGCCAGGCTGGGGCTGCGTCCAGGCTCCTCGGCAAGCCGCTGTACCAGCCGGCGCAGCACGGCATAAATCGCCTGCTTGCCTTCCCCGGCATGCAAAGCGGCCTCTTTCCCCTTGCCCAACTGGATCTCGGCCATCACGCCCAGCACATGATCTTTGCTCTCGAAGTAGTTGAAGAAGGTTCCCTTGCCCACGTCCGCGGCTTCGGTGATCTCTTCCACCGTGACGTTGGAAAAGCCGCGCTCGGCAAAGAGCTGAAGCGCGCACCGGAACAAGCGTACACGCGTCTCCGCGGCGCGCCGCTCTCGGCGGCCCATGCCGGGGGTGTGCGGCACAGCCACGGCAGCAGCGACTCCGGCGGGACGGGCCGGGGGTTTGAGCTGACTGTTGTTCATAACCGACCTTCAGACATATTCGACTAGTGGTCATATATTCACTTGGAACGCCCCTAGTGTCAAGAGATTTCTTTCAAAAATTCTTCTCCGCGAGTTGCTGCTGGATTTGTTGAACCAGGGTCGCCAATATGGTGGAATATTTGCCTATCCGGTCTCTCGTTTCGTTCAGGCCGGAATCGGCATCCAGGCCCACTTGGCTCCTCCCCGGCAATGCAGGACGATCCGGCATCGAGAGGCGCAGCGGCCATTGCAGCCGCAGCACGTTTACCGGTAAACTGGCCATGCGTCATATATTTCCCGCTCCTGAGGAGCCGGCAATCTCTTGGGCCGCTTGTTGAACCGTTGATCTGGAAAGGAGTCAACTGATTCGGCGAAGAGCAGCCTTAAGGCCCGACGGACGGATTTGAAAGAGTGCGCAGCCACGACGGGACAGAGATGTAACAGCGCGGAGAGGTGGCAGAGCCCGGTTGAATGCACCTGACTCGAAATCAGACATAGTCGCAAGGCTATCGGGGGTTCGAATCCCTCCCTCTCCGCCATCTAGTTGATAATAATAGACATAACTCGGTCTTCAGTCTAAGAAACCGCGAATTTCCCCGCAAATTTGCAAATTCTTGCCCGCAAGTACGACTGGAGAGTTTTCTCCGCCGCCTGCTTTTCCCTCGTAATCAGGGGCTATTCTCTACCGCCAGAATGGCTAGTCGCTTTACCGGCCGAAAAGCGACTGGAGAGTTTTCTCCGGCCCGCCTAATCGTCTCGAAATCCTGCCCGATTCTCTGTCGCCAATTTGGCCAGTTGCTTTATGACCAGGAAGTACGACTGGAGAAGATTTCACCGATCTCATTGCTTCCCGGCGCGGCCCTCATTCGCCAAACGATGACGAAGGCGCGGGCCTGGACAATTGCTGGGGCACAGCGGATCGCGTTATGAGTGCGCCGGCACTCGCCCTGATGCTTCCGCTCGCAAGTTCGCTGCGCCGGGTCTCCGGACTCACCCTTCTTTCAAACGCGTAGCTTCCGCAATTCAGACGACAGATTGAGGAGCTTGAACAGGTTTACTCCACTTCAGTTTGCCTTTCTGTTTGCGTGCAGCGCGCCGCGCTCAGAACACCCACGCCCGGCGGACGCACGCTCGATTCGAGCTTTCAGGGTGGACTCCTGCCCTCAGGCAAGCTGTGGTCGCCAATCGCTCCAGAAGGGCCAGCAGGTCAAGCACACCATCGCCGAGATTCACGCTTCGAGCATCCGGCGTCTCTCGAAGGTCGAAGCCGCTGACGATCCCTGCGATGGGGCGGACGAGGCGTAAGCCTCGCCGCACCTCCCAGAGGTGATCGACTCGCCTCTGGGAGGTCCGCTGCACAAATCATTCAACCGGCGGCCAAGCACAAAGAGGCTGTACCGGGCAGCTTTCGACATGAAATGCACCGATTCGAGGCCCATGCGACCTCTAAGGGCTGATCGGGCTTCGATGAGTGATTTGGAGGATTTATCGTCCACCCAAAACCCGAGTCGTGCGGAGCTCAGATGGACTGAAGTTGACCCAGTCTATGTAAACCCGGTGGATGGTCCCTCGGTAAACGAATTTCATTCTCCATCGCCAGAAGTGAAACTGCGCCTTACAGGGTGGAACTATTAGCCTCTGTGTTAGATCCCAACGGGATGGTTGAGTATAGGCGGAATTCCGGCTACAAATGGATTTGCAATCCACACTGATTTGGCTGACTAAATACCGCTTGCAAAGCGTTGCGCGGAGAGGTCTGTGCCGATTGTGACAATTCCAATTCACCGCCGCAAGAAGCTGAGGCTCAGAAACCGCCAGAAGATCAAGAAAAACACAATTGCGGCCGCAAGCGCGGCCAGTAGAAGATTGAGAACCCACGGCGCATCGGGCTGGAGTAGGTGAACTGTGCCCAGAACCATGGCGAAGACCGCTGCGCTGCCGATTAACCCGCATTTCTCACAATCGCTGATTCCGGGGTGGAGGGAGAGGCAGGCGGGTCTTTCCCTGTGAGTTTAAGTGGCGCGATGGAGCGGTTGCGATAGTTTTTGTCGGGGGAGCGGTCTGTTTG
>JBEKNO010000108.1:0-9721 GCA_049522735.1 Occallatibacter sp.
GAACATCGCTTCCTGCTTCTGATCGTTTCCACGCATGGTTCTTTGATAAATCAAATCCTGACAAAAATCGGTGACCGTCATCATGCCAAAGAGTTTTTCCGCAGCCTGTTCAGTCGTGCCGCGAATGCAGCAAAATCAAAGCGGGCTTTAGCCCCTGAGGGCTGGCTTTTCCAAACTAACCCGTTATCTAGAAACGGTGTCCACTCACTTGAGCGCGGCCACGGCGCTCGCGGGCAGGCCGGAGCGGAGCCAGGCGAGCACCTGTGCGCTGCCAAAGCGCTCGAGCAGCCGCGCCGCATACCAGCCCGCGGCGCGATGCGCGGCCTGGGACTGGGCCTTGCTGGCGGCGTGAACCAGGGCGCGGTCGATTTCGCCGAGCTTGAGCTTTGGCGCCGGGCCTGCGGGCCTGGCTTCGCCACTCCATGCCTCGACCAGCCCCTCGCGCAGCCACAGCGGAGTATTGGCCGCGGCCTGGCTCTCGATCAAAGCGTGCAGGAATTCGTGGCGCAGAATTGCCGCGAGCAGCTTGCGGCCCGCCAGCGTGCTCAGCGGCTGCGTCCCGATCCAATTGCCCTCGGTGAATGCCGCTACCCAGCCCGGCGCCAGCGTGGCGTCGCGAAAAGCCGGCGTGGAGCGGAAGGCGCGGACGGTGATAGGGGCCGCGGGTTGCAGGCCGGAGCGGCTTTCGGCCTCTGCCAGCGCCTGGCTCAGTTGGGGCAGATAAACGGCGTCGGTGGGGTCGAGGGTTTCGAGCAGAAAGCTCTGGCCGCGCAGGGTCTGCCAGGGCTGGCCTGTGGCTTCGTCGGCGGCAATGGCGCCGGGAAAGTACTGGGCCAGAATCTGGGTGGAGTCGCGGCCTGAGGCGGCCATGGCTGCCGCGCCTGCCTGGCACAGGCCCACGCCGTGGCCGGAGCCGCGCCCGTGAAAGAGAAAATTATCGCCCTGGCGCGAGACCTCAAACCAGATGCTGAGAATCTTATTCCAGCCAAGGCTGCGGCCCACGGCCAGGCGAAACTCCTCAGCGGAGATTTCCTTCGCATCCACCAGCAGCGTGACGGCCCTGCCCGACTTGCCCCGGCGGGCAACCGTAAGGCTCTTCCAGCCGGGCCGTGCGAGGCCTTGTGCGGCCAGCGCCAAGGTCAACTCGGCCAAAGAGAGGTTGGCGGACCACTCGCGCGCGCCGCTGGCGGTGCAATAGCTGTCAATGCGCGAGGCCAGCCATGGCATGGGTTTTCTGCCCAGCCTATTGCCGGGCCAGACCTCGGAGGGCGATGCGGTGCGGCCTCCGCAGTTCTGGTGGAACCAGGCCTCGGCGCGCTGCGCGTGGAACCAGAGGGTTTCGCCGGCGGTGGCCAGAGTGGCAGTGTGGGCGGTTTGGTCTCCCACCCTTTCCGCAGAAAGAAACGGAAAGGATGGGGCACGGGAGATTATTGCGGAATCCGGCTGGGACTTTCCTCCCCAGTGGAGCAATTGGCAGTGGGTGGAGTCGCACAGGTCGTAATCGGCGTGGCCGTGGGGCTGGTGCAAAGCAAAGGAGCGGACCACGATGGCCAAAGCCTTGAGGGACTCGGGGCTATCGGCGGCGCCGCTCTCGCTGGCTACCACGCGCTCCACGTAGCTCTCCACCGGCAGGGTTACAGCCAGCACCAGTTCGCTGTTGCGGGCGGTGATGCGGACGGGGTTGCGCAGGGTGAGGGTTTCGCCGTGCGCGGCCAGGGTGATGGGGCCGTTGAGCCGAAGGGATGCGGCCTGGCGTTTGTCCGCCAGCTCCAGTCGGGCGCCGATGGCGCGAATCTGCGCAGGGCGGGCGAGCGGGGTGGCGCGGCAGCTTTCGCAAAGGCGGAGAGTTGCGCCACCGTCCGGCGTGGGGGCGATGGTGATTTCCTTGTCGTGCCAAAGGGTCCAGAGGCCGACCCGGAGAGTGGCGGGAGGGTGCGTGGCTGGTTTTGCAGCGGAAGATTGAGCGAGTGCCGGAGCCAGAATTATGCCTAAAAAAAGTGCCGATAAAAGAATGAATACGGCGAACTGCAATAATCCTGCCTCAGGTGCAAAACAGACTGAGGAAAATTTCGCGCCAGCGGGGATCCGCGAAGGTTTTGTGTCAGGGCACGACTTCAGTCGTGCCGCAAATGCGACTAAATGAACGTGGGGCTTTAGCCCCTGAGGGAATGCAACCGAGTAAGAAGAATCTTCCTCAGGGGCTAAAGCCCCGTCTCTTTCCCGGCTTGAATGTACGGGCTGAAGCCCGTACCCTTCAACCCGGCTCTCTCTCTCCGGAATGGTTTCTCGGGAATGCATAAAAAGCCTGCGAAGCGACACCGGTAAGCCTTTCATGGCTGCCTCAACGGGGAATGGGCAAGCAGCTCGGCGGCTACGCGTGCGGCGTCAGCGCCGCGGCCGGCGGGAAGGTAGACGACGATAATGGCGCGCGGTGCATCAGAGGGGGCGAGGCCTGCGAACCAGCCGTGAGTTTGACCGCCGGTTGCGGGGCTGGCGGTGCCGGTTTTTCCGGCCACGGGGACTCCGCCGAGGGCAGCCGCGCCGGCCATGCCGAAGCTGGCCGAGTCTGCCAGACCGGCGCGGACCACCTGCGCGGCGGCGGAGCCGGGCGGTTGCGAAGCAAGCTGCAAGGCCAGCCAGCGATAGGCGGTGGCTAACTCCAGCGGAGTGACAAGAATTCCGTCTACCCCCAGCAGCGCAAGGCGGTTGGCGTCGGGGCTCTGGGGATCGTGGAAGACGGCGGTTGCTTCGTCCTTAGCCAGGCCGGTTTGGCTCAGTAGGCCGGTGGGGGCGAGCAGGGTGCGCAACTCGCCGGGGGCAAGCGTAGCGGCCATGGTGGCGAAGTAGGTGTTGCAGGACCAGGTGAGGGCCTGGCGCGCGTCCATGGGATCGGCGGCCGGATGGGAGCAGTTCAGCTCGCGGCCTGCGATGCGGAGTTTGCGCGTGCAGGCGATGCGGCGGGACGGGTCCCAGCGCCCGCTGGCGGCCAGGCCGTAGAGCGCCAGCGGCTTGAGCGTAGAGCCGGGGGCGGCCAGGGTGCGGGCGGCTTCTTGCAGGTGGCTGGCGGCCAGCAGGCGTCCGCTCGCCTGGTCGAGCACTACGATGCGAGCTTCAGGAGCTAAGCGGGCGGCATGGGCTACGGCGGAGGCCCAGGTGGGCGCGGCTTGCCCCTGGCAGGAGCAGGCCCCTGCCACACAAACCGCAATAACCGCCATGAGGGTCGCACAGCGCACACCACGAGTATCCATGATTGTGCCGGGATTATGCTTGCCTGCAACGCGCCGCGCGGTATGATGGCCAGGTAGTGTCCTAATTTGAGACCCACAGGCTTATCCTATTACAAGAAAAGATAGATGAGGTGGAATCCGCCATGGATGAACAGCAAGAACCCAAGAAAGATCAACCCGAAGCCCCGCCGCCCGCGTCTTCCAAGGAACCCGAGCCAATAAGTGCCCCAGCAGCAAGCCCAGCCACCGCAAAACAGCTCACAGAAGTCGAGGAGCATATGAGCGGGTTTGAGAAATCCACGCTGAGATGGGCGAAAACTGCTGTTATCATGTCGGGCCTCGCGGCTGTATTTGTATGCGCTCAATGGTGGGAGATGCATGAGGGCGGAATTGACACTCAACAGAGCATTGATATCTCCCAGAACGCCTTGATCGCCAGTAATCGCCCGTGGATGAACGCTATTATCAGCCCCTCTGGTCCGCTCACATTTGATGCTTCTGGAGCGCATTTGCCCTTGCTGTATACCCTTAGAAACGTGGGTCATTCTCCCGCCATTTCGGTATGGTCGGATGAAGAACTCTACTTTGCTCGCGACCCGCAGCACGATACCGAAGCCGAGCGCGAGCGCGTCTGCGGAAGCACATCCGGCAGAAGTATGGCAATGGGTCAAACAATCTTTCCAGGGGAGGAAGTGACCGGAAACATCACGACTGGAGTGAATAGTGCCACCGTTCAAAAGGCTACCGCGCTCGCAACAAATAAGCTATTTCTTAACGCTGAACTCATCGTCTGCATCACTTACCAATCGACCGTAGGAAAGCCTATTTGGCATCATACCGCCCTTGTTTATGATCTCTTCAGGGTAGATGAAAGAGGAGGAACGTATGCGATTCAAAGCGGCAAGGAATCCGGGCTGAATGAACTCCGTTTTAGTCGCTCCTTCTTTCGTGGGGTTATAGCCGATTAACGAAACGGCAAGAAGTTGGGTAAAAAGCCGAATTAGGACACTACCGATGGCCGGTATGAATCTTGAGGCGATGCAGGCGGCGATCCGCGAGGCCGGGTTTGACGGCTGGCTGTTTTACGACCACCACCACCGCGACCCCATCGGCGGGCGCATCCTGGGGCTGGACGAGAAGGCGCACGTTACGCGGCGCTGGTACTACTTTGTGCCCGCCCAGGGCGATCCGCGCAAGCTGGTGCATCGCATCGAGCAGGGTCGCCTGGATGCGCTGCCCGGCTCCAAAGCGATGTACTCCAGTTGGCAGGAGTTGGCGGCCGGCCTTCAGGCCATGCTCGCCGGTGCGCGCACACTGGCCATGCAGTACTCGCCCAACAACGCCATCATGTACGTCTCCATGGTGGATGCCGGCACAGTCGAATTCCTGCGCGGCCTGGGTAAGCAGATTGTGAGTTCCGCCGACCTTGTCAGCCAGTTTGAGGCGGTTCTGAACGAGGATCAGGTAGCCAGCCACGGGGCCGCGCAGATGGCCATTGACACGGTTCTGGCCGAGGGCTGGCAGAAGATCGGCCGCAGTCTTCGTCCGGGCGCGGGCAAGCCAGGCACGCTCACCGAGTTCGAGATGATGGAATGGCTGAGCGCGGCCATGCGCAACGAAGGCCTGGTGTGGGAGGACGGCCCCAACGTGAGCGTCAACGCCAACAGTTCCGACTCCCACTATGAGCCCACATGGGAGCGCTCGTCGCCCATCGCCGAGGGCGATTTCATCCTCATCGACATTTGGGGACGGCTGGACCAGCCGGGCAGCATCTTCTACGACATTACCTGGACCGGGGTGGTAGGCCGCGAGCCGACGGATCGTGAGCAACTTATCTTTGAAACCGTGCGCAACGCCCGCGACGCCGCCATCGCCGCCGTGGAGCAGGCCTTTGCCGCGGGCCGGCCCATCCGCGGCTTCGAGGCCGACGACGCGGCCCGTGCGGTGATCCGCGCCGCCGGATTCGGGGAATTCTTCACTCATCGCACCGGCCACAACATCGCCCAGGAGCTGCACGGCGCGGGCGCGCACCTCGACAATCTTGAAACCCACGACGAGCGCCGCATCCTGCCCCATACCTGCTTCTCCGTCGAGCCGGGCATCTATCTGCCGGAGTTCGGCGTGCGCAGCGAGGTGAACATGCTGACCGCGCCGGGCAAGGCCTGGGTCACGGGACGGATTCAGCAGGAACTGGTGCGTATCTGAACAGTGAACAGAATCCCACTAAAGGGTCAGTTTTGCGTTCACCGGCCAAACTGAAATAGCTGTATACTGGCTGTCAAATGACACGCACGCTAAGAATCATCGGACTTGCAATTGCCCTCCTTTTCTTCGGAGGCATGACGATTTTGTGTGTCGTGGCTCTGATAGCACACATGCACCTGAGCCTGCCAGGATGGGCAATGTTTGCGTTGAATGGCTATAGCGCCTGGCTTACATATAAATATCTACGCTCTGAAATCAGCACGGAAAGACGCATCACACGGGAAAGCCCCGCGGGTTCAAACTGACTCATCATCGGCATACCGGCTCCGGTGCGGTATAGTCAAAAAGGAATGGCAAATTCGCAAAACAAAGAGGCCGCGTCTGATAAAGGCTTTGTCTATCTTCCCCTGATCGCCGGTTGGCTGGTGCCCGGCGCGGGGCATTTTCTGCTGCGCAAGTGGGGCCGCGGGGCGCTGCTGTCGGCATCCATCCTGGGCATGTTCGCCATCGGGATCGCCATGCAGGGCAAGCTCTACGGCGGCGCGCAGGACATTCTGGATCTGCTGGGACTGGCCGGCGACCTGGGCAATGGACTGCTATACCTCGCCAGCCGGGCTGTGGGCCTGGGCGCGGACCAGGTGCAGGTGACCACCGCCGACTATGGCACGCGCTTCATCGTGGTGGCCGGCCTCTTGAACGTGATTGCCGCCGTGGATGCGCACAATCTGCGCACGGGGAGGAAATCCTAGTGTTCAAGCCCTCTCACTTTGCGGCGGTTGTGCTCTTCGCCCTGTTCGCGTCCGTGGTCTTCGGCATCACGCAGCGCGAGACGCCGCGGCGCATGATTCGCTACGGAATCTACTGCTTCGTTCTCTTCGCCGGCTCGGCGATTGCGCTTAGCTGGGTGATGTTTTTTATCGCGCGATAGCTCTCTTCCGCACCTTTCCGATTCCTTCAAGCCATGTTCTTGCGCTGCCACACGGCGGCGTCGAAGGTGTGCGGGCAGGCGTAGCCCTCGGCCAGGTAGAGATCGATGGCATGGGCATTGGATTCGGTGACGGTGAGGGAAATCTCGCTGGCGCCCAGGCGCATGAAGTGGAAGGCCGCCACGGAGAGCAGCATGCGGGCCAGGCCGCGGCGCCGGTAGGCGGGATGAACGCAGACCTGGGTGATGTGGCCGCTCTCCGGGCTTACGCGCGAGCCCAGCACCAGGGCGACAAATGCGCGGCTGCGGCGCTCCGCCACCACGTGCGAGACCTGCGCGGAGAAGGCGCCGCAGCCGGAGTAGCGGACGATATTGTGCAGAAAGCGCTGCGAGCCGTGGGCGGAGCGGTACTGGTCGTTGATGGCGCTGTCGGCGTGATCGCGATAGGCTTCGGTGATGAGCTGGCCGGCGGGAGTCAGATCCTCGTCGCGCCAGGGGCGCAACTCCAGTTCGCCGGGCAAATCCACGCGGGGCTGGTTCCAGGAATCTCGAAGAGGCTGCACCATGAAGAGGCGGCGGAAGACCTGGAAGCCGGCCTCGCGGAAGGCTCTGGCGTGAGTGCCTGAAGGATGCAGAAGCAACTGCGACTCGATGCGGTCGACGTGCGGCGAGTTCTGAAGCAATTCAAAGAGATGCCGGAGTAGGGTCTGCTCGACTTCGTGGGCCGCGGCCGACGGGCTGAGAAGGGCAAAGACGTCGCCGATGACGGCTTTGGTCTCCTCGTAGACGCAGAAGGCATAGCCGGTAATATGGCCATCCTCCAGGGCCGCGTAGCCGGGCAGCATGTGGCTGTCAAGATACTGCGTCAAAAGCTTGATCGAAGCGCGATAGTCCCAGTGCAGGAGTTGCTTCCATTGCTCGCTCTCGGCCTCCAGCACAGGGCGCAGCACCGGCGCCGCGAAGTGCCGCAGGTCGAGGATCTCAATGGAAACGCCCGACGCCATGGTTCTTCCCCCTAGGCTTAGACCGGATGCCGCCCTGGTCAAAAAGCAGCCATGCGGCGGATCAGGCGATGCTCCGGCGCACGCGCTAGCCGCATTGCGCCTTCAGGTCACTTTGCCACGTGTTGCAGCCAGGCGCAACCTGAGGCCTGGTTGACCGGTTACCGACTGCCGACGAGATAAACCACCAGTCCCTGCTCGGGCCAGGTAAAGAGTTGCTCATAGGGCCGGCCCTCGAAGTACTCATTAAGCGCGTCCTGTGTGTGCAGGTCCGCGCCGCCGCGGCCGGAGACGCGCACCACCAGCAGATGCTGCTCGCCGGGCACGCCGCTGTCCTGGTAGTTCACCACCTCGCGATTGCGGTAGAACGAAAGTCCGAACTCCGTTTGGGGGCGCACCATGTAGACCGCGACGGTTTCATTGGCGGGGGCCAGGGCAGCCAGCCGTTCAGCCAGGGGGCGCGTGGAGTAGGAACGGTCCATCAGGTGAATCACCCGCTTGGTGGCGCTGATCTCGGGAATGCCGAAGAACGGGCCCACGCCATAAAGAAAGAACACCAGCACCACCAGCACCGCGGTGGTGACCAGCCGGAGCCGGGCCAGGCCGAAGCCGTTTACCACGATCAGAATCAGCAGCGCCGCGCCGCAGGCGGCCAGCGCCGCGGCAATGAGCGCGTGCGCGGGCGGCATCTCTGCGCCATGGGCCACAAACCAGGGCAGCAGCAGCGCGGAGATGGTCATTACGCCGCAAAGCACGGCGTGGCCCAGCAGCACCCAGCGGTTCAGGCCCAGTTGCCGGCGGCGGAAAAGGTAGTCTCCGGTGAGAATGGCGATGGGAGGAAGGGAGGGCAGAATATAGCCCGGCAATTTGGACTTGGAGATAGAGAAAAAGAGGATGGGAATGAGCGCCCACAGCACCAGAAACTCGGGGAAGGCGTCGCCGGGGCGATTGGCGCAGGGCTTGCAAGTGCCGGAGTGGCGCAGCCGCCACTCGCAGACCGAGGTCTGGATGCCGTCGATGAGCGCGCGAACGGCGATCACCGTCCAGGGCATCATGGCCAACAGCACCACCACCAGGTAGTACCAGAAGGGCTGATCGTGCCGGTAGCGGTCGGTGGCAAAGCGCAACAGGTTGTGTTCCAAAAAGAATTCGCGGAAGAAGGTGGGATTCTGATGCTGCACGGCGATGAACCAGGGCAGCACCATGGCCAGGTAGAGCGCGATGCCCGGCCACCACAGGGAGCGGCGCAGGATGGACCACTCGCGGCGCAGAAAGGCAAAGGCGGCGATGATGAGAGCGGCCAGGAACGGCGCCACCGGCCCCTTGGCCAGCGTGGCCAGGCCGGTGAAGAAGTAGATGTCGTAGAGCCAGAACTTGGAATCGGTTTCGTACGACGCTCTTCCGATAGCCAGCGGCGCAGCCATCTGCATGTCAGTGGAGGCGCCGCGGGAAAAACCCATGATGCCGGCGCAGGCCACGGTAATGAGGGCCGCGTCCAGGTGGCCGCCGGGACGAAAGCGCCGCATGTGCAGGTAGATGAGGCCGATCATCACGAAGGCGAAGGTGGTGGAGGGCAGCCGCGCGCTCCAGTCGTGAACGCCGAAGTCCCGGAACAGGAACATGGCGCGCCAGTAGTAGAGGGCCGGCTTCTCCAGCCAGGGATGGCCGTAGAGATAGGGGGTGACGCAGGCGCTGAGTTGGGCTTTCAGAGTGCGCGCCGCGTCAAACCGGCCCAGCATCTCCTGGGCGATCTGGGCATAGCGGGGCTCGTCGGCGCCCACCAGCCCCAATCCATCGCCGCCGAAGAACGGAGTGAGCCCGTAGGCCAGAAAGAAAATCGTGAAAGCAAGAAAAAGGACCACCTCGCAAACGCCGGCCCAGGGGGGCATTCGCCAACGCAATTCTCCAGGCGAATCCGGATCGGACGGCTCCAGAAAGGGCTTCAGGTAGTCAATGGCCCATTTGGGCAGCCGTTGGCGCCGGCCTGGGGGCGAATCGGGAGCAGAGGATCCGCGCGTAGTCTCCACTTCCAGCGTTTCTCCTATTCCAGCGTTTCTCGAGCGGGCGGGCTCAGCTTGATCCGCTCCAGCTGGCGATTCCGGTTTCGGCCAGGACGTATGAGGCTCCTGACCCGGTGGCGGTCCGCATCAAAAAATAAAGCGCGGAACTGGCGCTCAAATTTTCGATAGGGACAAGGCTAACAGATTCGGGCGGAATCTCAAGGGCTCTCAGGGTCTGCCCCAGGGCAATCGCATGAACGGAATGTACCAAGAGAGCCACGGTGGTACCGGCGAGGTTATTCCCTGCATGTGTAGTTATCTGTTGCTGTGTATGGATGGATAACAGGGAGCCTGGCGGCCGTT
>JBEKNO010000109.1:0-9707 GCA_049522735.1 Occallatibacter sp.
TGTTCCTCACCGCTGTATGCGCGAAATCTACGCCATCCTGAGCCGGTTTCTATCCCCATCGGGCTTCATCGGCGCGCTGACGACCATGCAGTCCGCTTGAAATAGCCTTTTTCAGGATCAACAAACTAGGCTTCGAACTAACACTGATTCCAATGGGGTTGTGAGGATGTTCCTTAGGAGATGTGGGATAGCAAGCTTCCGTATCAGGCTCTTTTCGCACGGCGCTTTGTCTTCTCCGCAAACTGTGAGGCAACAAGCACCACCGGCTCCTGATCGGGGAAGGTTGCAATCATCGTCAGGCGGCCGCCCATTGCCGCCACCATGCGCGACATCGTGGACAGGCGCGGGTTCTTGCGCTTCTCCAGGCGCGAAATTTGCATCTGGCCGATTCCCAGAGCCTCCGCGACCGTTGCCTGGCTGATCTTGCGCCCCTTGCGCAGTTCGGCCAGGGTCATGCGCCGCCTCACCTTGGCCACCAACTCAGCGCCCCGTTTCGCAATGGCCCTTTGTTCATCCAACGGCAAGGCCGCAATCACTTCCTCAACCGGAATGGGTCTATACATAGCAATTACTCCTTTGACTCAAGAGTTTCGAGGTGTTCCTTGTACCGCCTATCGGCCTTGTCGATCAGCCGTTTGTAGAACTTCGTCTCGCTCACGCCCGATCTATCCTCGGCGACGAGCAAAATTGCATTGCGCCGAGGGTCGAAGGCGAAGGCGACTCGCCAGACGCCTCCATCGGCTCTGAAGCGAAGTTCCTTCATGTTGGCGTAGCGCGAATCCTTCAGCATGTCTACGTCAGGCCGTCCCAAAGCTGGCCCAAGCTCCCGCAACGGCGAGAGAGACGCAACAAGCTCAACGCGCACCGCTCTTGGCAGTTCCAAGACCTCTGCCTTGAACTTCGGATGGAAGTCGATGGACCAACTCATAGAAGCATTATGCCATATAGAGCATTAAGAACAGGGCTGGCGTCGCGCTTTCGTCTCAAGGAGTTCATCCCTTTTCCGGGCGCGGCCCCACGGTCGGCGCAAACGCAAAAAAACCGCGTTTTCATCGCTATACGCCCGTTTCCTGTTCGCTTTGAACCCCTTCCACAAAATCACCGCGTAATTGCCTGCAATCTTTTGTCTCCGTTCAGCACCTTTCCGGCAGCCAAGCGGTGTGGCAGCGCTGCCAGGTGCATTTCGTGCGCAACGCGCTGAGCCTGTGCGGCCGGCAGCAGCGTGCGCAAGTGCTGCGGCTGATGCGGGTGGTGACCGAGTCGCCGACGCGCGAGGCAGCCAGGGCGGCGCTGGCGGCGGCCATCGCGGAGTTGGAGAACAAGGCTCCCAAGGTGGCGCGGCTGCTGGAGGAATGCGGCGAGCAGATGCTGGGCGTCTACGCGCTGCCGGAGGCGCATCGAAAGCGCATGCGCACAACGAATATACTGGAGCGGCAGAACCAGGAGTTGAAGCGGAGAACCAGGGTGATCAGGGTGTTTCCCCATGAGCAGTCGTGCCTGCGGTTGATTTCCGCGCTGCTGATGGAGACCAATCAGGAGTGGATGGGCAGAATCTACCTGAGTATGGAGGAGGAACCAACAACAAGAACCAACTACCCTGAGGAAGGGGATTCTACAGAACTTTTGGGACTTGACTGCCTATTGTGAGATGAGATTATTCAGTTCGAGGAGCACTACTATGATTTTGAAAGATCGTGGATTGCGCACTTATTGGATTCTGTTCATTCTCTTTTTTGCGGCGTTGTTTTACCCGCGCGAGGCCTCGGCGCAGGCACGGCCGGGCAACCAGGTAGGCGCCGGCATGAACGTGTGGCCTTCGCAGCCGCCTTCCGGAATTCCGTTTGAGGCTTCGAGGGAGCTGGCGGGAATTGCGTTTACCGGAAGGCACGCGCAATACGGCCATGCGGATACTTGGTATCCATCCTGGGCTGCGAATGGGAACCTCTATTCGCCATGGACCGATGGGGAGGTGAACGGAGTCAATTCGGGCTCCGGGGGCGCGAAGGCGACTACCGGGTACGCAACGATTCTTGGGAACGATCCCATGGATCTTAAGATCACGGATGTTGCTACTTATGCGTCCAATCCGGCTCCCTATGAAGGGCGGTATCCCGCGGGAAGCCTGGTCTACCGGGGCGTGTGGTACTACGGGACTTATTGCTTGCACCAGACGCCTGAGAAACATCTGAACTGGGACGTGCTCGGTCCGTTTGTGGGCTTCCGATACTCAACCGATTACGGAAAGACCTGGCATCAAACGAAGCACACGCCCGATCATCCGCTGTTTTCCGAGCCGGATCATTTTGGCGGCAAGGTGAAGATGGGCGTTCCGCACGTGGTGGACTTCGGCCGGGAGATGCAGTACTCGCCGGACGGCAAGGCTTACCTAGTGGCCCACGGCGCTTCCGATCCCGATCCAGAGCCGCGCGATGCGGACCTGAGCTGGATTACCGGCGACGAGATTTACCTGGCTCGCGTGAAACCCACTCCGCGCAACATGGACAACGCGGCCAGGTATGAGTTCTTTGCGGGACATGATCGCGGGGGCAAGGCAATCTGGACGCATGACTTTTCGCGAATCAAGCCCCTGCTGAAGTGGGACAACAACATGGGCTCGGTGACCATGACGTATGACGCTCCGCTGAAGAAATATCTCATAGCGGTGACGGACGGGGGAAATACCATTTCGAAGTTCAACACATACATTCTTGAATCCACCGATATTACCGGGCCATGGAAGCTGGTGGTTTACATGAAAGATTTTGGCGAGCAGGCTTATTTTGTGAATTTTCCGTCGAAGTTCATCAGCCAGGACGGCAGAACGGCGTGGCTGTCTTACTCCGCGAATTTTACAAATACTTTTGGCGGTACAAAATTGAAATCCATCCCCGAAGGCGGCGGTTACTGGTGGACGCTCGAGGAAGTTCGGCTGCTGGATCCGGAGGACTCGAAGTGAACGGCTGACACAGGCATCGCGCAGCAGTGGCAGATCCGGCGGCCATTTAAACTAAGCGGTGGCAGGCGGCGCTCGCGAGAAGCGGCGCGCCCCGGAATGGAGTTCCTCTTGGCTGAGAAGACAGCAGAGACAATTTACGACGTGGCGATCATTGGCGGCGGGCCGGCCGGCTACACGGCGGCTATTCGCGGCGCGGAGTACGGGCTGAAGGTGGCGCTGATTGAGAAGACCGACAAGCTGGGCGGAACCTGCCTGCACGTGGGCTGCATTCCGACCAAGGCGCTGCTGTTCAACGCGGAGATCTGGGACCACCTGAAGAATGCGGCGGAGTTTGGGATTGAGGGGATCGGGACGCCGACGCTGAATTGGGCGGCGGTGCAGAAACGCAAGAACGCCATCATCACGAAGCACACCAAGGGGCTGGACTTCCTGATGAAGAAGCACAGGATCACGACCATCGAGGGCTATGGACGGCTGACGGGAGGGGCGCAGGACGGCGTGCACACAGTGGAGGTGACGGCGGCGGACGGCGCCGGAGCCCAAGTGAAGGCGAAGAAAGTGATTCTGGCCACGGGGTCGGAGGCCAAGATGCTGCCGGGGCTGGTGGCGGACAGCCGCGTGCTGACCAATATCGAAATTCTGGCCATCGAGCAGGTTCCCAAGTCGCTGGTGGTGATTGGGGCGGGAGCAGTGGGCGTGGAGTTTGGCTCTCTGTTCCGCAGCTTCGGCGCGGAGGTTACGATTCTCGAGTTTCTGCCACGGGTGGTTCCGGTGGAGGATGAGGAGATTTCAAAGGAGCTGACACGGCTCTACAAGAAGCGCGGCATCGACCTGAACACCGGCGCCAGGGTGGAGAAGGTGGAGAAGAGCAAAGACGGCGTGAAAGTGACTTTTACCGACTCGAACGGCAAGACGCAGGTAAAGGAGGCGGAAAAGGCGCTGGTGGCGGTGGGGCGCTCGCCGCGGACGGACAATGTGGGTGTGGAGAAGACCAAGATCGAGCTGGAGCGCTGGTTCGTAAAGGTGGATGCAGCGCAGGAGACGGCGGAGACGGGAGTTTTTGCCATCGGGGACATTGTGGCGGGACTGCCGCAACTGGCGCATGTGGGCGCGATGAGCGGGATGGTGGCGGTGGCCAGGATTGCAGGTCGCGCGTACCGGCCAGTAAGGCGGGACCGGATTCCGAGCTGCACGTATACGGAGCCGCAGATCGGATCGGTGGGACTGACGGAGGCGCAGGCAAAAGAGACAGGCTACGAGGTGAAGGTGGGCAAGTTTCCCTTTGCGGGCAACTCGAAGGCGACCATCGTGGACAGCCACGATGGATTTGTGAAGGTGGTAACGGATGCGAAGTATGGGGAGATCCTGGGCGTGCACATTATCGGGCCGCAGGCTACGGAGCTGATTGCGGAGGCGGTTGCGGTGATGGAGCTCGAAGGCACGGTGGACGAGCTGATGTTTACCATCCACGCGCATCCTACACTGGCCGAGAGCCTGCTGGATGCTTATGGGGCGGTGGAGGGAATGGCGATTAACGCGTGAGGCAGCGAGTTGGCCGCTGGCAGCTACAACTCTGTAGATTGGCTCTCGACCAGCGCCTTGGTTTTGGCGATGAAGTCGGCTAACGGAATAGAACCCTGGTCGCCTTTGGAGCGGGTGCGGACGCTGACGGAGTTAGCTGCTTCTTCCTTGTCGCCGAAGACGAGGATGTAGGGAGTTTTCTGGTTGGCGAAGTCGCGGATTTTGCCGTTCATCTTTTCGTTGCGATCGTCTACTTCAACGCGGAGGCCGGCGGCTTTGAGTTCGGCTTCCACTTTTTTGGCGTAGGCATGGTGGCGCTCGCTGATGGGGACCAGGCCGATCTGCACCGGGGCGAGCCAGAGCGGAAAGGCTCCGGCGTAGTGCTCGATGAGGACGCCGAAGAAACGCTCCACGGAGCCGAAGAGGGCGCGGTGAACCATGACGGGCTGGTGGCGCTCGCCGTCTTCGCCTACGTATTCAAGCTCAAAGCGGGCGGGCAGGTTGAAGTCGAATTGCACGGTGGAGAGCTGCCACAGGCGGCCCAGTACGTCGACGAGTTTGACGTCGATCTTGGGGCCGTAGAAGGCGGCTTCGCCGGAGATGGTTTTGTGGGCGATGCCCTTGCGTTCGAGGGCGCGCTCGAGGGAGCCGACGGCCAGGTTCCAGTTATCGTCGGAGCCTGCATAGTGGGCGCGATCGTGGGGGTCCCAGGTGGAGAGCTCGACCTTGAACTCCTTGAAGCCGAAGGTCTTGAGAACGGCTTCGGCAAAGTCGATGCAGGCTACCACTTCGTCTTCAATCTGGCCGGGAGTGCAGAAAATGTGGGCGTCGTCCTGGGTGAAGCCGCGCACGCGCAGCAGGCCGTGCATGGTGCCGGAGCGCTCGTAGCGGTAGACGTTGCCCAGCTCGGCCAGGCGGACGGGCAGGTCACGGTAACTCTTGGGGGAGTTCTTGTAGATGAGGATGTGACCGGGGCAGTTCATCGGCTTCAGGCGATACTCGGCATCGTCCAGTTCCATGGGAGCGTACATATTGCCGGAAAAGAAGCCCTCATGGCCGCTGATCTTCCACAGTTCGCGGCGCATGACGTGGGGGGTGAAGACCATCAAGTAGCCGCGGCGCAGGCACTCCTCGCGCATCCAGTCCTCCATGATCTTGCGGACTATGGCGCCCCTGGGATGCCAGAAGATGAGGCCGGCGCCGGCCAGCTCCTGAATGCTGAAGAGGTCGAGTTGCTTGCCCAGCAGGCGATGGTCGCGCTTGGCGGCTTCTTCAAGGCGGGCGAAGTGCTCGTCGAGGGCTTTTTGGGAGAAGAAGGCGGTGCCGTAGATGCGCTGAAGCTGGGGATTCTTCTCGTCGCCGAGCCAGTAAGCGCCGGCCAGGGAGAGGACTTTGAAGGCTTTGACGCGGCCGGTGGAGGGCACGTGGGGGCCGCGGCAAAAGTCAACGAAGCTGCCATTGCGGTAGAAGCTGACCTGGTCGCCGGGCTGGGTGAACTTGGTGACGAAGTGGGTCTTCATGAAGTCGCCATCGCGGGCGAAGTCTTCCAAGCTTTTATCTCTGGGAGCGAATTCGTGCAGGAAAGGCTCGTCGCGGGCCACGACTTCGGCCATTTTGGCCTGAATGGTTACCAGGTCTTCAGGCGTGAAGGGGGTGGGGCGGTAGAAGTCGTAGAAGAAGCCGGCATCGGTGGCCGGGCCGTGGCCGAGCTTGGTTTCAGGGAAGAGCTCAAGGACGGCAGTGGCGAGCACGTGCGCGGCAGAGTGGCGAACGACCTTGAGCGCTTCGGGATCCTTCTCCTTAATCAGTTCGAGGTGGGTATCGGCGGTGAGGGGCGTGGCAAGGTCCACCAGGCGCGGCGCTGCCGCATCTTCGGCGGCATACATTGAAGCTTCCGATTGGCTGTCGGGGGCGGCGCTTTGCTTTTCAGCGCCGGTGACCGGGGTGAGGCGGGCGACGACAGAGACGGCGGCCAGGCGCGGCGAGATGGAGTTGGCTATCTCCAGAGGCGTCGTGCCGGAGGGAACTTCGCGAACGGTTCCGTCGGGCAGGTGTACGGCAATGGTCTGCTTGCTCATGGGTAAAAGAGTCCTGGAAATTTCCGGCCGCGGAGTGGTGAGGTTCCACGGCAACACTTCAGGATATACCGAAGAGAGCCGGAACCATCCGGCATGGTGGCGCGTAACGGCTTTTCTAGGCTTATATTGTTTTGATGGTCTTGCACCTTCACGGCGCGAGGCGGAAAAGCATTTTTGAGGAAGAGGTTTCGATATGGACTGGCGTTTGCGGGGCTTCGCCCTTCTCGTTTTGTTTGCCTCCTTCGGTTTTGGCTCAGCCCAGGCTCAACCCGCGGTTCAACCCACGGTGGATATTACGCAAGTGCCGGCGGCGGCCCAGCCTTCGGCGCATTTTGACGCCGACGCAGCCACTGAAGCGTATATGGCGATGATGTCGGCGGCGGCGAAAACGCGCTCGGACGCTTACTTTGAAGGCGGGTATTGGCTGATACTGTGGAATTTTCTGTATGGCTCGGCTATTGCGCTGCTGCTGCTGAATCTGCGCTGGTCGGCGCGCATGCGCGACCTGGCCGGGCGCATTACGCGCTTCAAATGGCTGCAGACCTTTCTGTATTGGGTCGAGTACCTGCTGCTGACCACGGTGCTGGGCTTCCCGCTGGAGTTTTATGAGAACTTTGTGCGGGAGCACAAGTATGGCCTGGCCACGCAGAATTTTGGCCCCTGGATGGGAGATGAGAGCAAGGCTCTGCTGGTGGCGCTGTTGCTGGGCGGCATTGCCGTGGTGGTGCTGTTTGCCATTGCGCGCAGGCTGCGCGAAAGCTGGTGGATATGGGGAGCGATCGCCACGGTGGCGCTGATGGTGGTGGCAATCGCCATCGCCCCGGTGTACTTGCAGCCTATCTTCAACAAGGTTACGCGGCTGAACGACCCGAAAATTACGGCGCCGATTTTGAGCATGGCGCGCGCCAATGGGATTCCGGCCAAGGATGTGTACCAGATCGACGCCAGCCGCCAGACCACGCGCATGAGCGCCAATGTGAGCGGTTTTGCCAACACCATGCGCATTACGCTGAACGACAACCTGCTGCGCCGCGGCTCGCCGGAGGAGATTCAGGCGGTGATGGGCCACGAGATGGGCCACTACGTGATGAACCACATTCCCAAGTTGCTTATTTTCCTGCTGATTGTAAATGTGTGCTTCTTTGCCTACCTGAAATGGGGGCTGGGCTGGACACTCAAGCGCTGGGGAGGGCAGTGGCAGATTAGCGACATCGGCGATCCGGCCGTGCTGCCGCTGGTGATTCTGCTGGCGGGCATATTCTTCTTTGTGCTTACGCCGGTGACGAATACCTATAGCCGTACGGAAGAGAAAGAGGCCGATATGTTCGGCCTGAACGCGGCGCGCCAGCCGGACGGGTTTGCGCAGGCCGCGATCCACCTGAGCGAGTACCGCAAGATGCGGCCAGGCCGGCTGGAAGAGTGCATATTCTTCGACCACCCCAGCGGGTATAACCGCATCCACTCCGCCATGGTGTGGAAGGGGGAAAACCTGGAGCTGTTCGAGAAGACGCCGGGGGAGCCGGCGGCTCATTGAGGGGCGGCTCGGATACGGCCGGTTGACTGGTCGATATGCGGAGGGCGAGGCCGGCGAGCCTCGCTCTCTTTTTCGGGGTCTGCAAGAAGACTGCCTATATGTGTGTCCCACACTCCTTGCGGCTAATTTTTATCGGCCTACGACGAGAACGGTGAAGGTGCCGGGGAGGATGGTTGGGCGGGGGTGAGGATTGTCGGGGGTGGGGTCGGGCCGAGGGCCAAACTCTGCCGTGACGAGATAGATGCGGCCGGTGGCGGAGTCATAGGCCATGGTGCGGGCGCCGCGCTGGGTGGGCAGGTTCTCGATGACCGGGTAGCCAACTGAAGCAGCGTCGATGACGGTGAGGGTGCCGCTCGCGCCGTTCGAGGAAAAGGCTAGTTTATGTGTTGCGTCGTAAGCGGCAGCGTCGGGGCCATCGCCGATGTCGGGGGTGGCCAGGGATTTGCCGGTGTTGGCGTCGGTGACGGCCATGTGCTTGTTATCGCAGACGGAGAAGAAACGGGCGCCGGGGATGTCGAAATCCAGGCCGCTGGGTCCATCGCAACCGGTGAGGGGCCACTCGGCGGTGAGCTTGTTGGTGTGGGCGTCGAGGCGAACGAGTTCGCTCTTGTCTTCGATGTTGTCGAATACCGTTCCCTTGCCGTCGACGGCGGGGAATTCGGGTTTGCCGGGGAGCGGGATGGTGGCGACGACCTTACACCCCAGCGACGAAGACCCGTCGCCGGGAACCCCGACTTTCCGCGTGGCGGCGCTGATGACGGACACATCTTTGCTGCGGCCGTTGAAGGCCCAGACGGTTTGCGTAGCCGGCTCGAAGACGATGCCGTCCGGGTTCTGACCGGCGGGAATGGTGGCGACAGTGGCCAGGGTGGTGCGGTCGAAGACCACTACGGCGTTGCCGCCGCCGTCGGAGATGTAGCCGAATTTGCCTGCGTTATCGAGGGCGATACCGTGGGTTCCGTGGAGGCCGGCGATGGTGCCTACTGGCTTGCCGGTTTGAGTGTCGAGGACGTCGACGCGTGCGCCGCGGGTGAGGTAAAGGCGGTGGGTGGCAGGGTCGGCGAGCAGGCAATCCCAGCCGCCGTCGCCGCCAATCTTCCAGCGGTCGAGGATTTTGTAGGGGTGCTGGGCGGTGAGTTGGGTTGGGGCGGCGAGAAGGGCGCACAGCAGTGCCGCGGATGCGAAAGACAGGGTGAGAAGTCGAAGAGTGCGCTGGATGGGCATGGGGGCTCCGTGTGGAAGTCGGACGGGGCAAGAATATCATTGCTGCGCAGCAGAAACGATGCTATTCTTACCCGTACCCGGAAGCTCCGAATGAAGGTGGGTAGACATGCGCTTCGATCGCACCATGATTGCCAAGCTTGCTCCGCGAGAGTTGCTGCGTACCGCACGCAATGCTTTTATGGATTTCCGCTTCGGCGGCTTCAGCGGTGGATACGAAGACAATCCGGTTCCTGGAGCCTATTGCACGGGAGCCACCGACTATTCGCTCATGGGGCCAGGGCAATCGCATGAACGTCATGCGAGTCCGAGGAGTTGAGCTCTGTAGTCGTCGCTGGTGGATGCGATGAGCCGTCTGGCCTTGAGTCCGCCTTTTCGTTTGATTGGATCGAGGCGG
>JBEKNO010000110.1:0-9628 GCA_049522735.1 Occallatibacter sp.
GCATCACGCCGTCCACCATCTCGAGCGCGCGTTCCACCTCGCCGCCAAAGTCGGCATGCCCCGGCGTATCCACAATGTTGATCTTGCCGCCCTCGAAGACGATGGCCGTGTTCTTGGCCAGGATGGTGATGCCGCGCTCCCGCTCCAGTTCGTTGGAGTCCATCACCCGGTCGGCCACCTGCTCGTTGGCGCGGAAGGTGCCGGACTGCCGCAGCATGGCGTCCACGAGAGTTGTTTTGCCGTGGTCTACATGGGCAATGATGGCGATATTGCGTATCGTCTGGGCCACAGGAAGGCTTTTCCTTCTTCATTGGGTTCGGCCTTGAAGGCCATGGGGTTGGGGACAGAAATAAAGCGAATCGCCGCGCAGTGCGGCAACTTCCATTCTACCAGCAGCATGGTGCGACAAATCCTCGCGCCTCTGCCCATTAAGCCGATCAAGCAGAAGGGAAGTTTCCGGAGCGGGATAATCACGCCCCGGCATGATTGTTTTGTATTCTCCCGATTGTGTCAGCAAAGCCAAAAAGCCACGTCAGGCCGCGCCGTAGCTGTGGAACGGCTTCTCGCAGCAGGGCTGACGGCCGCCGCTTGCCGTCATTGCGACGGGGGAACGTATTCCGAGGGCAGAGCCGCGCCTTCGCCGAAGAAGAACTGCTCCATCTGCTCCACCAGGAACTGCTGCGCCTGCGGGGTCCAGGGCTGCAGCCGGTATTCGTTCAGGAGCATCTTCTGCCGTTCGGTCCACTCGGCCCAGGCCGCCTTGGAGACGTTCTTGAAGATCTTCTGGCCGAACTCCGAGTCGAAAGGCGGTTCGTCCAAACCCTCCATCTCCTTCTTGTTGCGAACGCAAAATACCATGTGTGCCATCGTGGACGCTCCCAGGCTCATTATATTTGATCTGGTGCGCCGAATTCCTGCTTGACGAATCATAGAGGCCGTTCTCACGTTTGCCGATGGCCCATCCCGCCGGGCCTTTTCCGGCTGTGGACAAGTCTCCGTGCCCTGATGCGAAAATCTCTTGACAATTCCGCGCATATCGGTTTTTCTTAGCTTGGCCCTAGTGCACGCTCATTCCCCGGGCCCGTAGCCGGGTCTTCCTATTTTGCTCATCCCGGCTGGAGCGTGGAGCAGCCGGTCCCGCAGTTCAGATTTAATCCCAAAGGAGCTAACGTGTCCGATACGAACCAATCTGGCCTCTCAGACAACGCCGCCGGTGGGCTTGCCTACGTCACCATCATTCCGGCGATCATCTTCCTGCTCGTCGAGCCCTTCAACAAGAAGTCCTATGTGCGCTTCCACTCCTGGCAGTCCATTTTCCTGGCCATTGCCTGGGTTGTAGTACAGATCGTTCTGATGATTATTGGCAGGCTGCCCTTCGTCGGTATGATCATTTGGTTTTTAGGGCCGCTGGTGAGTCTCTGCTTCTTAATTCTCTGGATCATCGTGCTGATCAAAGCCTTCAACGGCGATCGTTTCAAGATTCCGTTCATTGGCGATCTGGCCGAGAAGCAGGCCAACAGCTAGAACGGGATAAGAGCCACGGCATTTACGGGAACGGTCTCCACACGGGGACCGTTCCAAAGCCATTCCAGGGTTATTGCTGTAGAGGGTGGAGTTTGGCCGCGCGGTTCGCGTCCGCTCCTGTGCGCTTTCCCCACATACAACCAGGGCAAACCACTCCTGTAGTTTGCCCTCAACCCCAAAGGAGCTACCGTGCCTGAAGAAACTCCGCAATCTGGCCTCTCTGACAATGCCGCCGGCGCACTGGCCTACGTAACGATCATCCCGGCGATCGTCTTCCTGCTCGTCGAACCCTATAACAAGAACGCCTACGTGCGCTTCCACTCCTGGCAGTCCATCTTCCTGGGCATTGCCATGTTCGCCATCGAGATCGTACTTTCGGTCATCCCCATTGTGGGATGGATACTCATCCCGTTTGTTCTCATCGGGTTCCTTGTGCTTTGGATCATTGTCCTGCTCAAGGCCCTGAAGGGGCAGCGCTTCAAGCTGCCGTTTATCGGCGACCTGGCTGAAAAGCAGGCCGGCGCCTAAGGCATCTGGAGTTCACAGCTCATGGCGCCGCAGGCCGGGAGGCCTCAGCGCCGCCGGTTTTTCCAACCGGACTTTTTGGGGACTTCAGTTAACCATCCGAGCACACACGGGGAGATCCCTCTTGACAAGTGCCAGGATAAGGTCTTTTCTAATCTCAGTCCACATCACGCTCATTTATGCGTTGCCGGCCTGAGATGCGTTCCTTTTTGCTTAATCTGGCTTGAAGGCGCACTGGCCGGTTCCGCGGTCTGGACTTAACCACCCAAGGAGCTACTGTGTCTCAATCCAATCCGTCTCGCATCTCTGAAAATGGCCTCGCCGCTCTCTCCTACATCACCTTCATCCCGGCGATCATTTTCCTGATTCTCCCGCGTTACAACCGGAGCGCCTACGTGCGTTTCCACGCCTGGCAATCGCTCCTTCTCAATGTTGTGGCGTTTTTGCTCAGTTTCATCATTACTTATCTGATCATGCCCTACATGCTCTCCGCAGCAGGCGTCTTCCTGCTCATCACCCGGATCATCTGGGGCCTATGGCTGGGCATATGGATCGTGTGGGCTATCGCCGCATTGAACGGAAAGAAGTTGATGCTCCCGCTTCTCGGCAAACTTGCCGATAAAGAGGCGAATCCTAATTTCTAACCGGCCAGACAGCGCAAGTTGTGGTGAACGGCCTCCATAGCGGGGCCGTTCCTCACTACCGCCGTTTGCCCTTCCTGCCGAACCGCTTCTTCGGCTTAGGGGTCGCGGTGTCTTTGCGCCTGTTCTTTTTTGGACGGGGCGAGGCCGCTTTCCTGCCGGACCGGTTCCCGGTCAGGGGCAGTCCTTCCTCCACAATCGAGAACTGCAGCTTGCGTTCCTGGGCTAGGACGCGGTCCAGGATCACCTGTACCCTGTCGCCGGCGCGGAAGCGGCGGCCCGTGCGCTCGCCGATAATCTCGTGCGTGTTCTCGCGCCAGGAATAGCGGTCGCCGCGCAGGGTATCGATGGGAACCAGCCCCTCGACAAACAGGTCGGCGAGCTCGACAAAGAGGCCGAATTTGGCCGGGTTCAGCACCAGGGCGGCAAACTCCTCGCCCACCCGGTCCTGCATAAAGCGAACCTTCTTCCACTCCACCAGTTCGCGCTCGGCATCGGCGGCGCGGCGCTCGGTCTGGCTGGCCTCCTCGGCGATCTGCGCCAGCTCGGACTCCGGAATGGGCGGCTCGCCGGAAAAGCCCATGCCGGAAGCCGCGGAAATCTTCGTGCCCCATCCTTTCGACTTTTTTCCGTCGAAAGGGTGGGATCCAATAGAACCCAATTGCATCCCCTCATTCGGGTGCGTCCACGGCGAACCGTGCCGTCCCTCCGCCACCACCCCCTTGCCGCTTACGCCCTCCCTGAGCAGCGTTTTGGCGATGCGATGAACGATCAGATCAGGATAACGGCGGATGGGCGAGGTGAAGTGCGTATAGGTGGGCGCGGCCAGCGCAAAGTGGCCTTCGTTGATCTCCGAGTAGCGGGCCTGCTTGAGCGAGCGCAGCATCAGGTAACTCAGAATCCGCTCCTCCGGCTTGCCCTCGATCTTGGCGGCCAGTTTCTGATACATGCGCGGTGTAACGGGAATATCTTCGGGTACCTCGTGCAGCCGCGGGTTGCGGCCGCTGCCGAGCGCCTCCCGCCTCTCGGCGCGGGTCTGGATGCGCCTGACCGGCAGAGCGCCCAGGCCCAGCGAGTAGCCGAAGGCGGCGGCCAGCTCCTCGAACTGGACCACGCGGCGCGGTTCGGGCTTTTCATGAATGCGGTAGAGCGAGGGCACGCCCAGATCCTCAAGCCAGGTGGCCACGCACTCGTTGGCCGCCAGCATAAACTCCTCGATCAGGCGGTTGGCCCAGGTGCGCTCAGCCTTAATTACGCCGCGCATCTGGCCGGCTTCGTCAAACTCGATCACCGGCTCGGGCAGGTCGAAGTCGATCGAGCCCCGCTGCTCGCGCCGCTTGTTCATCAGCCCGGCCAGCAGGCGCATGCGCTCAAACTCCGGCACAAGCGCCGCATAGCGCGCGCGCGCCTCCGCATCGCCCTCCAGAATGGCGTGGACCTCGGTGTAGGTCATGCGCGCCGCCGAGCGGATCACTCCCTCCAGAATCTCGTAGCTCTCAATGCGGCTGGTGGCATCGAGCTGCATTATGCAGCTCAACACCAGCCGGTCTTCGCCGGGGCGCAGGCTGCATATGCCGCTGGAGAGCTCCTGCGGCAGCATGGGAATGGCGCGGTCGGGGAAGTAAACGCTGGTTCCGCGCAGCCGCGCCTCCAGGTCGAGGTCCATTCCCGCGCGCACGTACTCGGCCACGTCGGCAATATGCACCTGCAACTCGTAGCCTCCGTCCGGGCGTTCGGTCGCCAGCACCGCGTCGTCGAAGTCGCGGGCCGTCTCGCCGTCAATGGTCACGATGGGCAGCGAACGGAAGTCGCGGCGGCCTGCGGCTTCTTCCGTGTCCAGATGGGCCACCTGGCGCGCCTCGGCTAGCACATTCTCCGGGAAGACCCGCGGCAACTGGTGCTTGCGAATCATCATCTCCACGTCCACGCCGAAGTCGTACGGCGAGCCCAGCACCTCAATCACGCGGCCCACTGGCGGGCGGGTAGGCGTGGGCCAACTGGTAATCTCCACATCCACCACCAGGCCTTCCAGGCTTTCGTGAATGGCGGCGGCCGCCGCTTCCGCGCCCAGCACACGGTGCGGCGTGGCAGCTTCGCCAGCCGTGGGGAACTCCTGGCCAACGGAAATCAAAATGGGCTGGGTCATGCGCTCGTCGAAGGGGACGACTGAGTGCCCTTGCGAACGGCCGGAGCGCGCATAGTGAAAGATGCCGACCACAGTGGGATTGCGCCGTTCCAGCACGCGGACAATGCGGCCCATACGGCGTCCATCGGCCTTGGGCGGGTCCACTTCCACCAGCACCTGGTCGCCCTGCATGGCGCCGCTGATCTCATCCGGGGGAATGAAAATATCTTCAGTGCCTGAAGCCTGGCGCGCGTCCGCCACAGCGGACCCGCGGTTGGGGCGCACAAACCCGTAGCCGTCGCGATGCAGATCAAGCCTTCCGGCGGCCAGGTTATCCCGCGTGCCCAGTGGACAGGGAATGCTCCAGTGCTCGCGGTCCAGCTTGAGCAGTTCGCCGCGCGCGGTCAGCCGGGCCAGTTGCTCCATGAGCAGACGCCGCTCGCGCCCGCCGCCCAGGCTCAGCTCGCGGACCAGTTGCTTGTATCCGGCCTTCTGTCCGGCAGAGCGGGCGATCCGCGCCACCAGTTCACGATCGGTCATAGATCTAGAGTAAGATCGCTTCATTTGAAGCATTTCCCGGTAACCTGACGGGTAACTTGATAATACCTCCAAGGTAACCATGATTATCTAAATCAATTACCTAAGTAATGCGATAATTCCGTAAAATAGTCATTCTATTTGTCATTCAGATTTGAGTCAAATTAATTATCGATTTTATTTGTATTATTGTGATAGTTTTACATCTTACAAGAGTGTATTACATCCTGCCGTTACCTTGCACGCATGGCAATGGGAGACGGCAACGTGGGCCAATTTCAAGACATGGCGGCAGTTGGCCACTGACAATTGCCATGGAGACTACCTGATCCAGCAGTACACAGGAAAGGAAGAAAACGATCAAATATGTGGAAGCCCAGCCGATCCGCATCACCTATTCCCAGTCCTATCCACGTTCCGGAGTCAGTTCGCCCAATGTCCTCCTCCCCGGGCATTGAACCCGTTGGCCGCCCCCACACTATCCAGCCTACCGCCTATCAGGCGACAATTGGCAAGGGGCTGATCGTTAAGGGCGCAATCACTGGCACGGGGGCGCTTTTGATCGATGGCAGAGTCGAAGGCACCATCAACCTACCCAGCGAATGTGTGACCGTCGGCCAAAACGGAAAGGTCATTTCGAGCATGTCCGCAAATATGAGCGTTTGCATCACTGCCCGCGATATTGTGGTGTTGGGCAATATTAGCGGCAGCGTATCCGCCTCGGACCGCGTGGACATACGCTCTGAGGGCAAGCTGACCGGGGACGTCAGCGCGTCCCGCATCAGCATTGAAGACGGAGCCTACTTCAAAGGTGGTATCGACATTCGCAAGCCAGAATCCAAACCGGCCACGAACACGGCATCACCCGGACCGCACTATAAAATGGTTTAGCCTGGGAGCATATTCATTTTCCGGCATCTGGCAATCATGAAAGTATACAACCAGTGCTGGAACCAGTATCCCGAAGCGGCATAGGAAAGGAAACAATTGGGTACTATGGGGAAACCCAGCCAATCCCCCCCCCCACAGACCAATCCCAATCCGGAATCGGCGCGGCCCGTACCTGCTGCTCTGGCCACTGAACCCACAGATCGCACAGGGGTTTCGTCAGGTGAAAAGGCCACAATCAGCAAAGGTCTGGTCATCAAGGGAGAGATCACTGGTACAGAGCCGTTGTTTATCGATGGCAAGGTCGAAGGCAACATCAGCCTACCCGGCAACCGCGTCACCGTAGGCCGCAACGGCCAGATCGGGGCCAACATCAACGCGCGCGAGATCGTGATTCTGGGCAAGGTGCGCGGCAATCTCTCCGCCTCGGACCGGGTGGACATCCGCGCTGAGGGCTCTCTTACAGGCGACATGACAGCCACTCGCATCAGCATTGAAGACGGAGCCTACTTCAAAGGCAGCATCGACATTCGTAAACCCGAGATCAAGCCCGCACCAGTAACCACAGCTCTGGCTGTGCCCGAAGATCCCAAACCGGCTCTGCCGTAGCAATGGCAGAAGGCAACGTGAACCAAATTCAAAAAATGACGGCAGTTGGGCCACGGTAGCTATCACGTATGACTAATCCTGCAGAACGCAGGAAAAAGAAAGAATGACTGACAGGTGGAAACCCATGCAATCTACAGCAGCTGTTCCCAGATCAATCCCCATCCCGGAGCCAGTTCGCCCCATGTCCTCTTCTCCGGGCATAGAGCCCGTTGGCCAACTCCGCTCTATGCCACTTGCCGCCAATGAGTCAACACTTGGCAAAGGACTGATAGTCAGGGGTGAGATCACAGGTACGGTGTCTCTTTTCATCGACGGGGGAGTCGAGGGCAGCATCAACCTCCCCGGCGAATGCGTGACCGTAGGCCAAAACGGCCGGATCACCGCTAGCATGACCACGAGCATGAACGTCTGCATCACTGCCCGCGAAATCGTGGTAATGGGCAATATTAGCGGTAATGTTACTGCGGAACGCGTGGATGTACGCGCCGAAGGCAAGCTGATCGGAGATATCAGCACGTGCCGCATCCGCATTGCGGATGGCGCCTTTTTTAAGGGCAGCATCAACATCCGCAAATCCGACGGAAAGCCGGCCGCGAACACGCCGCCACAAGGACCGCATTTAATGGCTTAGCCGTGGAGCATTTTCACTGCAGGCCTGCGATGAAGATGTGCAATCAACACGAAGTGCCGGAATCCGCATACAGAAGCGGAAAAGAAAGGAAAAACTGAT
Source organism: Occallatibacter sp. (assembly GCA_049522735.1). Lineage (GTDB taxonomy): Bacteria > Acidobacteriota > Terriglobia > Terriglobales > Acidobacteriaceae > Telmatobacter. The sequence continues at coordinate 7,580 of JBEKNO010000110.1, forward strand.
GGATACGTGGAAACCAAACCAGTCAGAACCTTCCAACACTGACTCCAGCCCAGAGACTTCCCGTCGTGTACCACTCGCTTCGTCCCAAGAATCCACAGGTCGTGCAGTGGTTACGAAAGGCAACCATGCCACCATCAGCAAGGGTCTGTTCTTCAAGGGTGAGATCACCGGCTCGGAGTCGCTCTTTATCGACGGCAAAGTCGAGGGCGCCATTAACCTACCCGGCAGCCGCGTAACCGTAGAACGCAACGGCCAGGTCGGGGCCAACATCTTCGCCCGCGAGATCGTGGTATTGGGCAAGGTTCGCGGCAATCTCTCCGCCTCGGACCGGGTAGACATCCACGCCGAGGGCGCTCTTACGGGCGACGTATCAGCCGCTCGCGTCAGTATTGAAGACGGAGCCTACTTCAAAGGTGGCATTGACATTCGCAAAAAAGGTGGCACCGACACTCGCAAAAAAGAGGACATTGACACTCGCAAAAAAGAAGGCATCGGCATTCGCAAACCCGAGATTAAGCCAGCACCATTAACCACAACTCTGGCTATGTCCGAGGTACCCAAACCGATACCCACAATACCCAAACCGGCATTGCCGTAGCATTGGTTCAGGATTCTCCCCAGCACAAGTGCCCCTGAGCCGGGAGGGAATATTGTGCCTTCATATATGGCACATTGCCGGCAGGCCCGGTAGACAAATGCGGTGCTATGGGGGACAAAAGAACGGGATCAATGGGGAAAGGAAGGGGAAATATTCTATTCCATCCTCAGCCGATTCATTATCACTCTGGACAGCGCCGATCCTGTATTTTCCAGAGCCCATTTTGCCACCTCCCAAACCGCAAGCCCGACCTTCGTGCTGTTCGAGATCGTCTGCCGGGCGCTCAGCACGTCATAGTTCTGCCCTTCAATGGCGCGCAGAATCTCAAGGCCGCCGCGGCTGAGCAGGTCCAGGTTCGGCGCCAGCTCGTGGTCCGCCATCCCGATCAACGGCAGACCCTCTTCAAACAGGCCGCGCGTAAACTCGACTTCACAACGCATCAGTCCTCGAAACTCCGGCGTGGCAATGCCCTCAGCAATGATCTCATCGCTCACATGAAAGAACTCCATATCCTGCTGCGGCAGATACACGCGTCCGCGGGCGTAGTCCTCACGCACGTCTTGCCAAAAATTCGCGAGTTGCAGCGCCGTACATGTTGCATCCGTTAGCCGAAATCGCTCCTCATCCGCCCCGCCAGTGGCGTAAAGCACCAGCCGTCCCAACGGATTGGCTGAATACCGGCAATAGGCCAGCAAGTCCTCCATGGTGGCGTAGCGCATAACTTTCTGGTCGTGGCGAAATGCAGTCAGCAGATCTGCAAACGGCTCCTTGGGAATCGAGCAGGCCTGAATCGTCTCGGCCAGCGCGACAAAAACCGGATGGTGCACCCTGCCCTTATAGCAGGCATCGAGTTCCTCCTCCCAAAGGTCCAGCATCGCCAGCGCCACCGCTGTATCGTCTATTTTGTCGCTCAGATCGTGGGAGATGCGGTAATAGGCGGAGATGGCGTGAAAATGCGGCCGCACCCGGTTGGGCAGAAACCACGAGGCCACGTGAAAGTTCTCGTAGTGCGATTGCGCCAGCCGTTTGCAATAAGCCTGCGCCTCGTCAAGTGTAGGCACAACCTCGGGAAAGCGATAGATGGCCGGCAGCGATGCCAAGCCACGGATTATCAATATCTCCTTGGGGGTCGCGTCTTGCTTGAGCACCTCCGCTTTCTTGCCCCGTTGCTTGGTTGTCAGGGTCATGGGTTCGCCTCAGGGCAGAAGGCTGTCTTGATCTCGCTACCCCGCTTCATCAGCTTCTCAAATTATATAGATCGCCGGAATATCATTCTAATTTCGGGCTTGACGTATGAACCGCACAAGGCTAATGTCTGCTAATGTCTATACAGGCTGCGGAAAAACTCCTGATTTGCACCTGATTTCGTTCTGGCGGCGGATTTTTCGCCGTTTTCGGCCCGTTTTTGCCGCGGTTTCCTCGTTTCGTTTTGCCCCTGGAGGCCGTTTTTC
>JBEKNO010000111.1:0-9588 GCA_049522735.1 Occallatibacter sp.
AGAAGCCGAAGAGCACGGCATCCAATCCATTTGCCTCTTCACGCGCATCCCCGACTTCTTTTTCAAATACGGCTTCCGCACCGTTGAAGACAAGGCTGAGCTTCCCGACAAGGTCTTCAAAGACTGCCAGTTGTGCCCGCGCCTGCACCGCTGCGACGAGGTAGCCATGGTGCGCGGCCGCATCCCCCGCATCTCCATCCTCGGCGACCGTCAGGAGGCGCAACAGTTAGTGCATATCTCCGGCTAACTCAAACTACGTTTGCCCAGATAAGTCGTACGAATTCAAGTTAGATTTGTCATCCTGAACGAAGTCAGGCGCGCAAGCGCCTGGCGCAGTCGAAGAACCTGCATTTACATTTAACTCAGTCTTACCTAAGTCGCTCTTCAACTCGGCTTATTCAGCCTCGCCGCAGCCACCACCGCCTGCCCATAACTCAGCCCCCCATCCCCAGGGCTTACCTGGACGTGCTGAAATACTTCGAATCCCTCCGCCTCCAGCCCCACCCGCAGCAACCGCGCCAGCCGCCGGTTATGCATGCAACCGCCACTCAGCGCCACCTGCCCCACGCCGGTTGCAGCCCGCGCCAGCACCGCCGCTCTGACAAAGCCCGCAGCCACGCCCGCATGAAACCGCGCTGCAATCCGCGCCTTGCTTACGCCAGCACGCAAATCAGTTACTAGCTCGCGCCATAGCGGAGCAGCGCTAATCCGCACCGGCGCGCGCGCCGTCCAATCCCCATCGAGCATCTCCATCTCGTAGCCTGATTCGAAGTCAGGTTCATCCACCGCCAATCCTTCCGTTTCGATGGCCGCCTGCGCCTCGTAATCCACCTCACGCCGCCCCAGCACCACCGCCGCCACCGCATCGAAGAGCCTTCCGCAACTCGAAGTCATCGGTGTATTCACCCCGCGCTCCATCATTCGCTTGAGCACCCGCACCTCCGGCTCCTTCGCGCCCACCAGTCTCAGCGTCTCACTGGAACCAACGTCAAACCCCGCCGCCCGCAGGGCCCCCAGCGCCATCCGCCACGGCTCCCGGATCGCCGCCTCACCTCCCGGCATCGGCACATAGTCCAGATGCGCAAAGCGCTCAAAGCCATCCAGATGCGACAACAGCACTTCCCCACCCCAGATGCGGCCATCGCTCCCGTAGCCGGTCCCATCGAGCGAAATTCCAATCACCTCGCCCACCAGCCCATGCTCAGCCATGCACCCGGCCACATGCGCATGATGATGCTGCACCGCAATCAGCCTCAGTCCCCGCTCCCGCGCCCACTCCTTTGCCCATTCAGTCGAGAGATACCCCGGATGCAGATCGTGCGCCACCGTCTCCGGCTCAATCTCGAAGGTGCGCATCAGGTGGTCGAGCGACTCCTTAAAGAACTCCAGACCGGTCAGATTTTCCAGGTCGCCCAAATGCTGGCTCTGGTAAACGTGCCGCCCCCGCGCCAGCGCAAAGACATTCTTCAAATGTCCGCCCACAGCCAGCAGCGGCGGCGCGTCAACTCCCGACCCCGGCGGCAGTTCCACCCCCAGCGGAACAAATCCTCTTGCCCGCCGCATCAGCTGCGGCGCGCCATCCACCACCACCGTCACCGAATCGTCGCAGCGCTGCAGAATTTCGCGGTCATGCATCATGAAGGCGTCGGCAATCCCGCCCAGCCGCGCCCGCGCTTCGTCGTTATCGATGGCGATGGGCTCCTCGCTCAGGTTGGCCGAGGTCATCACCAGCGCCCGAATCCGCTCATCGGCAAACAGCAGATGCTGCAGCGGCGCATAGGGCAGAAACACCCCCAGCCACGGAATCCCCGGCGCAACCGCCTCCGCAATCCCGCCACCGTCTCTCTTCCGCGCCAGCACAATCGGCCGCGCCGCCGTCATGAGCAGCGCCTCATCCCCGGCCGTCAGCACGCACACCGCCCGCGCCGCCTCCACATCCTTGACCATCACCGCCAGCGGCTTTCCATAGCGGCGTTTGCGCTCCCTGAGCCGCATTACCGCCGCCTCATTGGTCGCATCCACGCCCAGGTGAAAGCCGCCAATTCCTTTGATAGCCACAATCTGGCCCGCCGCCAGCAGGTCAATCGTCGCGGCAACGGCGTCGTCCGCCGCAATCTCCGCCCCATCTGCCCCCACCAGCCAAACCCGCGGCCCGCAATCCCGGCACGCATTGGGCTGCGCATGGAAGCGCCTGTTGGCGGGATCGTCGTACTCCGCCTGGCAAGCCGCACACATCCTGAACCGCGCCATGGAGGTCTGCGGGCGGTCATAGGGAATGCGCCGCGTTATGGTGAACCGCGGCCCGCAGTTGGTGCAATTCAAAAACGGATACTGGTAGCGCCGGTCGGCGGGGTCCAGCAACTCCCGCAAACAATCCGGGCAGGTTGCCGCATCCGCCGGAATCCCCGTACTCACCTGGCCCCTGACCTCGCTCAAAACAATCCGGAACCCTGTCTCCCCGGTCGCCGCCGCCTCCCGAACCACAACCGAATCGATCCTCGCCAGGGGTGGGGCCTCCGCGCGCAATCGCGACAGAAACGCCTCCACCCGCGCCGCCGGTCCTTCAACCTCAATCGTCACTCCGTCTGTATCGTTTCCGATAAACCCCGCCAGCCCCTCTTCCAGGGCCAGCCGGTAGACGAACGGACGGAACCCCACCCCCTGCACCACCCCGCGCACCAGCACTTCGCGCCGTTCTCGTTTTGGTTGGGTTTTGCCCGTCACAATCGCGCCTCGCACCGGAGACCAGCATAGCGCATGAGCTCCCATGCTTCCCTGCCTTCCACGGCGTGCGCAGGACAGATCGCTGCGCTTATTGAAGCGCACAGGACAGGGTCAAAGAAGCATATTCTAAAAGAGGATGTGAAGCGGGGAGTTGCGGCATGATCGATTTAAGGCGATTCGGCGCGGCACGAACGGTTGCGGCTGTTATTTCCCTGGCCTGGCTTGGAACCGCCGCGGTTCCGGCCCAGCAGCCCGACGAGTCCGCGGTGATTCAGGGCATTGACGCGGCGACCAAAACCAGGTTTGAGAGCATTGCTGGATTCACCGTCACCGAGCACTATACCGTGTACCGGGGCAGCGACGAGACCCATCCCGCGGCGGAGATGACCGTCAAGACGACCTACCGGAGGGAGACGGGCAAAAGCTATGAGATCCTCTCAGAAAGCGGACCGGAGCTCATCCGGAGATTCGGATTGCACCCGCTCCTGGAAAACGAGAAGAGCATCAACCTGCCTGGCAACGTGGAGCACTCCTGGTTCACTTCCGCGAACTATGGAATGAAACTGAAACCCGGCGGAATCCAGCAGTTGGATGGACGGGACTGTTTTGCGCTGGTAGTAACCCCCAAACGCAAGGCTCCGAATATGATCGCGGGAACCTTGTGGGTGGACGCAAAGGATTTCTCGATCGTTCAGATCGAGGGCACAGCGTCGAAGAGCCCCTCGATATGGACGGCTCCGCCCCATATGATGCGCAACTACACAAACGTGAGCGGCTTTGCCATGTCCAACCATGCCCGGGCCGTCTCCAGCAGTTTTCTCGTTGGCCGGACCATCGTAACCATCGACTACCGGGATTACCAGATCCAGCTTGTCCCCGGCAAATGAGATTGCCCCTGTGACCGACACGCCAATCGCCATGCGTATGCGCTATACTGATTTTCGTGATACCGATCTTGAGCGACTGGAAGCTGGATGCGGCGCTGGGTTCCTGCCTGCTGCTGGGGCTGCGCCACGGCTTCGACTACGATCACCTGGCGGCCATCTCCGACATCACGGCCGTGCAGCGCAACTGGCGCAGCGGATTGCGTTTAGGCATGACCTACGCCCTCGGTCACGCCTTCACGGTGGCCGTGCTGGGCATCGCCGTCCTCGAGCTCAACATGGGCCTGCCCCAGGGGCTGGACCACTGGAGCGAGCGGCTCATCGGCCTCACTCTGATCGTGCTCGGCATCGGCGTGGTGGCGGGAATCCTGCGCAAAGACGCGCACGGCCACAGTCACAGCCGCATTGAAAGCCGTCTGGCCATCGCCATCAACGGCGTCCTTTGGCTGGCCTGGCAGGTGCGCCGCTGTTTTGACCGGCAAGCCCCCAGGCCCCGGCATTTTCAGTGGATATACAACGGAAAATCAGTCTTCGTCATCGGCATTCTGCATGGAGTCGGCGCCGAGACGCCCAGCCAGTTGGCGCTCTTTTTCCTCACCGCCAATCTGGGCGGAACCTCCCGCGGCATGATCGGACTGGCGGCCTTTTGCGTGGGCCTGGTCGCCATGAATGCCCTTATGACCGCCTCCATGGGCGGCGCTTTCCAAGCCACCGGCCACCACCCCCACTTTCACCACGCCATTGCATGGACAGGCGCAGCTTATAGTTGCATCATCGGCGTTATCTTCCTGTTCGGGATTTCAGACCATCTGCCGCCCCTGGGGTAGTCGGAACTGTCAACGCCCTCTTTTCCCGGCTTGGAACAACCGCAAAGCCGTTCCACAGAGTGAAATAGCCTCCCACCCCAGTGACAGGTGTCACGGTGGGAATACCCCCTCACAGCATACAAATAGACTAGATAACAGGCGGAGCGCGGCGCCACAGCCGCTCTCGATCCGGGAGGAATTGTGCCAGCATTCACACCCCCGCCGCTACCCAGCGACGACAAACGATGGAAGATAGTGAACGGCACCATGCGCAAGAATGGTTTTGCACGTAACGCGCTGATTGAGACGCTGCACACCGTGCAGTCCTCCTTCGGCTACCTGGACGACGACTCTATCCGCTTTGTTGCCAATTCCCTGCGCGTGCCCCTGAGCCAGGCCTATGGGGTGGTCACCTTCTACCACTACTTCAGCCTCAAGCCGCCGGGCAAGCACACCCTGACCATCTGCGCCGGCACGGCTTGCTATATCAAGGGTTCCGCCAAGCTGGTGGCCGCGGCCGAAAAGCGCCTGGGCATTACGCCCGGGCAGACCACCAGGGACGGACAGATCAGCCTGATGACGGCCCGCTGCGTGGGCGCCTGCAGCCGCGCCCCCGTGATGCTGCGCGACGGCGAGGTGGAGGGCGAAGTGTCCAGTGGCCAGATGCTCGAGCAACTGGAAAGGTGGGCGGTGGAATGACAATCGAGGAACTCGAACAGATAGCGGAGAGCGTTCACCAGGAAAACGCCAAATTCGACTATGAGGTCAACGTCTGCATGGACCTGGCCTGCGCCAGCCAGGGCGCGGGACTGTTGCAGGAGGCGCTGGTGAAGGCAGCCGAGGCCTCCGGCAAGAAAGTGCTTATCCGAAAAACCGGCTGCATGGGGCCGTGCTCCTCCGGGCCGCTGGTCCGGGTGGACCCCCAGGATACTCACTACCATCATGTGAACGCGAGCCACGCGGAGGCCATTGTAGCCAGCCTGGGCGGCAAACCGGTGCCCGGCCTGCAGTGCGATCTGAACGACCACTTCGACAGCCAGGTACGGGTGGTGCTGGAGAATGCCGGTTACATCGACCCGGAGAAGATTGACGACTACATCTCCCGCGACGGTTACAAGGCGCTGCTTACGGCGCTGATCGAAATGACGCCCAACGGCGTGATCCACCGCATCACCGAGAGCGGCCTCAGGGGGCGCGGCGGCGGCGGCTATCCCACCGGCCTCAAGTGGAGCACGGTGGCCAAGGCCTCGGGCGAGCTGAAGTATGTGGTCTGCAACGGCGACGAGGGCGACCCCGGCGCGTTCATGGATCGCAGCGTGATGGAAGGCGACCCGCATCGCGTCATCGAGGGCATGGCCATCGCCGCCTACGCGGTGGGCGCCAGCAAGGGCTATATCTACGTCCGGGCCGAATACCCAGTGGCCGTGGCCCGTCTGACGACCGCATTGCGTGAGGCGCGGCGCCGCGGCCTGCTGGGCAACGGCATCTGCAATACGCCTTTCAACTTCGACATCGAAATCCGCCTGGGCGCCGGAGCCTTTGTCTGCGGCGAAGAGACGGCGCTGATCGCCTCCATCGAAGGCCGGCGCGGCACGCCCAAACCCAGGCCGCCCTATCCGGCGATGAGCGGACTGTTTGGCAAGCCCACGCTGATCAACAACGTGGAGACTTTCGCCAACATAGCGCCCATCGTCCGCAACGGCGGCAGGTGGTTTTTCAACATGGGCTCGGAGAGAAGCAAAGGCACCAAGGTCTTCGCCCTCACCGGCAAGATCGCCAACACCGGCCTGGTTGAAGTGCCCATGGGCATCAAATTGCGTGAGATCATCGAAGTCATCGGCGGCGGCGTGCCGGGCGGACACACCTTCAAGGCGGTGCAAACCGGCGGTCCATCCGGCGGTTGCATTCCCGCCGAAATGCTGGACCTTGGCGTCAGCTACGATGCTCTCATGAAGGTTGGTTCGATCATGGGCTCAGGCGGCATGATCGTCATGGACGACACCTCCTGCATGGTCAATGTGGCGCGTTTCTTCGTCGAGTTCTGCATGACTGAATCCTGCGGCAAGTGCATTCCATGCCGCGCGGGAACGGCACAGATGTACACCCTGCTGACCCGCATCTGCAACGGCACGGGAACCATGGAGGATCTGGATCTGCTGGTGGAACTTTGCGGCACCATCAGGGAAACCAGCCTGTGCGGCCTGGGACAGACGGCGCCCAATCCGGTGCTGAGCACGCTCAAGTACTTCAAAGACGAGTATCTGGAGCACATCGCGCATAAGCGCTGTCCGGCCGGTGTATGCAATATGGAAGCTCCCGTGGAGGTGCCGGCATGAGTGTCGAGGTGGACGTAAAAACACTGATCATCGATGAGCAGGAGGTGAGCGGCCTCCGCGGCCAGACCATCCTGGAAGTGGCGCGGGAGAATGACATCTACATTCCCACCCTCTGCCACCTGGAGGGCCTGAGCGAAGTAGGCGCCTGCCGCTTGTGTTTGGTTGAGATCAAGGGCGGCAACAAGCTCCTTCCCGCTTGCGTGGCCACCATCTTCGAGGGCATGGAGGTGAGCACCAACACCGAGCGGCTCCAGCAGCACCGCCGCACCATCCTCGAGATGCTCTTCGCCGAGCGCAATCACATCTGCGCGGTGTGCGTATCCAATAACCACTGCGAACTACAGACCCTGGCGCAGCAGCAGGGCATGACCCATGTGCGCCTGCCCTATCGCAACCCCGGACTGGCCGTGGACGCCTCCCATGAACGCTTTACCGCCGACCACAACCGCTGCATCCTATGCACCCGCTGCGTGCGCGTCTGCGCGGAGATCGAGGGCGCGCACATATGGGATGTGATGGGCCGCGGCATCAACTCGCTGATCATCACCGATCTGCACGATGACTGGGGAAGTTCAGCCTGCACCCGCTGCGGCAAGTGCGTGCAGGTGTGCCCCACCGGAGCCCTCTTTGACAAGAGCAAGATCGGCTCCGATCATCCCAAGTATCCTGACTTTTTGCCCTATCTGAATCTCATGAGGGAAGCGCAATGAGCAAACTGAAACTGGCAACGGTGTGGCTGGACGGATGTTCGGGTTGTCACATGTCGTTCCTAGACATGGATGAACGGCTCATCGAGTTGGCCGGGCAGGTCGATGTGGTCTACAGCCCCATCGTGGACGCCAAGGAGTTCCCCGACGAGGTGGACATTGCCCTGGTCGAGGGTGCGGTAGCCTCGGTGGACGACGAGAAGAAGATCAAGAAGATTCGCGCCCACTCCAAGATGCTGATCGCCATGGGCGACTGCGCGGTGACGGGTAATGTGCCCGCCATGCGCAATCCCATCGGCCCGGAGGCTATTCTGGAACGGGCTTACATCGAGAACGCCAGCGCGCAGCAGCAGATACCATGCGTGGTGGTGCCCAAGCTGCTGCGGGTGGTGCGTCCCATTCACGAGTATGTGAAGGTGGACGTTTTCCTGCCCGGCTGCCCGCCCTCGGCCGACACATTTCACACGGCGCTTACCGCGCTGCTAACCGGTGCGCCGCTGGATATTTCAGCCCTCACCCGCTTTGGAGCCTGAGTTCTTTGGAGCTTGCCTTATGAGTCAGACCATCACCATCGATCCCGTTACGCGCCTGGAAGGGCACGGCAAGATCACCATCCAACTTAACGACAAGGGTGAGGTGGAGGACGCGCACTTCCACGTCACCCAGGTGCGCGGCTTTGAGCGCTTCTCTGAAGGCCGGCCGTACTACGAGATGCCCAGCCTGATGGCGCGCGTCTGCGGCATCTGCCCGGTCTCGCACCTGATCGCCTCGGCCAAGGCCTGCGAAGCCATCATGTCGGTGCGCATTCCGCATACCGCCGCGCAATTGCGGCGCATGTTGAATATGGCCCAGATGGTGCAGTCCCATGCCCTGAGCTTCTTCCATCTCTCCTCGCCCGACTTGCTGCTGGGCATGGAGTCCGATCCCAAGGCGCGCAACATCTTCGGAGTCCTGGCAGCCAGGCCGGATCTGGGCCGCGCCGGCATCGGATTGCGGCGCTTCGGGCAGCACATCATCGAGCTGCTGGCCGGCAAGCGCATCCATCCAAGTTGGGTGGTTCCCGGCGGGGTCACGGAGCCCCTGGCCGCGGCCAGGCGCGACGAGATTTTGGCCATGCTGCCAGAGGCCTACACCAACATCGGCCTCGCCCTGGACGCGTACAAGAAGATCGCCTCCAGCTTCAAGCAGGAGATCGCGGTATTCGCCAACTTCCCGTCCAACTACCTGAGCCTGATCAATGAAGACGAGTCGATCGAGTTTACCGACGGCGCGCTGCGGCTGATTGACGCCCAGGGCAACATTGTGGAAGACGGCATCACGGCAAGCCGGTATACCGAGGTGATGGGCGAAGCGGTCGAGCCCTACAGCTACACCAAGTTCGCCTACTACAAGCCGCTCGGCTATCCCCAGGGCAGCTACCGCGTGGGTCCGCTGGCGCGCCTCAACATCGCCAAATCCATGGGCACTCCGAAGGCCGAAAAGGAGCTGGCCGAGTTCAAGCAGTTGGCTAGCGGACCTGTTGAGAGCTCCTTCTACTACCATCATGCGCGGCTCATCGAGGCCCTCTACGGCATCGAGAGAATTGAACAGATTCTCGACGATCCGCGCATCCTCGAAAAGCACGTGCGCGCCACCGCCGGCGTGAACCGCCTGGAGGGCGCGGGCCAGGCCGAGGCTCCGCGCGGAACGCTGGTGCACAACTACAAGGTGGACGAGAACGGCAAAATCACCTGGGCCAACCTGGTGATCGCCACCGGCCATAACAACAACGCCATGAACAAGGGCGTCTTGCAGGTCGCAAAGCAATACATCAAGAAGGGTAAGTTCACCGAGGGGATTCTCAATCGCGTGGAGGCCGTGGTCCGCACCTTCGACCCCTGCCTCAGTTGCTCCACGCACGCCTTCGGGCAGATGCCGCTGGTTCTCACGCTGGTCTCGGCCGGCGGCGAAGTAGTCGATCAGCTAGTCCGCTAACGAAAGCCCTGCGCAAGCTGAACGTGAATTGTGTCAGGGCACGACTGAACAGGCTGCGGAAAAACTCTTTGGCATGATGACGGTCACCGATTTTTGTCAGGATTTGATTTATCAAAGAACCATGCGTGGAAACGATCAGAAGCAGGAAGCGATGTTC
>JBEKNO010000112.1:0-9542 GCA_049522735.1 Occallatibacter sp.
CTGAATGCGATGCAGAAGGAAGGATCGAAAGGCTCAACGCGAGGGAAGTTCAAACGCGCCGGTTGGGACGACGCTTACCTGATCAGACTCTTGGAGATGTTTTGAAATGCGATTGCCCTGCCGACCATGCCGCTCCCGGAGGAGCTTATGCCGCGCCGCCGGTGACGCTGGCCATCGAGCCGCGCAAGGTGAGCCGGGATGCCAGCGTCTACGCGGTCTACGCCATCGAGTAAAGGCGACTACAGCAGCCCGGACCGCCCCGCCAGCCGCCGCGACAACAGCCACGAGAGCAGCGAGACCCCCAGCGCCAGCGCCACCCAGCCCGCTTGTTCGAGGGGCTGTTCGATGGCGGCAGTAAGATGCGGCGGAGGCAGCGAAATCGAGCCCAAGGCCGGCAGGCCGAGCCGGAGCAGCTCAAATCCGACCCAGCCGAAGACTCCCGTGACCAGCAGAATGCCGGGCACGGCCCGCTTCCACGGAAACGGGATGGGCGGAGGCGTCCTAGCCTCCTCCTGCACAGTCTCCATCACCGAAGCCAGGAAGCCCGAAGAGGGAATCAGTTCCTCTTCCGCCGCCAGAATGGCTTCGATCCTGTTTTGATCCATCTCCGCGCCGTCTTTCTTCTTCCGGTCCATCTTCATGCCTCCTTTCCCGTCTCTTCAGCAATTTGACTGTTCGTGGAATATGGGCGCCCCATGCTTCGCGTTTTTTGCCAAGGGTGGGAAGTGAGATCGTCCTCCAGTTGCGGGAAGCGCCGCCGTAGCAGCGCCCGCGCCCTGGAGAGGCGGGCTTTCAGGGTTCCCTCCGGCATGCCCATGGTGGCTGCCGCCCGGCTCAGGTCCATTTCATGAAAGTAGTACAAAATTACCGGTTCGCGGTAGCGCAGGGGCAGGGCCAGCACGGCGCGGCGGACCGCTTCGCGGCTTAACTTTTTTGACAGAGCGCCGTGCTGAGCGGCGGGCGTAGCCGGCTCGGCGATTGCGTCCAGGGGCAGGTTTACGGTGGGAAACCGCTTGAGTTCGGAGCGGAGGACGTTGGCGGCCAGCGCAAACAGCCAGGTGGAGAAGCTGGACTCGCGCCGCCACTGCGCCAGACCACGCCAGGCGCGGAGAAATGCCTCCTGGGCCAGATCCTCGGCGCGGCCGCGGTCGCGCGAGTAGCGCCAGGCCATATTGATGAGCGGGCCCTGCCAGCGGCGGACGATGCCCTCAAACGCGGCAACGTCGCCGGCCAGCACGCGGGCCACGTCGGCCAGGTCTTCTTCGGCGCTGATCGCGGCATTCATGCTGAAAAGCGCTCCTCTGCAACCGGTGAGACCGTTCCTGGTCTGCTCTGGTTGCATTTTCTGAAAAAGATCTTCCCTCTGAGATTATGCAACCGGACGCATGCTCCTGCTGTCCTACCAAACGCATGGGGAAATACCCCGGCAAGGAGGAAATGATGGGTGTTCTGATTCCGATTTTCGGCATTCTGGTTCCAATAGTGATGTTCGTGGGGTTATTTACGTTTCTTTCGATAGCCGCCTGGGGTGACCACCGAAGAAAGGAACGGGAAGCCTTTTACAAGGCCGAAACCCTGCGGCGGATCACCGAGGCCTCGGGCGAAGGCGCCAAGGCGGCTATCGATATGCTGCGCGAGGATGAGCGGCTCAAGCGGATCAAATCCCGTGAAGGCATGAAGGTCGGCGGCTTAGTATGCATCGCCGTAGGCATCGGACTGACGGCTCTCTTGCTGACGCTTGAGGGAGTCCATCCGGGTTCGCCCTATCTGGTCGGCCTGATTCCCGGCCTCATTGGCGTGGCCTTGCTGGTTTACGTCATCTTCATGGCGCCGCCGGTGGAGTAGGGCTGGAACGACAGATTCTCAGGCTGGCGCATCCATTGACTACAGTTCCTTGGATTGATACCAGGGTCTTCTGTGCCCAATGCGCTGGCCGGAGTCAATGAGCACGGCCAGCAGGGCGAAGACCATGCACAGGTCGATTCGCGCCTCGTGCAGAAAGTTCAACCAGCCGTAATGGGGCAGTTTGACCAGCGCAAACGGCCCCAGGGTCCGGCCCAGCAGGATGGGCAGCTTGGTGGCCGCCAGCGCGGTCGCAATCACCGCCAGCAACAGGATGGCGGCGTCGCCGGCATAAAAGTTCAGCAGGATGGCGGCGCCGCCGGCGATCTCCATGCCGCCCGCCAGCGGCGCCAGCAGGTGAGGAAAGGGCAGACCGATGCCCGCAAAGCGTCCCCAGCCCAGCTCCTCGGGGCGCGCGAACTTGAGAATGCCTTCCGTCAGAAAGACCAGGCCCACTACCACGCGGATCAGGATCATGGGAAGATCGCGGCGCATCGTTGCCTCCGGCGCTGGGATTTTGTGGGAAGGCCTGCCCAGTTTGCGGGAAAAGGCCGGCACTCAAGCCAGATGCAAAAAGCATACCTCAGGGGCCGGGCAGGAGGCGGCAAAAGGGCAAATTGCGGGTTAATTCCTGAAATAGCGATGCGGCGGGCGCGGCCGGGATGCAAAGAGCCGGCCCAACCCGTTTGCTTCCGGTAGACTGTGGGTTGGGTTCCAAATGTCCCGGAGTCCCCGGTGACGGGTCTTTGCCGCTGGGGTGGTAAATATTCCAGGGTGGTAAATAATCGGGGTTCCCGGCGCAGGTCATCGCCGCCGGGGTGGTAAAATCAATTTTTCCTCGAGGCAGGACCAGATTTTCAGCAGTGAGGGTGTGCATATTCTTCCCGTGAAGCCGAACGATGGACCGGACCAGTACTTTTGCTCGCCGCAGGGCTCCAGCCCGGTGAAGACAAAGCGCAATCGCATCTCCCGCGCCATGCGGAGCTGCAGCCGTCTGGCGCGCCCGGCACGCGTCATGGCGTTGCTGGCCCTCGCGCTCCTGGCCGGCGCCGCCCAGGCCCAGCAGCCGCGGACCATCGATTCCATTCGCGTCATCGGCAACCGCCGCATCCCCAAGGAGACCGTGCTGGCGCGGCTCTTTACCCACCCCGGCGATACCTACGACCCCATCTCCATCGAGCGCGACTTCAACTCCCTGTGGAACACCGGGTACTTCGAAAATCTGCGCATCGAGCGCGAGGACTCGGAAAAGGGCATCATCCTGGACATCTTCGTCAAGGAGAAGCCCACCATCCGCGAGATCAACTATCCCGGCCTGAACTCCGTCTCGGTCTCCGACGTGCTGGACCGGTTCAAGAAGGAAAAAGTCGGCCTTTCGGTGGAGAGCCAGTACGATCCGGCCAAGATATTGCGGGCCACCACCGTGCTGAAGAACATTCTGTCGGAACACGGGCACCAGTTCGCCGTCATCAAGCTTGACATCAAGGACATTCCTCCCGCTTCGGTGCAGGTGAACTTCAGAATTAAGGAAGGCCCCACGGTGAAGGTGGGCAAGATCAAGTTCACCGGCAATCAGCACATCAGCAGCCTGATTCTGCGCCGCTCGATGAAGAACCTGAAGCCCATCGGCATCCCCTATTCGCTTTTTTTCGAAGATCTTTTTCCCCAGACCTTTGACGCTTCCAAGCTGGAGGAGGATACCGAGCGGGTGCGCTTTGCCTTTCGCGACAAGGGCTACTACAACGCCGCGATCGAGCAGCCCAAGACGCAGATCCGCGACCAGGGCGGACTCAACTGGCTCACCTTCCGGCCTAACAAGGGCAAGCGCATTGACATCCTGATGCCCATTGAAGAGGGCGCCCGCTACCGGCTGGGAACCATCACCTTCAGCGGCAACAAGGCGGTGACCAACGTCAGGGCCCTGCGCTCCACCTTCGCCGTAAAGGATGGCGAGTGGTTCAACGCCACGCTGATCGGCAAGGGCCTGGATAACCTGAAGAAGGCCTACGGGCAGTTGGGCTACATCAACTTCGGCGCCATCCCCAAGCCCGTCTTCGACGACCAGAAGAAGACCGTCTCGCTGAATATCGATATCGACGAGGGCAAGCCCTTTTACGTTTCGCGCATCGAGTTCCAGGGCAACACCATAACGCGCGACAAGGTCATTCGCCGCGAACTGATGCTCGACGAAGGCCAGGTTTACAACTCCCAGCTATGGGAGTACAGCCTGCTGCGCCTCAACCAGTTGGAGTACTTCGAGCCGCTCAAGGTGGATCAGGACTCCGAGGCCCACCAGGATGCCGATGCCGGCACCGTGGAGCTGCTGCTCAAGGTGAAGGAGAAGGGCAAGAACTCCATCGGCATCAATGGCGGCATCAGCGGCCTGTCGGGCGCGTTCCTGGGCGTGAACTACCAGACCAACAACTTCCTCGGCCTGGGCGAAACGCTTAGCGTGCAGGGTAATCTGGGCAACGTGAGCCGCCAGTTCATGTTCGGTTTCTCGCAGCCTTACCTTCGCAATCGCCCCTTCAACATTGGCTTCCAGGTCTTCAACACCAAGTCGGACTACAACGCCGCCAAGAATTACCAGATCACCACCGGCCAGTCGGTCAACCTGACCGCGGCGCAGCAGTCGCTGACGCAAAACTACAATCAGGCATCCAAGGGCGTCACTTTCTCGATCAGTTATCCGCTGAAGCGGCACGCCTTCCAGCGCGTCGGCTTCACCTACTCGTGGAACAAGTCGTCGATTACCGCCTTCAGCACCGCCTCGCAGACCTTTTTCCAGACCATCAGCTTCCGCTCCGGCATTCAGGGGTCCAATTCGCTGGCGGGCATCGTCAACAGCTCGGCCTCGTTCAGCTACATATACAACACCATCAACAACCCGATGCGCCCGCGCAGCGGCAAGGAATACACGGCGGTGCTCCAGGTGGCCGGGGCCGGCGGCAACGTTCGCTACATATCGCCGCAGGTGGCCTACAAGCGTTTTATGCCCATCCACTACCTGATGCTGTCGCCCAACGGACGCAACGTGCTGGGGGTGCGCGCGCAGTTGGGTTATGTGCAAGGCTGGGGCGGCGACGTGGCTCCGCCCAACAACCGCTTCTACACCGGCGGCGAGGGCGATTTGCGCGGATTCGATATCCGCGGAGCCACGCCCTACGGCTACGTCCCCAATCGCATCTACGTCCAATTGACCAATCCCGACGGCAGTTGCGTTCCGCGCGATCCGACCAATCCGCAGGATAACCAGTGCATCCAGGTGCCGCTGCCCGTCTACGGCATCGCCTCCATCGGCGGCGATACCAACTTCACCGCTAATGCCGAGTACCGCATTCCCATCGCCGGTCCGGTTACCATTGCTGTCTTCGACGACTTCGGCATCGACACGGCTCTCAACAAAGGGCAGTTGAGGCAGAGTCCCGAGGGCTTTGCCTCCCTCACCGCGCCCCTCTATGGCTGCCCGGTCTACAACAACGGCGCCTGCCAGGGCGGCATTTCGGGCTCCCAGGTCGGCTTCATGCGGAACATCCGGCCCATCCACGGCACCAACTTCGTGCCCCGCATGTCCACCGGCGCCGAGATTTCCGTCATCATGCCGGTGATCAACGCGCCCATGCGCATCTACTATGCCTACAACCCGCTGCGGCTCTATGAGAGGCCTTACTGCAACACCGTTTATCTCGGGGGCAACAAGCAGAGCTGCACAGCGCAGCTGATTACCCGCGACCTCTTCCCGCCGGGCGGCGCGGGCGACTACACCTACCAGGAGGCGGTCGATGGCTACGGAACACCCTACCTGTTCCGGGAGCCGCGCAAAACCTTCCGCCTTACCATCTCCACAACCTTCTAGACGACAGCTTGATTCCGCGAGCCTGGGGCCGTTCGCCGCCGCGGACGGCCCTTTCGTCTGCGCGCCAAAACTCGCGATGTGTGTTGGCAGCTTCATACATAACTACGACGCCACTTGACTCAGGATCCGCTCTGAGGCAATCTGGCTGCCATGCAAACACTTGGACTGTCTGGCGAGAGCAAGCGTTCCGATGGCATACTGAAGAGCATTTTCTGGCCCACGGTGGAGAATGCGTGGGACGTGGATTACCTGGGACGGCAGGGATTCTGGATTTGCCTGATCATCGCCGCCTTTCACATTGTGGTTACAGTGGCCACTGGAAACCCCATCAACATCGTCATCGGAGCGCTGGCGGCGCTGGCTTATCTGATCGGCGGCATGGGGGTCAGAGAACGAAGCTGGCCAGCCGCTGCCCTGGTTTTCGGCATCTTTTTTATCGACCTGCTCTCCACTATGGCCACGGGCCGCTTCCCTGGAATTCTGGCCATCATTGCCGCCTGTATCCTGCTCTCCAACGTCCGTGCAGCCTATCTGGCCTCGGAATGGCGGCCCGCGGGCGAGGAGGAGGACACGCCAACCCGCTTCAATGACACCCTGGGCGATAAGCTGGCCGACCAACTGCCAGCCAAGGCATGGCCAGTGTTACAGATTCCTTTCTACGTGTTGGCGGTGCTTTTGCTGCTCATCAGTCTTGCCGGGGCGGGCTTTCTGCTATTGCAGCGTTCCGGGATCGTTCCTTTTACCGGGCCCGTGCAACCCTGAGCGCATTTTTGAAAGCCGGAGTTGGCGGCGATTGAGGACAAATTTCACACTTTCCGGTTTGACGCTCCTACCTGGCCCTCCTATAATCCATCCAGTTCCTGCTGACGTCTCCACTCGCCACTTTTGCGGTCTTTGCCCCACCTGGTGCATGCCCCTCAAAACGGACGGTATGGTTTCTCAGGAGGCACAAGCCCGGATTCGCCTTGAAACGCGGACGGCCACACAGGAATTCCAAAGGAGTTTTCTCTCACATGAAGCGTTTGCTTGCCATCATCATTACGCTAGCCTCGGGTCTTGTCCTGAGCGCCGTTGCACAAACATCGCCCGCTCCCGCGGCGTCTGCCGCCCCTGCCAAGGTTGCCGTCATCGCCTTTCAGGCGGCCGTAGGTCAAACCAACGAATTCCAGCGCAACTTTGCCGACCTGCAAAAGAAATTCGAACCCCGGCGCCAGCAGCTTAAAACCCTGGCCGATGAGATCGATAACCTGGAGAAGCAGCTAAAGGCAGAGGGCAACAAGCTCAGCGAAACCGAGCGCGCCCATCGCGCCAAGACCATCGACGAGAAGAAAAAGCAGGCGCAGCGCTTCGCCGAGGACGCGCAGAACGACCTCACCGGGGAGATGCAGGAGGTCTACAATAGCGTGGCCGGCAAGGTCTATGACGTGCTGTCGAGCTACGCGCAGCAGCAGGGCTACACGCTGGTCCTGGACGAAACCTCGAGCCAGCAACAGGCTCCTGTCGTGCTCTATGCGGGCCAAAATGCCGATATCACCAAGGCCGTCATCGATGCCTACAACCTGAAGTCCGGCGTTCCCGCTCCGCCGCCGGCCGCCGAGGCGCCCAAGCCGGCCGCCAAGCCTCCCGTTACGCACTAAAGCCGGGCTGTTACGCACACAGTCTCCGCTCAGCGGGGCCTGTGTGCCTCCGGCGTCGGATACGAACCTCAAACCCCGTTGCCGGGGATCCCGGATTTCCACCCCAGCGACAAGGATCCGTCGCCGGGGATCCCGGATTGACGCTCCTGTTCCGGCCCTCTTATAATCCACTCTAGTTTCCGCTGGCGTTTTCGTCCGCGTCTTTGCCTATTTCTGCCCCAGCGCGGGCAGTAACAGGAATTCCGAAGGAGTTTTCATTCCCATGAAGCGTTTGCTTGCACTAGCCCTTACGCTGGCCTCGGGCATCGTCCTGAGCGCAGCCGCCCAAACATCGCCCGCTTCCGCCGCGCCTGCCGGCCCTGCCAAGATTGCCGTCATCGCCTTCCAGGTGGCCGTGGGCCAAACCAACGAGGGCCTGCGCAACTTCGCTGACCTGGAGAAGAAGTACGCGCCCAGGGAAGAGCAGCTCAAAGCCCTCAACGACGATATCGAGAACCTGACCAAGCAGTTGCAGGCGCAAGGCGACAAGCTGAGCGACGCCGAACGCGCCAGCCGCGCCAAGATCATCGACGAGAAGAAGAAGAAGCTGGATCGCGACTCCGAGGATGCCCGCAACGACTTCCAGACGGAGATGTCGGATCTATACAACGCCCTGGCCTCCAAGGTTTATGACGTGATGTCCAACTACGCGCAGCAGCAGGGATACACGCTGGTTCTTGACGTAGCCCAGCAGCAGAGTCCCGTACTCTACGCCACAGAGTCGACCAACATCACCAAGGCAGTCATCGAGGCCTACAACCTGAAGTCGGGTGTGCCCCCTCCGCCGTCGCAACCGGCCTCCGCGGCGCCCAAGACGGCCCCTCAGCCCGCGAAGCCTCCCGCCGCGCACTAATGCCGGGTTCGAACGTCACAAAGGCCCCGCCGAGCGGGGCCTTTGTGTTTGCATTGGCGATGGTTCAAAAACCAGAAGCATGTTCCTTGCCGGAGCGGGGAAAAATCCGCACAGCCAGTGTTTTTTTGTGGAAAAAAATGTGGAAAGCTTCCACCAATCCCCAGCACAAATCCTATTTTCTCCACTTGCCAACTCCGGCAGGTTTCTGTTAAGACGTGTAACTCCTTATTTATCAATAGAAGACATGTAAAACACCCTATTCTCAAGAAGAGTTTACTGGTGAGCAATTGCAGACATCAATTTAGTACGGTTTCCACAGCCTTTGATGAACGCTATGTGACTAAAGTATCTATTGGGTCACTGTACGGTAGCTACTTCTGCTGTTCTTCGCCTACACGCAATATAGCCAGGAAAGCCTCCTGCGGAATATCGACTTTGCCTATTCTCTTCATGCGTTTTTTACCCTCTTTTTGTTTTTCCAGTAATTTGCGCTTGCGGGTAATGTCGCCGCCGTAGCACTTGGCCAACACATTTTTTCGTAGCGGGCTCACCGTCTCGCGGGAGATGATCTTGGCGCCGATGGCCGCCTGGATGGCCACCTCGAATTGCTGCCGGGGGATCAGCTGGCGCATCTTTGAGACCAGCGCCTTGCCGCGTTCGTAGGCCACGTCGCTGTGCACGATGATGGAAAGCGCATCCACCGGCTCGCCCGAGACCAGGATGTCGAGCTTGACCATGGGCGACTCCCACTCGCCCGTAAGCTGATAATCCAGCGATGCATAGCCGCGGGAGATGGATTTGAGGCGATCGTAGAAGTCGAGCACGATCTCGTTCAGCGGCAGCTCGTAGGTGAGCATCACGCGGGTGGGCGTCACGTACTCGAAGTTCAGTTGCTTGCCGCGCTTCTCCTCCACCAGTTTGAAGATGCCGCCCACATATTCCTCGTTGGTCAGGATTTTGGCGGTGATCACCGGCTCGCGGATCTCCTCAATGCTGCCGGGATCGGGCCAGCGCGAAGGATTGTCCACCTCGACCACGCTGCCGTTGGTGAGCGTGATATGGTGGCGCACGCCGGGGGCGGTGGTGATCAGGTCCAGCTCGTACTCGCGCTCCAGCCGTTCCTGGATGATCTCCATGTGCAGCAGGCCGAGAAAGCCGCAGCGGAAGCCGAAGCCCAGGGCGACCGAGCTCTCCGGCTCGAAGAAGAACGAGGAGTCGTTGAGGCGCAGTTTCTCCAGGGCGTCGCGCAACAGCGTGTGTTCATGCGAGTCCACGGTGTAGAGGCCGGCGAAGACCATGGGCTTGATGTCTTCAA
>JBEKNO010000113.1:0-9514 GCA_049522735.1 Occallatibacter sp.
AACGGCATCACGCCTCGCGATGCCGAGGCAACGCGGCGCGTGGCCGCCATCGAGCGCGGTTTTGCACCCTTCCTGGTCAGTCCCGAGTGGCAGCCGTTTTTCCCGATGGAACAATTCGGCGCGTTTTCGAGCCGATGGCTTTTGGGAGACCGAAGCGCCTGGACGATCGTAAACCGCAACGAATACAAGCTCACCGGCGCGCAGATGCGTCTGCCCTTCAGCGAAGGGATGCGCTACTACGATCTCTATCGCGGCATCGAGCTTTCCCCTGAGCGCCGTGGAACGCAAGTGCTATTGAGCTTTGACTTGGAGGCGCACGGGTATGGCGCGATTCTGGCAATGCGCACTCCACCGCAAGGTGAACTGGCCGTCCTGCTCTCCACAATGCAGGCCATGACAAGCAAGCCGCTGGCCGAATACTCGCACGAGTGGAACTTTCTGCCCCAGCAGTTGGTGACGATCCAGCACACCCGGCCGCCCGACGCCGAGCCGCAAGAGATGGTCAAGATCCCTGCAACAGACTTCTCCTTCCGAGTCGAAGGCGTCGAGATCGAGGGAGAGAACCATGACTGGGTCGATGTCCAGTATCCCTGGGAGGATACGCCTCGCCGCTTCCATCTCCACACGATCCATATCTATGCCTTCTGGATCGATCGCTTCCCGGTGACTAACGCCGAGTTCAAGAAGTTCCTCGACGTAACTCACTACCGGCCCAAGGACGATCTGAACTTTCTCAAGGATTGGAAGAACGGAACGTATCCCGAGGGCGCTGCCAACAAGCCGGTCACCTGGGTCTCCATCGAGGATGCGCGGGAGTACGCGCGCTGGGCCGGCAAGCGGTTGCCGCACGAGTGGGAATGGCAATACGCGGCGCAAGGCAATGATGGCCGAGCCTTTCCGTGGGGGAACTGCGATTGGTCCCTTCCTTCCGACGCCTCCAGCGCGCTTGCGTGCCCGGCCGCGGACGCGGACGCGGTGGCGCCGGCTCCCGACAAAGGCCGCACCATGCAGCCCGCCAGCGACGTCGACGCGCACCCCAAGGGAGCCAGCCCCTTCGGCGTGATGGACATGGTCGGCAATGTGTGGCAATGGACCGACGAATACGTCGACGAGCACACTCGCGCCGCTATCCTGCGTGGAGGCAGCCACTATCAGCCGCAAGGTTCGTTCTGGTACTTCCCGCAGGCTTACCGGCTCGACCAGCATGGCAAACTGCTGCTGATGGCGCCCAGCATGGATCGTTCCGGCGCGGTGGGTTTCCGCTGCGTGAAAGACCTCCAAAACTGAATCTGAGCCAACAAAGTAATTTTGAAGAGTGGAACATTCTGGAGGCGAGCCGCGTATTTGACCTTCGATTCGGCTTTTTGGCGGAATGCGCGAAATCAACTTCGGAATGCATCTTCCCATTCTCTGTTGAGTATATGCGTTCGGATTTTGAGCAGCGAAGGCAATCATAGAGCAACGGAATAGAAAGCTCGTTTTTTCGGTAAACCAGTAGCGCAAGCTTGATGAGCAATCTGGCCTCACGCCTGCCTCGCGGCTCATATACTGCCGAGAAGCTATCTCATAAACCGGTTTTGAAAGGGCACGGCTTTAGCCGTGCCGCAAAATGCCCAATAAAACTGGGGGCTTTAGTGTCTGAGGGACGCTCTGCACGGACTGAATCGTGTTTATGAAATGACCTCGAGGCAAAAACCGGCACTCATCCTATTGGACCCGATAGAGCGCACACCCGTGGGGAGGAATCACCCCAGCATGGAGGATGCGTGCTGCGAAAAGTTGCTTATTGTTCCACATGTCGTAGACGGCGTACTTCGCCCTCGTAAGGTGAAATGAGGTCCAAGGCACATCGAAGTCTCTTGCCTTGTCGCTCACGTTGAAAATCGCGAGGTAGTGCTTCGCTCCCGGATCTCTGGTTACCGCCCACCAATAGCGAGGGCTTAGAGGGTCATTCTCATCTTCCTTCGTTTGTCCGGCTCTGACCGCATTCTGGCCGATAGCCAGCACTTCCTTGTTTGTGATGAGTTCCCGCGTCAAGGGATCCAGCTTCGTCAGGTTTGTCCCCAACATAAGCGGCGAGCGCGAAATTGCGACAAGTGTAAATTCTGTGATCTGCTCATCCTTGGTCTCCCGGGATTGTCTCGGTTCTCCCTCACCGGGAACCGGCGTAAGCGAGCCCCACGGCAAAATATCAGGATCCGGCCAGTTGCCGGGTTTGGCATATTGAGCCCATTTGGCCAGCCGGTCAAAAGCATCCAGGATGCCCGAAGGGTATTCTCCAGGATGCTTCTCGTTCCTCCAATAGTCCCAGTGGTCCGCGGTGATGCGCCACATCTGCCCGTACTTGCCCAATACAGCTGCGTCCTCCAGAGAAGTCTCCCCTGGCGAAAGACTCAAGAGGATTGCTCGCCCTGACTTCTTGATGGCCGAGGCAATCTGCCGAATCTCCGTAGGCCTGTAAGAAGGACGGGCGGCAATACAGTCCACCTTGACAAAGTCAATGCCCCAGGAAGCATAGAGCTTGAACATCGAATCGTAATAAGCCCGGCCGGCGGCATTATCCCGGACACTAATATAATCAGAGGCCCAGGAGCACGAATCGGAGGGATCGGCGGCATCTGCGGTGTGGAAACTGGATCCTGCGATGGGCAGATTCTCCTTCGCAATCTGTCGCAGCATACCGTGCATGATGTGAAAGCCAAACTTGAGCCCTTGCGCATGAGCCCAATCAGCGAGCGCTTTGAATCCTGCTCCATCCGCGGCTGACGGAAAGCGGTTTACCGCGGGAAGGAGCAGGCCGTTCGCATTCCAGACGGGCTTCGGATCCTTCGGCCCGCTGGCGAATGGGTCCTGCATATACCAGGCTGCATCGATGACGGCGTACTGCCATCCATACTGCCTTAGACTCGCCAGTACCGCGGCATTTGCCTTGAACTGGGCCTCATCGATCGTGATAGCGTAAGCATCCCAGCTATTCCAGCCCATCGGGGGTTTCTTAGCCAGATGCTCTCCATTCAGAGGTGAACCCAGACAGACGACGACAGCAAGAATGGC
The DNA here is from genome assembly GCA_049522735.1 of Occallatibacter sp. Classification (GTDB taxonomy): domain Bacteria; phylum Acidobacteriota; class Terriglobia; order Terriglobales; family Acidobacteriaceae; genus Telmatobacter. The sequence continues at coordinate 3,055 of JBEKNO010000113.1, forward strand.
TACACAGTGAATGATGCAGTTCCGTGTTCGTAATGTGCCAGGCATAGTGGATGATCCCCAAATCCGAAGAAAGCATTGAACCACCCTTTAAGGGCAGAAGAAGATGAGAAGCCTTTGTTTCTTACTCGTCCGCATTCACTTTGAGTGTTTCCTGCACGTCATTCATAAACAAGGCGAAATATGTCTAACAACCACACTGAGGAATATTGACTTGTAGACGCAAACGCAAAACGGCAGTTCCGGCCGAACTATCTTTCCTTCGCGGCAGTGATAGGCAGTGCAGCATCCTAGTCCGCCTCGATTTAATCGAGTTTCTTTTCAGAAACGCCTCCAGCCGGCGCCAGCACTCTTCTCAGGAAGCGCGAGGTGGCGATCGCATCCTGTTTCCGAAGCAGCTCTGTGATCTCGCCGGCGCACTGGTCGACAATCGCCGAAAACTGCTCTACCCAAAGAATGCTTTCCCCGATCGCTCCGGCGGCGTCTTCCCGGTAGGGATACTGATCCATGGACAGCCAGCCGGTGTACCCGCAGCGGCGCAGCCAGTAGATCATTTCGATATAGCAAACCGAGTGCACCGTGCCCACAATCATGTCATCGTCGGTGGTCGTATGATTGTCGTTGAAGTGCATATGGAAAAGGCGATCGCCCGCTCGTTTCGCCTGGACAATCACTTCTCCTACCACTTCTCCGCCAATAAATGCATGACCTGTGTCGATCGTGATGCCCACATTCGCGCAGCCGGTATCCTTGGCCAGCAGCAGCGTATCCGCCATGCGCGCCATATAGGAATGGGTGCGCGGCTCCTTGGGTTTGTACTCCAGCGCGAAGCGCAGATCCTGATTCGTGGAGGCCAGCTCAGCGATGCTCTCGCAGAGCCAGGAGACTTCGCTCTCGTAGTCGGCGGCGAGAAGGTAGTCGTAGCCGTCCTGCCCCGGCCAGAGGTTGAGGAGCGGGCAGTCAAGCTCGCGGGCAATCTCGCACATCTTTGCCGTGTACTGGATCGCTTCGCGGCGAATCTTCGCATCGTTGCTGCTGTAACTGCCCTTCCAATAGAGCCTGTTGCCAAACAAGTCGGGAATAATGGATACGCATTGCAGGCCGAGATCTTTCAATGCCGTCCGCATTTCGCGGACGTTATCGGGCTGGATATCCCAAGTTCCCACGAGTTCAATGCCGCTGACATGGGGGATTTTGGCTGCGCGCTTCAGCATTTCAGCACTGGTTGGATTCTCCTTATAACCGGTGCAGAACCGGTCGCGTGTGTTACCCAGATTGCCTAAAATAACTGCATACTTTGTCTTCGCCATGTTCAAACCTCAACAAGTTATAAATACCACCAGCGTCCTAGCGACAGAATCGCTTCAAATCAACCGAGGACGCGCCGCGTTGCTTCTTCTGTCTGTCAGAGAAGCGGGTTCACTCCATCTTCCCCTCCTTTCCACACCATTACGCATTACTTTGGGAACGGAACTGGAAGATCGGTGTGTCGGTTCGCCGCCCAATAGTGCGGACGAATCAATAACTTCTCGGATCGTATGCTGCCTGCTTAGGGGAGTCAACGTTGTAGGTGCAATACCTTATGCGTATCGTTGAGCAATACGCACCAATCGTCAATTGTTAATAAACAGGCGATTCAGACTAATGAGATACTGTAGATGATCTGAATTGTCGTATCGGCGGCCGAGATGTCCGCCCCGAGGGTGATCGGCGGCGGTGTCTCTGAACCAGGTGGGATGTTTGTCCGCGTCGTAGCTGCCCGTAAAGCTGTACCGGAGTGTCGTCGACGGGTTGACTACTTGAAATTGGGTAAAACTAAGTGCTTTTGAATGAATTGCTTACCGTGTCTATGCCGTATCCTGTTGACCCTTGTGGCTTTTGAGTGCTTTGACAGTTACAAAATCGACTCATATTCAGCCACTGCAAAATCCCGTGAGTATTAAAAATGGCTCTTGCATCCCAAAATACGAAGCAACAGGCGCACGAACTGATCGACAGCATGGCTCCCGGGCAGGTTTCCGCCGTCGTCGGCCTCTTGAAGATCATGCTTGATCCGGTGGACCGCGCCATTGCCAACGCCCCTTTTGAAGACGAAGAGATCAGCGAGGAAGAGACTCGCGCCGTCGCCGCTTCCAAGGCTTGGCTCAAGGACCACGATCCCATCCCCAACGAGGAAGTCCTGGCCGAGTTCGGCCTGACCGCCGAAGATTTCGAGCGCATGGGACGCACGCCCCTCGAACCAGAACCGCACCACCCTGGACAGTGAGCATGGGCAAGAAGAGCATCGCCTGGACCGACGAGGCCAAGGCCGGCCTGCGCATCTTGCACACCGTCGCCCGCTATCTCGCCTCCGGCGAAGGCGACGTGAAGCGCCTTCAGGACATCGAGCCACCCGAGCGGCTGCGCGTCGGCGACTACCGTGTGCGCTTCCACGACCTCGGCGACTCCATCCTCGTCCTGGCCGTCAAACACCGCCGCGAAGCCTACCGCTGAGCTGTCTTGCGGACGGCGAAGTTTTTGGTACAACTGGCTCATGTTCCGTTCGCTGAAGCTCTTGTACGTCCTGCTCGTTCAGTCTGTCCGTTCTCGCCGTGACCTGATGTTGGAAAACCTCGCTCTTCGACAACAACTCGGCGTTTTGAAACAAAAGCATCCGCAGCCGCGGTTTGCCGCGCCGGATAAACTGTTTTGTGTGATTCTGCGTCGGCTTTGGCCGGGATGGAGGCGGGCATTGATCCTCGTCCAGCCGGAGACTGTCGTTCGCTGGCATCAGATGGAGTTCAAGTTGTATTGGACGTGGCTCTCGCGGCATCGGACCCGTGTGGGAAGAAGATGCGTCAGCAAGTAATTGCACTACCTCATCTTCCGCATGGTTGCAGAGAATCCCACCTGGGGCGCGCCGCGTATTCACGGTTAACTGAAGATGTTGGGCTTCGATATTTCCGAGCGAACCGTGCTGCGCTGGATGCGCAAAGCGCCGAGGAATCCCGAGCCGGCAAAGCGATGGGCCGCGTTTCTGAGCAATCATCGTGAAGCCATTGCGGCAATGGATTTCTTCACCGTGCCGACGCTCACCTTCGGCGTTCTGTACTGCTTCTTCGTCATTGCTCATGACCGGCGGCGTATCCTGCACTGCAATGTGACAAAATACCCGGCCAGCGCCTGGGTTGCGCAGCAGTTGCGCGAGGCATTTCCCTACGACTCTGCGCCCGACTACCTGATTTTTGACCGTGGTTCGGACTTCAATGACGAAGTCATCGACACGATAAAGAGCTTTGGCATCCAGCCCAAGCGGACCGGCTTCCGAAGTCCGCGGCAAAACGGTGTTGCGGAACGGTGGGTCGGCAACTGCCGCCGGAACCTGCTCGATCATATGATCGTTCTCAACGAACGTCACCTGAAACGCCTGATGAACGAGTGCGTCCGTTACTACCACGAGGATCGAACGCATCTTGGTTTGGAGAAGAAAACCCCATCGGGTCGTGAAGCGGCGACGGATTCAGATGCGGATAGTCTGGTCATAGCCATGCCGAGACTCGGCGGTCTGCATCACCGCTACGACCTGGTCGCCTGAGTCTGCTCTTCGATCCATTTCCGGAAAAATTGAAGATAACCGGCGGGAGACGTGTACCTGCCTACCCCGCATTATGCGCTTTTCCCCTTTTTGACTGTGTTCTGCAATCATCAAGCAGCCCCATCCCAGCCGAAAACTACTGCCAAGACGACCGTCAAATTCACGAATCCGGTCCTTATTGCGCCAGATGGAATTTTGGCGAGGCACAAACTATGCTAAATTCAAAATGACAGACCGCTCTGCGGAGAGATGGCCGAGTGGTTTAAGGCGCACGCTTGGAAAGCGTGTGTACTTTAACGAGTACCGTGGGTTCGAATCCCACTCTCTCCGCCACTAAGTATTTTATAATAAATAACTTAGCAACAAGATTCGAACTCACGGTACTTTTCCCGCAAAATCGCGGATTCTTCCCTCGAATAGTCACCGGAGAAAATTCTCCGCGGGGTCTGCCGTCGGCCTTTCCTATCCCAATTCTCCAACGCGAAAATGAGGAGTGTCTTTTCGAGGTGAAAAGACACCAGAGAGAATTCCAGTCGGCCACGGCGGAGAGTCAAGTCCCAAAAGTTCTGTCGAAGCTGCTGAGTGGCTCGCTTCGCTCGCCACTCAGCAGCTTCGACAGAACTTTACGGACTCAATCCTGGTATTTCAGATTTGCGCCTGGAAGAATCGCTTCAAGAACACGTTTTGCAATGGCCTCAGAGTGGTTCATCTGGTTACTCCCAACTGTTGATACGTGAAAATATATAGCAAACAAAAGGCGAAGATTCGAGCGAAATCTGATTATTTCGTTGTTCAGCGGCGCACAGCCCTTCGCGGTATCCTCGAACCATGGTGCGCTTCACGGTGCTGGCGTCGGGATCGAAGGGCAACTGCACGGTTGTCTCCGGGGGGCGGACGCGCATTCTGCTGGACTGCGGGCTGAGCTGCCGGGAGCTGTTCCGGCGCATGAAGCTGGCCGGCGAGGAGCCGGAGACGCTGGACGCCATCGTCATTACCCACGAGCACCAGGACCACGTGAACGGGCTGGCCGTGACGGCGCGCAAACTGGGCATTCCGGTGTACTTTACCGAGGGCACGCATCGCGCCTGGATGCGCTGGCTGACGCCGCGGCGGCAGATGACCTATGCGCAGTGGCTGGAGCAGTGCCGGAAGCAGGCCGCGGAGCGCCAGGCGGAGGCTGATGCGGCCCAGGAAGAGGGTGAGCCGGACGAGAGCGATCTTTTAGAGGCTGCCGAGGCTTCCAGTGAACAGGGCGGTCGAGCTTCGAGGTTTCCCACCCTTGCGCCAGAAAAAACGCGCAAGGATGGGGCACGGGCATTCGATGCGGACGAGACTGAGCTGGTCGAAGGCCAGGTCGAGGCTGCGGAAGCGCAGCAGGAAGCAGTCGAGCCCGCTCAACCTAAGGATCCCACCTGGCTGCCGGCGGTCGAGTACTTCCAGGCCGGGGAGCCCTTCGAGATCGGCGATATTTCCGTCTGCCCCTTCACCATTCCCCACGATGCCGCCGACCCGGTGGGCTTTGTCTTCCGGGCCGAAGGGGTGCGCATGGCCTACGTCACCGACCTGGGGTACATTCCGCCCAACGTCAAGGTGCAGCTCGCGGGCGTGGACCTGCTGCTGCTGGAATCGAACCACGACCTGGAGATGCTGCGCGACGGTCCCTACCCCTGGGCGGTGAAGCAAAGGGTGCTTTCGCGGGTGGGGCACCTGTCGAACGAGGCGGCGGCGGAGTTCCTGGAGAACGGCTACGACGGCCAGGCCGCCTATGTGATTCTGGCGCATCTCTCTGAAAGCAATAACCTTCCAGAGCTGGCGCGGGTGACGGCAGAGCGCGCGTTGAACGGCCGGGCCAGCCTGCTGGCCAACCGGCTGCTGCTGGCGGCGCAGCATGAGTTTCTTTCTAGCATTCTTTTTTAAGTAAATTGGATTACAATGGGATACAGGCATCACTCTGTACCAGGTAGATTGGCAAAGGAACAGCCAGGGTCTTTTCGTCTTGAAGAGACATAGCAGAGCGAGACGCCGCCGAATCCGATAACCGCCGGTGGAGCATCTCAGAATCTTAGGCATTCCGTTGCCACGTGAGCCGCACGAGAATATAGCGGACCAGTAAATCCTTTGCAAGGTGAGTCTTCATTTATGGCAAGAACCCAATGCACTGATAGAGTCGTAGGCGCCATCCTGGCAAGCTGGCGCTATGACATCTCCGGGATTTATCCGGAGATGCGCAAGGACTACGAGCAACATTTTGCCGAATGCCCCCACTGCCGCGCGCGGCAGAAGTTCCACCGCAGCCTGGATGTTTCGCTGGCCGTTTTGACCTCGCTGGCGGTGTTCTTCTTCCTCTTTGCGCTGGCGGTACTGCATCACATCAAACCCATGGAGCACATGGCCTTCAACATCTTCGGCCTGGATGTCGAAGACACCTACCATATGCTGGTTTCGGCCGGGATTGCGGGGCTTTGTTTCTCTGTGATAGCCCTGGTGCTGGTGCTGATGGCCACGCCGGCGCCTTCGTATCTGGGCGGCATCGCGGCCGAGCGCGCCAAGCTCATCGAGGAGCGGCTGCCGGCGGCCATCAAAGCGCTGCGCTCGCGGTAGACAGAGTTCGGCGCTCAAAAACTTCAGGGGCCTCCCCGCGTGGGGGGCCCCTGTGCGTTTGGAGCGGCAGGCGCCCCAGGCCGGAAAGTATATCGAAGTTACGAAGTTTATGTCGGACCTATAAAACCAGTAACTTTCGTAGCCCGTCCAAAAAAGCGAAGCCGATTAGCCCGCATTTCTCACATGCACGTTTTTGATTGTAGTGACGGTCGATAGGAAAAGGCTTGGAAAGGCCGTCTTTTCATGGCATAACTGCGTTATCGAGACGTGGTTTTGCCGTGCGGAGGC
>JBEKNO010000114.1:0-9462 GCA_049522735.1 Occallatibacter sp.
CCGCCTCGATCCAATCAAACGAAAAGGCGGACTCAAGGCCAGACGGCTCATCGCATCCACCAGCGACGACTACAGAGCTCAACTCCTCGGACTCGCATGACGTTCATGCGATTGCCCTGCGGGCAGCACCTCCGGCTCGGGGTCGCGGGTCCAGAGCGAGTACTCAGTCTGCAGCGCCGTAATGGGGTGGACGCGATGAGCCCGCTCCAGGGTTGCCGGGGCGGCTTCAGAGAGGCCCAGGAAGCGCACCTTGCCCTCCTCCACCAGCCGCGCCATGGCGCCCACCAACTCCTCGTTGGTGTGCGGGCCATAGACGTAGGAGGTGTCGAGGAAGTCGATGTCCAGATCCAGCGCGCGGTCGATGGTGGCCAGCGACTCCTTATCGTCGCGGCCGCCGTAGAACTCGCTCATCCCCATGCAGCCCAGCCCGATGGCCGAGACGGTGGAACCGTTGGCGCCCAATCTGCGTTTTTTCATGATGTTTTCTGCCTCTCGTTCTCCCAACGTACATCTTCGAGCGCGACCCAAGTCAAGAGGCTCCGCTTCCGGCCCGATTTAATTCAGCGGCCGATCGGTCCACAGGGCTTTGTCGGCGATGGATTTGACAGGCTGGTCATCAGCGACAGCGATGTGCGCGTGATCAGGGATTATCTGCGCGCCGTAGAGGCGGCCGGCGAGCAGGCTCTCGGCTTTTTGCTGGTTCACGTCCTGGGCGAAGAGCCACTTGCGCTTGCCCGTGCCCCAGACTTTAGAGAGCTCGTCTTCGCTGAGGAAGATATCGGGCGCGTCGGGGTAGCAGGAGCCCCACAGCAGCGTCGAACCCTCGCCATGCTGTCCGCAGCGCGGGACCACCATCAGGGCCGGCTTGCCCTTAAAGAAGTTGTGCGTATAAAAGACCACCGACGAAGCGTCCGACTGCTCGCCGAAGATGATGAAGGAGTCGGCGGGCGAGCCCTTTTGCATGATGACGTCGGCCAGGGACTTCGATCCTAGCATGGGATCGAAGCGGGCAAAGGCGATGTGCGCGGCGATCAGGAAGACGGCAGAGGTGAGCGCCAGGCTGATGGTCGCTGCCAGGTGTTTCCCCTTGAGGCGCAGCAGCCAGCCCACGGCGGGGCCGATGAGCATAGCCACAGCAGCCAGCGCGGCGGGCAGGCGAAGCGCGGCAAACGAGGCGCCGGTGAGGTCAAAGAAGTGGGACATCGATAGTGTATAGTTGCCCACGCCGCGATGCGCCAGAAGGGTGCCGATGTCGGCCACATAGGGCAGGTTGCGCGACTCCCACAGGCCCCAGCCGAGGACCGCCGCGGCCAGCACGCCGATGACTGTAAAGACCGCCTGCGCGCCGGTGAGCCAGGCGGTGGAGAGCAGCGGATGGGGACTGTTTGGCACGCCATCCGGAGTTCCGTCCAGCCCGCGCTTTTCTTCAATGCCCGCGACCACCGCGGCGGTGAGGATGAACAGCGGTGGCCAGACCAGGAAGGTGTAGTACTCCTGGTTGATGCCGATGGAGAAGAACAGCAGGATGAAGGCCGAGAACAGGCTCAGCAGCCAGGTGGAGCGTACGCGGAACTTGAGCCGGGCAACGCAGCTGGCCACATCCTCGCGGGCGGCATGGTCCAGATCCGCCGTGCCGGAGCCGTTGCGCAGGTGCAGGAGCCAGTGGTGGCGGGTCTTCCAGGCCACGGCCACCAGTGCGGGCAGAAACAGGCTCCAGGGGAAGAGCCAGACCAGGTGCAACAGCCAGTACCAGGCAAAGGGCAGCTTGTTGTAGTCGTGGGGGTAACGGGTGCCGAGGAAGCGCAGAAAGTGCTCGTTGATGAAGTAGAAGTACCAGAAGCCGTGCACGTTGCCGAAGGTTGGGTGGTTGCCCACCGCGTGGCCCTGGTCGGGATTGGCCAGGCCCACCAGGATGTGCCACGGGGCGGCGATAGCCAGAAAAGTGAGCAGGCCGGTGACGGGCTTCAAAGCGCGCCAGCGCCGCCATTGGCCGGTAAGCAGCAAATAGGGAATGGCGGTGCCGATAAAAAAGACGGGGGCGATGAGGCCCTTGGTCAAAAAAGCCAGGGCCAGAGAGGCCCACATCCAGTAAATGCGCGCCGGGCGGTTCGACTCCAGGCCGGTGATGAGGCCATAAAGAGCGATGAGCAGAAAAAGGCTGAGAATGGCCTCGGGAATGATGAAGCGGGTAAAGAGAAACGGGCCGATGGAGGTGAGCACGCCCAGTCCGGCATAGAGTCCGGCGCGGGATCCCCAGGCGCGGCGCGCCCACAGCCACGCCAGCCAGGCCAGGCCCAGCATGGCCAGCGCGTTGGGCAGATGGGTGGCAAAGGTGTTCTGGCCAAAGATGCGATAGGAGACGGCCACCAGCCAGAAGGGCATTGGCGGCTTTTCGAGATAGCGGATGCCGTTGGTCATTGGCGTCACCAGGTCGCCGCTCTCGGCAAAGTGCTGCGCGGCCTGGGCGTGGGAGGAGTCCACGTCGTCCATCAGCGGCGGCGTGAACAGGGAGGCAAAATAGACGGCGGCAAAGATGGCCGCGAAAAGGAGCCAGGTAGCCAGGATGGAAGGCTCTTGCGGGGGGCGATTGAGGGTGTTCGCTTGATGGGTCATGGTATGGATTTCCGACGGAATAAGGATAACAGCGGGGGGGAACAGTGGACAGTGATCAGTGGTCAGTGGTCAGGGGTCGGGTGGGGTTGAAAATGTCGGGCTGCAAGACTACTGGATTTGACGGGTTCAGACTGCATGATTTGGTAATTGCTCCCGGACAAGTGCGGGCGTGGACGCCCGCACGACAGCCGGTCTGGAGACCGGCGTTACATTCCGACCGTTACAGAATCACGCGGTCTCGGTACTAGAATTGTTGCGAATCGCGCGCAATCTACAGGACGAAGGGATCAAAGTCGTTATCTGCGGGGGGTGGGTTCCTTTCCTAAAGGAACTCGCACGGGAAAACGATACGGCACATTCGATGAGCTTCGATATCGATTTAATGTTGCGGGAAGAAGCTCGCGGATGCGACATCATCGATCGGATAGGGATGCTCCTTACCGGCACTTTAGACTTCAAACGCAGCAATACGACCTTTCGCTACGAGAAGACAGTCGAGGACAATGTTGTCCAGCTCGACCTGCTTGCAGATCTTCAACGTACTGGCAACGACGAGCCCGTCATAAAAATTCACGGCGTGAATACCTCGTTAGACCTATGTATGGTCGACGGAGCGGAGAAACTTGGAGACCACGTGGAGGTCATCCAAATTAACTGGGATAGGATTGAAAGTTGCAACATTTCAAAACCCGATCAGGTCGGCTTCCTCCTGCTCAAGACTGAAGTCTGTCGTTTTCGGGAGAAGTCTAAAGACCCATACGACATTTATTACTACTGTAGCCATTCGGAAGATCCGGAGTTGATTCGTCAAAGACTGCAGGCCGCAATCGCGAAACCTGCCATCCGACGTACCGTTGATTCATTGCAGCGGATGTTCCAGTTTGAGGATAGCAAATGGGTCGAGTTGATCTTGGACCACATGAACATTGTTGGGGACGATCGTGATCGGGAAGCCCGGTTTATCGTCAGAGCGATCACGAGGGTCGTTGAGGGGCTCTAACCGGTATCAGTCCCAAACAAGTCGGCATATCGGAAGCGTTCGGTGGTGACGAGGAGCTGAACGCGGATTCTGCCGGGGTTAAAACCCCGGCTGCCGGATCGTAAGGCTCGGTCCGAGTGCGGTTGGGGTCTGTGGTTTCCCAGGTATTGCGCCGCGGCGGACGAGACATGGGTCACCCGGCGACGAAGACCTGTCGCCGGGGATCCCGGCTCAGCTCAGGAGGACAGTCCATAATTTATCGCTCGGGAGGACAGCTTGATCGTGAAAATAAAAGGGAAAGCCGGGATTTGGCTTTGACGGGGGCCGGGACGCGGTTTACTGTGGAGGTGGAAATCTCAAGGGATTTTTAGGTTTTGCGGTCAGCGATGGGCAACTTTGGAGAAGACCTGCGCAGGGAGCGGCTGGCGCGCGGCATGGCGCTGGAAGAGATTACCGCCATCACCAAAATCAGCCGGCGGCACCTGGTGGCGCTGGAGGAGGAGCGGTTTCGCCTGCTTCCGGGCGGCATTCTGAGCAAGGGCATCGTGCGCGGCTACGCGGAGGCCGTGGGCCTGGACCAGAAGGACTGGACGGAGCGCTTTCTGGAGGCCTATATGGCCTCCGGGGAGATGCTGGACGACGACCGGAGCTGGCTGGCCTTCGCGGCTAACGTGGGCAAAGCGCGCATCCTGCGCCACGATGCGGTGGAAGTGCGGCTGCGCTGGGCGGGGGCCATCCTGCTGCTGCTGGTGGTGGCCGCGGCCGGCTACCTGACCCTGCGCTACTACGGCCTGCGCGCCGGGTGGTGGCCCACCCTGCTGCCGGTGGAGCAGGCCCGCGCCGCGGCGCACGCGTTCTGGGCCTCGGTCGAGGCGCTGTGGAGCCGGGTTCTCTCCTGGTTCAATAGCTGAGCCGGGCTCAGGCTGAGCGGGGAGCGGGGGCGGCTGCGGTTCAGATGCCATATCACGCCCCTGAGCGCGGAGTTGGCCCCGTTCGCTGTTAGCCTTTGCTCCCGGCCGCCTGGCGCGATTACCATGGATAGATGCACCTCTCAGGCCCCGGCCTGCCGGTGTGGGCGTGTCACGCCGATGCGGGCGAGTGACTGATCGAGGAGCGCAATCGAGGGCTCTTCGCGGCGGCTCATCCGGAGCAACGCAGCCATCGCGGCAGGCCAGCAACTTCAAAAAAATCCCTTCAGTGGGGAGGAATCCTTAGTTGAGCGACCGTTTTTTGTTTACCTCTGAATCAGTCACCGAAGGCCATCCGGACAAGATGGCGGACCAGATCTCCGACGCCATTCTGGACGCCTGCCTGGAGAAGGATCCCTACAGCCGTGTGGCCGCCGAGACCCTGACGGCTACCGGCCTGGTGGTCATTGCCGGCGAGATCACCACCGAGGCGTATGTCGATTTCCAGAGCCTGGTGCGCGGGGTCATTGCCTCCATCGGCTACGACAATGCGCTGTACGGCTTCGACTCGAACACCTGCGCCGTGATCTCCAGCATCAACAAGCAGTCGGGCGACATCGCCCAGGGCGTGGACACAGGCGGCGCCGGGGACCAGGGCATGATGTTCGGCTATGCCTCCAACGAGACGCCGGAGTTGATGCCGGCGCCCATTTCGCTGGCCCACAAGCTTACCCGGCAGTTGACCGCGGTGCGCAAGAGCGGCAAGCTGCCCTACCTGCGCCCGGACGGCAAGAGCCAGGTGACGGTAGAGTACGACGAAAACGGCAAGCCCGCTCGCATTGACGCCGTGGTCATCAGCAGCCAGCACTCGGAGAGCGTCAGCAACGAAGAGTTGCACGCCGACATTCTCAAGCACGTGATCCAGGCCGTGCTGCCGGCCGCGTGGCTGGACGAGCACACCAAGTACCACATCAATCCCACGGGCAGATTTGTTATCGGCGGACCCATGGGCGACACCGGCCTGACGGGGCGCAAGATCATCGTGGACAGCTACGGCGGCATGGGGCGGCACGGCGGCGGCGCCTTCAGCGGCAAGGATCCGACCAAGGTGGACCGCTCGGCGGCTTACATGGCCCGCTACATCGCCAAGAACATCGTGGCCGCGGGACTGGCTGAGCGCGCCGAGGTGGCGCTGGCCTACGCCATCGGCGTGGCGGAGCCGGTGAGCGTGCGCATTGAGACGTTTGGAACGGGGAAGATCGGCGACGCCAAGCTGACCGCGCTGGTGCGCAAGAACTTCTCGCTCACGCCCAAGGGCATTATCGAGAGCCTGAACCTGCGCCAGCCCATCTACCAGAAGACCGCCGCTTATGGCCACTTCGGCCGCAACGAGCCGGAGTTCACCTGGGAGGCCACGGACAAGGCCGCCGCCCTGGCTGCTCAGGCCGGTTTGAAGGCCGCAGCCAGGTAAGCCGCTTTGCTTCAAATTGCAACAAGGATGGAACCCTTCGGGGTTCCATTTTCTTTTGAAAATCAAGGGGACGGCTTTCAGCCCGCAAATAAAATTGCCCCTATTCGCGCGGACTCTAGCTGTTCTCTATTGCTCGCAACGGGATTTAATTTGTTGCCTTCCCTATTTGAGATTAAGCCATGCCGAATCCGAAATTGGGGCCGTTGGATTCTTTCGAATAGCATCGATGAATTTACGCTCTCCCCCGATTAGAAATCCATGGGAAGGTTCCCCCCTGGGAAGGTTCCCCTGGGCCCTTTCCGCACAATTTCCAGGGCCGCCGCACGACGGCCAGTGGGTACGAGGACGATACATGAAGGGGAAAATACTGATTGTCGAAGATGAGCCCATTGTCGCTTTGGATCTGCAACAGGAGATCATGCAAATGGGCTGCGAAGTGGTGGGAGTAGCCGAGAGCGCCGATGAAGCCCTGCTGGCCGTCAGCGCCTGCCGGCCTGACCTGGCGCTGATGGACATACGCATTGTGGGCAGCATGGATGGCATTCAGACCGCCCGGCTGCTCAGCAACCTGTATGGGACTCCGTCGATTTTTCTGACCTCCTACAGCGACGAAACCACGATTGCGCGAGCGGCGCGCGCCATGCCCTATGGGTATCTGACCAAGCCTTTCCAGAGTGGCGAGTTGAAGGCCACGCTGCGGGTGGCTCTGCACAAGGCCAAGTTGGACGCGCGGCAGAGCGCGGCGCACCATAAGATGGCGCGAACCATGGACGGGATGCGCGAGGGGGTTCTACTGCTCTCTTTTGAAGGCCGCGTCCTGTTGATGAACCCGGCTGCCGAAGTGCTTTCTGGCTGGACGCTGTCCGAGGCCAAAGGCAAGCTGATGACGAAGATATTGAAGCTGAGCGACGCCAACCGGCGCTCTCCGAATCTGCTGGAGCGCCGGGAAGACGCCCTAGCGGTAGAGGAGTTTGGCTGGACACTCAACCAGCCAGGCGGCAATTCCGCGCTGGTGGATATAAGCCTGACCAAGTTGGCCGATTATGAGGGCCAACACGACGGGTATGTGGTCACTGTCCGGGATGCCGCCCAGCGTGTGCGCACCCAGGCCATGGAGGAGACGCTCGATGAGGCGCACTCCTTCGATCAGACGCCCACGGCGATGGCGCAGTTGGATGAAGACGGCCGCATTGCGCGCGTGAACGAGGCGCTGTTGCATGAGACAGGAGTGAAGGCCGAGAGCGTGCTGGGCCGCACGCTGACCGGGCTCAGCATGGACCCCGACCCGCGCATCGCCAAAACACTGATGCATATGCTGCTGCAAGCGGGCACGTTCATGGCCACGCCGCGGCCGCGCTCGGTGAATTAGGGGTTGCAATGTTGCTGACAGAGAACCCGCATCCCGCGCACCCTCGCGGCGCCGGGCAGCCTCCGGAGGCAGTGCGTCCAGCGCCTGCCGGCATTCCTTCCCCCCGGAAGAAGACAAACCAGACCTTGCGAGCGTCTGATCAGGACACGAGAAAGACGAGCCAGGACTTGCGCGAGTCCCGTCAGGACACGCGTGAATCCGAACAGGCTTTGCGAGACTCCCGCCAGGACTTGCGGGAGTCCGAACAGGCATTGCGGGAATCGGACCAGGACTTGCGAGAGTCCAACCTGGCGTTGGTGGAGGGTGAAGAGTGGTTCCGATTGTTGGTCGAGGGCGTGACCGACTACGCCATCTACGTGCTCGATCCCCAGGGGCGGGTATGTACCTGGAACGCGGGAGCGGAACGCAGCAAGGGGTACAAAGCCGAGGAGGTATTGGGGCGGGACTACTCGATCTTCTTCCTGCCTGAAGATGCGGAAGCGGGGATGCCAGCGCGGGAGCTGGCGGCGGCGGCGCGCGAGGACCGCTACGAGACCGAGGCCTGGCGGCTGCGCAAGAATGGCACAAAATTCTGGGCGCTGGTCACTTTGACCGCCATCCGCGACGAAAAAGGCGAGCTGCGCGGTTTTGCCAAGGTTACGTGGGACATGAGCGCGCAAAAGGCTACCGAGGAGGCGCTGAGCAGCCACAACGCCCAACTGGAAAGCTATCGCATCATTATCGAAAATATAGACAGCTACGTAATCTTCACGCTGGATGTGGAAGGGCGGATCAACAGTTGGAGCCCAGGCGCGCGCAACATTCTCGGATACAAGGCCGAAGAGGCTATGGGCCGGGAGTATTCCCTGGTCTTCACTCCGGCCGATATCCAGGCCGGCAAGCCGCGTCAAGAGATGGAGGAAGCGGAGCGCAACGGATCCTGCGCGACCGACAGTTGGCGCGTGCGCCGCGACAAGTCGCAATTTTGGGCCAGCGGCGTTCTCTCAGAGGTTTGGGATGATGCGGGAAAGCTGACCGGCTACATTCACGTGGCCCGTGACATCACTGAGCATAAGCAGATGGAAGACGCGCAGGCGCGTTTGGCAGCCGAGCTGGAAGTCCGCGTTCGAGAACGGACGTTGCAACTGGAGGCCAACATGGAGGAGTTGCGCCGCAAGAATGCCGAGGCGGAAGCCAGCGCGCAAATGGCAGCACATGAACTCCAGGAAAAAGAGGTTCTGTTCCGCGAGATTCACCATCGCGTGAAGAACAACCTGCAAGTGGTTCAAAGCCTTCTCAAAATGGAGGTGCGGACGCTTTCGCGGAGTAAAGCGCGCGCGGCCATCGAATCCATGATTCTGCGCGTCCGGGCAATGGCAATAGTCCATGAGCGGCTGTGCCAGATGCCCGGCCTGGCCAGTCTGTCGCTCGCCGGCTATCTGCGTGAAATCTTCGAGGGAGCGATTGCCTCCTATTCGATACAGCCCGGCCGGATCAGGTTTGATTTGGATGCCGAGGATATCCTCCTGGATATTGAACGCGCCATTCCCTTAGGGCTGTTGGCGAATGAACTGCTATCCAACAGCCTCAAGCACGGCTTTCCCGTCGGCAGAAATGGGACGATTTCCGT
The DNA here is from genome assembly GCA_049522735.1 of Occallatibacter sp. Lineage (GTDB taxonomy): Bacteria > Acidobacteriota > Terriglobia > Terriglobales > Acidobacteriaceae > Telmatobacter. Next base: position 8,950 of record JBEKNO010000114.1, read on the forward strand.
TTCAATTCACCGCGTGAACGGCGCGGTGCGCATGACCATCCAGGACAACGGCATTGGACTTCCCAAGAATTTCGATGCCGGAACCTGCAAGTCGATGGGGCTGAAGCTGGCCGATAGCCTGGCCCATCAACTGGGCGGATCTCTGCGCTTCACCTCTGAGCAGGGATGCCATGTCCAGGGAGATTTTACGCGGCTTTAGGAGATGAAAGGCTGCGAAGGAAGAGCATAACAAGCGAATTGCGCCCATCCTTTTGCAGATGAATACGCTTCGGCTACGTAGAATGATCGTATGTCCAATCTCAGCAAGTTCGATCTCCGCCGCCGGGATCCCGGTTCAAAATGTCAGCTATCTCCCCGGTTCAATCTATCAGGGATGTGACCGGTTTATACCATGTTCAGTTCCATGACATCCTTTACACATTGTCTCTGGAGATGCTTTACACTTCCGCGAGCGCGGAGGTGGAGAGGCGATGCCGTGGAAGAGGATGGAAGTCCGGGAGCAGCGTGTTGAGT
>JBEKNO010000115.1:0-9380 GCA_049522735.1 Occallatibacter sp.
ATGTCTCTGCCGAAGCTTGCCCAAAATGCGTGCCCTTTGGCGTCAAGTTCTACGGGCGGCTTGGCATCGAACGGAAGGTACGGAACCTCTGTTAATGATCTTGCCAAGCTTACCCTTTCAATTACCAATAGAGGTACAGTGCTATCGCGTAGAGCACGGCGACCAGGAGCAGCCACTTGGTGCGCTTGCTCAGGTGGAATTCTGGCCTGCTCACGACAAGGGCAAGTCTGTAGGGTTCGTGCTCACCGAATTCGTCTTTCATATACGCTCCGCGAGGCGTTGTCTGCGTTTCTTTTCTCTCCGGCATCTGTCATCTAAACACATTGAGCAGAGCGTCCTATTCGGCTCGACGGGGAAAAGTCCACAATCGACGCATAGATTAAGATTTAGCAGGTTCTTCCGGCGTTTGCGCAGAGACAACCGGACCGAAGCTCTTATTTTGGCCGCACATACGAGGCACAGAGTCTTCAATCCATCTCCGATCGGCAGTCGCTTACATTCTCCGCATATCCCTTTGGCTACGGCTTCATTCCGAAGCATCTGCTCATAATGGCGACGGCACATACCTACAGATTTAGTAGGTCTGTTGCAGTTAGGCTGGAGACATGTCCCGACATTTAGCCGTGGCCTTCCCCTACGTTTCGTTGCGTGCTCACCGAGAGGATCGCGCATCGCTCGCCTCCAGTGCGTCAATGACATAGACAATATCCCAGTGAGGACGAGGGTAAGGGATTATTGACTCAATATTTTCACTCCAGGGCAGAATAGCGAATACCGTTCCGTGCATCTTCTGCTCTATTGCGTTTAAGGCTTCAGAAAGTTCTCTACTACTGCCCTGAGCCTTCACTATTTTCCATACCTTCATGGCTTGTCCTCCAGTGCGCGCAGACGGTCCAGTTGTTCTTTGATATCGGCAGGCAGCCCCGCGATGTGGATGGCCTGGTCCTTGGTCAGAGGTAACGTTCCACGCAGGATGTTGATATACACGGCATGGGGATCAGCCAACAGGTCAAAGCGCCGTTGGAGGTCGGCCAACTGTCGCTCAAGTTCTAGAATGCGGTCGCGCAGAATGCCTGTCATAACTCCGCCTAGCCGCTCTTCAATTTCTTCCCACTCGACGTTAGTTATTTCAATCGCCATCGTTTCGCTCCCCCTTCCCCGCAGCGCGGGCCGCTCTAGTTACCACGTAAATTGCAAGTTCTCCTCCTCCAGTTCGGTCACGCGCTGCTGCAAGGCGGCGATGCGTGATTCGACCGACAGGTTCACGCCATCCGCTTCACGTAGAGCGCCCGCCTTATCGAGAGCGGCGTGCACATCTTCAAGCAGTTCTGTGCTCTCCGCCTGCAAGGCGGCGATGCGCTCGATCAGTCGGCAAGCACAGCTCATCCATTCCTTGATATCGTAGCGGGCTGTTCGGCCTTGCTTCCACGCCTCGTAATCAACGCGCAAATCTTCCGGTATCTTCGGCTCACTCATTGCTGTTCCTTTCCTGCATCCCGCTCTGGCGCGGGTGCCGCTTCGTGGTGCTTCTCACAGCGGTCGTAGAAGAATCCAGGCGTGGTTGCGTCGGAATAGGAGTGCTTCATCGCCGCGCGGCAATCAGCACATTCGTAAGGATTAAATGGTGCGGACGCTGCCTGCTCCTCTTGGAAGGCATCCCCGTGATTCTCGTAACACTCGGTGTGGAGCGCCGACGGCCCTGGGTAGCAGGTCGTCCGGTGCTTGCACTTACAGCAGAAATCGAATGAGTACTTGGGCGTGCGCTCGCTCAGCATCAAGCAGGTAATCTCGTAGATCACCTCACCCCCACAATTATGGTCTATAAGACTTTGCAGGATTTGTCTCTCAGTTTCCGGCTTCACTTGATCCCCCATAGTGCTTTGGTGACGTAGTGTCGTCGCACTCAGCAGCCGCGGCGGGCTGCTCCACCTGATCGAATAACTGCGCCCCACAAACCCCGCACGCCAGATAGGGAGCAAACCAAGCAAGATGCGCTGGCGTTTTATCCGTGGTCGCTTGGCAGGAACGGCATTTCATCACCGGTTGTGATTCTTGTTGCCAGCGAAGAACGGCGTCTGCCACCGCTTGCGCCTGCTCAGGGGTAAGGCATCGGTGCTTCGTGTCAAGATACCGCGCTGAATCCAGAATCACCTCGACCAAAGTCCGTGGAACTTGTTGACCGCTGGGCGGCTCGGCGCGTTCGTTCATCTCCGCGAGTTCCGCCCAAATACCCCTAAGCAGTTGCAGTTTCTGCGTCTCCGAATACGACTGCACGTTAACGTTCATTTCGCGTATCTCACTGCTTTTCATCTGTCCGCTCCTTATCGTATTCAGCTCAACTTGGAAGTTGAACGGGATGGATTGCGCCCCAAAAGAAGAATCTGCGACTATCCGCACAGCCGGTGCTTCTCCCATCTTGAATATTCCGGCCAGATCAGCGAGGCTTTTGAGAAGTTCTGCTTCGGATATATGGGGAGCATCCATCTCTGCCAGAAATAATTCGATCTTGCCCACCGCGCGCACGGCCTCTGGCTCGGAATCCCGACGCATATTCCATGAAGTAGCGGTAAGCCATTCTTCAAAATCGTCAAGGGAGATTTCGGAGAGAGTAAGCTGTTGAATCATAGCCCGAATTTGAGATGTGGTAATCATGGCTGGTACTTATACCTCATGACCTTGCAACACTTTCCGTAACTCGTCTTTCGCCTCCGTTTCCGACCTCCCGTGGCCGTAACGCATAGACTCTTCTTCGCCGTCGATCCATGCTACCCAATCAAAGTGGCGAATCGGAATTGGCGGATGGATGTAAAAGGTTATAATGCGGCTCTGCGGCTTCCCCTCTAGGCGGGCGCGGAGACTTTTAAGCGACACAGGCAGATGAGAAAGCTCGGACCGTATTGCCTTCTCCCACTGCTCATCCCTGTCGCGCCAGTGCCATTCCCGCGTAGCCTGCTCGGCGGCGCGGCCTATGGCAACGTCACCATAATAACCTACATCTGTCCAGGCGTTCCTTACCGCCTGGCCTATTCTCGCGGCTTCCTGCTCACTTAGTTCTTTCACTTGCTCGCTCCCTTCTTTCCAATCATGAAATGTAAAACGGCATCGATAAGTAAATAGCCGACGAGTCCAATCTCCCCCATGAGGACCACGAAATAAATCGTGATTAATTTAGCTAACTGATCAATGGTCATCTCCCGTTCCCTTCTTGGCGCTACGCGCCGGTATGCGCTTGCCCTGCGAATGCACTGAAATCAAGTGGCAACTAGGACACCCGATGAGCAGGTTATCAGGCTCCCACGATCCCCCAGCACCGCGTGACTTGATATGCACAAGATGCGCTCTCACGAACAGGCTCCCATTGAACGGCAATTTCCGGTCCTTCGTGCAATCCTTATGCAAACGCAACTGGCAAAGTCCTTTATCGCGCTCATATACAAAGGATCGGAGAGCCAATTTCTCACGAGGATTCAACTGTCCGCGTCTCAAGGTACACCGTTTGGCACGCAGGGGCGTTTTGCGCTGGAGAGGTGTTTTCTTCATGGCACCATCTCCCTAGAGTCCAGAAAGTCTACCTGCTCCTCAAACGATTTTGTGGGGTCGTAGCCTACTTCCGGCTGTTCGGTTTCCTTGAGCAGTTCATGGTATGGCGTCCAGCGCGTAGGTGGTAAACCTAACTGCTGAATCATGGCCTCAATCTCGCTATTCAGTTGCAGTACGGCAGCGGAGATTTCCTCGATCTTCTTTTCGTCACGCTCGACTCGCTTGATGAGGTTTGAGATGGGGGGCGGAAGCCGGTCGTCGTACCCATAAAAATCGCACCACTTGCGCCCTGTGCAAGCCATCTGCCACTGCATCTGAAGCATGTACTCTTCGGGAATGATCCCATTCAGCCGCCAGTCAATCAGCGTTTCGGACTTAGGAGCCTTGACTTCAATCAACCCGTCCGAATCTACTAAGCCATCAGGCGAAGCACCGGCAAAGTCCCATTCAGGATGCAGGACAAAGCCCACTGGAATAACCATGCTCTGAGTAGCGATCTGGTACATTTCTAGGGCAGTCGATTCCAGGTCGATGCCGCGCTGCATCTCCATTGAAACGTAGTGATCGGTCATGCGGTTGGTCAACCGTTCGGCGCACAGTTGCATCCGGTAATTGCGCCGTGCTGCTGATTCCTTACCGCTCTTGAGCACGTCCATTACGTCTGACATGCGCGAGGCAGTAATTCGGCCCAAACGATGTTTGTACCATGCATCAGACTGTTGTGGTGCGTCAAGTTCTCTCATGCCGTGAAGCCCCTCTTGCGCCACGTTTCATTCTTGGCTTTCTGGAAAGCAGCGATCGCAGTTCGATCTTTGGCCTCGGTAGCAGCCTTGGCCGCGTCAAAGAAGTGTTTTTTCAGTTCGTCTTTGTCGCCGGAGCCTTCAATCGCGGCAATCCAATCAGCCACGGCGCTTTCGTCCATCTGGCCCTGGTCCTGCGGGATGCCCTTCTTTTCGTCGGCGTCGATACCCACTGCGATGTTGAAGATCTGGAGGAGTAGGTAGCGTTTCGCGCGCGATGCTGCGATAGCATCAGCATCGGTCGCGGTCGCCATCGCTCCTCCCTTCGGCCCTGTAGTGCTTGGCGTGATCTCGCGGAAGTAGTCTCTCGAAATTCCGTCACGAGCGAGAATGGCCTGAATCCTCACTTTTCCTTGCGCGATTGGCGGTACTTCGGAAAACGAGATTGAGAAGTCCTGCGCTGTGTAAATAGGCCGGATGATCTGATCTACCCCAGCATAATCGGCCCACTGCGAGTTTGTGTCATTGCGCCGCTGATTTGGAGCAACGCGCCCGATCTGCTGTTGACAGCGGTTAAGGGCTCTATCGAAATCGATCTTCGCTTGTCGTTCCTGCTCCTCCCACTGGAACCTGACCATTGATTGCTGCAAGGCAACAAGCTCTTTGAGCACTTCCGGCGCTACTTTCGCGGAGAGTGCTTCTTGAATCAGGCCAAGCGGCGTAATTTCCCGCTTCATCTCCGGCTTTACAGTCAAGGCGTTGTCAGTCATCGCACTCCTCCCCATCCTGGTGGTACCAGGCTTTGCAGTCTTCATCGCAGAAGGTAGTTCCGTCTTCATCCCACGTTGCGCTATCGTTGAACCACTCGTCTTCTGGCGGTTCCAGATGTGTAGCAGGATGCGCTTTGCCGATGACGGCTCCGCACCTCGCGCATTCGATAGGCGTGCTCATATCGTCCGGGCCTTTCCGCCCACGGCGCTTTTGGTTGATTCGAGCGCCCGCCGCTGCTCGGCCACAACAAACAATGCCCCCGCCACAAAAGCGGCCATCAGGCGATTTTCGAGCATAGACGCAAACATCTCGACATGCCCGTTATCATTGGTCCAAGCGGGGCAGATTTCGTCCATCTGCTTACGCGCATAGGCTTCTGCATCACTCAGTTGCATGGCTTTCCTCTCTCACGCCAATGCCCTTGGCTTGGCGCTTGGCTGCGTTTTCGATTTCTTCTTCAAGGTTACCCAGAGATTTGCATTTGACCTGCGCTAGAGGCACGATTTCATAGTGACCGGGTTTGTAGGCGGGCTTGTACCAGTTCTTTTTGATGCAGTCATCGTGCTCTTGCCGTGCTTTCGCTTCCAAGTTTGCGATTTCTAGCATTGCTTCGCGCTCGCTCCAGTGAAAACTGAGCAGTCGCACAAAGTCCGGCTCCCCATCCTCGTCAAAGTCGATGCTCACGAGCGCGAACCAGGCGAAGTTGAATTTCAGTTGGCTCATTTCGCTCCTTGCTTAACCAGCTTCGCCAGCGCCTCAACGATCAACTGCCTCATCGACTTACGGGACAGGGCAGCTTGCGCCTTGAGTTGCGCTTTCAATGTCTCGTCAATTTTGTTGATCCGTAAATCTGCCATGAATTGACGATAGCAAATACTGCAACTATTGCAACATCACGAAAGTAACATTCTGAAAAACTGTGGTAACGTGACCTTGCAAACCGATCGAATCGCGCTACTATTGCTTGTGTGGCTGTATGATTGGAGCAAGATGCAGCAACTTACAGAGCATTTTTCGGACACCGAACTCGGCGTGGCCGATTGCTGGCCGCAGATCGTTGACAACGCAAGGCAACTCTGCGAAACCCTCTTAGAGCCTATCCGGGCGCACTGCGGGCCGATAATCGTAGACGACGGTTACCGCGATCCATCACACAATCAACGGGTTGGCGGGGTTTCGGACTCGCAGCATCTTTACGAGGGCAGGAACTCGGTGGCGGACATTCGGCCTGCTGATCCGAACTGGACAATGCAGCAACTTTTTGATTGGGTGAGACTTATGAGCGCACTCCCGTTTGATCAGTGCGCCATAGAATTTCAACCAGGCACGAACCAGCCCCGCTGTGTGCATATCAGCTACAACGGCGCTCTGACCGCTCAGAGGCGGGAAGCCCTGATCTGGGAAAAGAATGGCGCGGGCGCGTACACGCGGGTTGAGGTGCGGCCATGAACCCCGCGAACGACACCCTGGAGCCGTCCGCAGCCTGCGTGGCGCTGGTGGAGCGGAGCGAAGGTCTTAGACTAAATGCCTACTGGGACGTTTCCGGTTGGGCCTGCGGGTATGGGCACCACGGACCGGATGTGCAGGATGGAACGGTCTGGACTTCGGAGCAAGCCCAAGCGGTGTTAGAGAGCGACCTGGCCCTGGTTGGAGCAGAGATCAAGGCGCTGGTGGAGGTGCCGCTCACCCAGGGCCAGTTCGACGCGCTGGTGGACTTCACCTTTGAGCTTGGCGCCGGGCGGTTGCAGCGGTCGTCGCTGCTCAGGCTGCTGAACGCTGGTGATCAGGACGGCGCTGGCCGCCAATTGCTGGCCTGGGACGTGGTGGATGGCCAGGCGAACCCTGGCATCGAGGCGCGGCGCGAGGCCGAGCTAGTGCTGTGGAACTCATAGCAAGGAGGAAGACACTATGAACCTCGCAGTTACCCCGACGGAATGGGCTTCATTCAACACGGCGCTGGATGAGGAAGTGGCGCAGGGCAAGGTGAAAGTGTCCTTGCGCACGCCAACCAGCGGGCAGATCACGTACCGTGGCGCCACATTCGAGTACGGCTACGACGGCGCAGCGCAGGCGACCGCTACTATCACTGCGAAGAAGTTCCCTGCCTCGCTCGAATCGGACGAGACGATCTACGAACAGGTGGCCCAGCAATTCACTCAGTGGATCGCGGCGGGGACGAAATTGGTATGAACTGGCTCCCATTCGCGTTCGGGTTCCTCATCGGCTTCGTGATCTTCGCGGTGGTGGCGCTCGCCTACCTGGTGGCCGGTGCGCCGCTGTTGATCCAGTTCTGCGTGTGGTTATCAAGTAAGTTGAAAAGGAATGGAGGAACTAAATGTCAGTTATAATTTCACCTTCCGGACGCCGCTATGATCGCAGCGTCCCAGCCCCTCTTCCCCCCCATAGGATGTTGACTCACGTATCTCCCGCGCTTCCGCCTGTTGTCGATCTTCGCCAATGGGCGGGGCCGATCAAGGATCAAGGTGATATCGGCTCCTGCACCGGGCACGGATTTTCGAGTGCGATGGAGTGGATTTTTCGCAGGTACCTTGGCAAGCAGCCTATTCTCTCCCCGTTGTTCTTTTACGCAGAGGAGTTGATCGCGCAGGGAAACTTCCCCGACGACGATGGATCAGACGGGTTGACGGCCTGCAATGTGGCTGTGACCAAAGGAACCTGCTTGGACTCACTTTATCCCGACAGCAGTCAAAAAATTGAGCGGCCAACTTCCGCCATGATCGCAGACGCTCTCCAATTTACGATGGGGGCCTACCACGGCGTATTAAATTCTAAGGTAGCGATCAGCGTCCTGGGTGACCCTGTTCCGTGGCCAATCGAGATTGGATTCACTGTGTATGAATCATTCGAGACCGAGTGGACAATTCCCGGAGTCATGCCCTTGCCGCAACCCAACGAGAATGTCCTTGGAGGTCACGAAGTAGCGGGCACAGGCGGATACGATATTGGAGCCACGCCGACACTTCGTCCACAAGGATGTCCCCCTGCTCTTCTGATACAAAATTCATGGAGCGCTGCTTGGGGAATTGGGGGCTACTTCTGGATGCCTCTGCAGATTCTTGATGCTCCCGACACTGATATCAAGATCGTGCATGCGGGGCATCCATGGAAATAACATCGGAAGGGGATTGAAAATGCAAACATTCTGGGTATGGTTTCGCGGCCTGCTTTCGGTGGTCATCTCCTCTGCGGCTGGCGGCGTGACCGTCGTGATCGTCGATCCGTCAACCTTCAACCTCCAAGCCGGCCTGGGCAAGCTCGCCCAGGTCTGCGGGGTGCTGGCGCTGATCCACGCCGCGCTCTATTTGCAGAAGTCGCCGCTGCCGGGTGGGTCGCCAATACCGCCCGATCCACAGGCAGATCAGAAGGACAAACCATGACCCCCGAACTCAAAGAATGGCTCATTCAACTGCTGCAGGCGGTCCAAGTGATCGCTGAGGGCGGCCCGAACGCGCCGATGCAGGCCAAGGCTATGCTTGACTACTTGCGGCAGGAATTGGACTGCCCGGAAAACTGGTCCACCACTACCTAAAAGGAGAAACCATGAAATACATCGCACTCTTACTCGGCACATTGGCGCTTCTCATCTACGCAATTTCCGTACACGCACAAATGACTCCGGCAGGTTTTGTCGCCTCCTCGGATGTGCTGGCTATCGACTGCAACGGCGGCTGGGGCGCGGGCAATTTCACCCCTGAAGCCTACGACTTCCTCGATTACGGCTCTGCGAAGTCGAACCGCATCTTTGCGCAAGGGATCGAGATGACGGCGCCGAGCTGCGGCCTTTCCGTCTTTGGCGGTGGTCTGATCTGGCAGCCGGACATTTCGAAACTGCTAGCTAAGAGCAATGTCCCGATGGGTAACGTGCTGACCTTTCTCGATGCTTCAGTGGGTAATGGGATATCGAGCGTGGGCAGCAACCGGGTCTCGGCGGTTCTCGGCGGTGGCTTCAAGTACATCCTCACCGACAACCTGACCTGGAACACTGTCCGGTGTGAGGCGGTTTTCTTCGGCGCCAGCCGCTACCCAGCCTGCTCGACCGGGATCGCGGCCTACTGGGGCGGTACACCGGCCTCACCAGCGATCTCGTCAAACGTAAAGAAGGGATTGCTCAAGCGGATTCAGAGCGCACAGCAGAGGCTTGGATTGCTGAAGTAACAGGCTTCGCGGCAAGACGGCGCGAAGAGAAGGAGACTAGCGGAGAACTCCGCGCAGAGCATATTTAGCCGCATCGGGAGGGCTGGCCCTTGGCTGGCCCTTTCGTTTTAGGCAGAGGCCCCGCGCATCTCGACGATGGGCGGAGCCTCAGAT
>JBEKNO010000116.1:0-9324 GCA_049522735.1 Occallatibacter sp.
CGGCACCTGCCACTTCAAGCCGAAACAGCCAAGTTAGTAAGTCAGAGAGTCAGCTGGATGCCGCGCCACAAAAGCCGTCATTCTGAGCAAAGGTTGCCGCTGTCCGCCGCAGCGGACAGTCGAAGGATCTGCGTTTACTTTATCCGGCGCCCCAATGTTTCATTTATTACCGCTTACAGCCTTTTCGTTCTTCACCCGGGCTTGAGCAAGACCGAGATTATTCCTTGCATTCACATTAGTCGGATCAATCTGCGCCGCCTCGCTGAACTGCTCGGCAGCCTTTTCATAATCCTCCAGTTGAAACAGGGCCACGCCGATGTCATTATGCGCATCGGATTTAGCAGGGTCGAAGCGCAGCGCCTGTGTAAACTCCTCCACCGCTTCGCGGGACTGATGCATCTGCACAAAAATCCTGCCCATTTGAGAATGAGCAGCGGCCTGATCGGGCTTGATGGCCAGGGAAAGCCGCAGTTCCTTCAGCGCCTCCTCGGTCCGTCCCTGCTTGCCGAAAACAATGCCTAAATTGTCATGCGCTTCGTAGTTATCCGGCTCCATGGTAAGCACCCGGCGATTCTCCTCAATCGCCTCGTCCAGTTTTCCCTGCGCCTGCAGAGCATCGGCAAGATAAAGCCGCGCTTCTATGGATTCCGGGTGTGCGGCGAGCGCCTTTCTGCTGTAAGCCTCCTCATCCTTAGGCCTGCCCATCACAGAAGACCATTCCGCCATGTAGGTCAGGGCAGCGGGGTAGTCAGGATCTACGCGCAATGCCTGTTCCAGGCGTTGCCCCGCCAGCTGCAGATAGCACTGCTCATGGGTTTGCATCAGGTAATAGGCGGAATAAGAAAGAGTCAGTGGCCCGTTGGGATGATAGACCAGCGCGCGTTCGAAATTCTCTTCCGCCTCGGCAATCTTTCCCTGTTTCGCGTACGCCATGCCCAGGGTTAAATAGGGAGGTCCCCCACGCGGGTCAACCTCGAGCACGTGGTTAAAAAGTGTTACCGTATCTTTCCACACCTTTACCTGCGCATCGGTCTTTACGGCGCACGCTACAATCACCGCGGCCGCCAGCAGTTGAGTCGCGACCCTGATCTTCGGGGAGTTGGCAACGGCGTCGCCCGCCAGCCAGACAACAGCGAAGAATAGGCCTGTCACGGGAAGATAGGCATAACGCTCGGCCATGGCCTGATCTCCAACCTGCACGATGCCGATTACCGGCACCAGTGTTCCCAGGAACCACAGCCAGCCGATAAGGCAATAAGGCCTTTCATTGCGAATATGCCAGCAGACGGAGGTTACCGCTACGAGCGCAAGGGCCGATAACACCCCTACTGAAATCATGTTATTGATATCGTAGTAATAATAAGCCCTGAGCGGATTGGGCCAGAACGTGATGCGCGCGTAGCGGCAGTAACTGATGGCCGCGTTGCAGACTCTCTCCCACAAGGGATAGGACTCGAGCGGAGCCACCGCGCGGCCGGCATGCTGCGCGACAAAGGTGATGACGCTGGAGACGGCCGCCATGATGAAGAATAGCCATTTTTCAACGCACAACTTCCAAAAAGAAGAGAACCGGTTCGCGCGTGTTTCCCGCGCCAACGTTATTCTCCGCAGCGGCCAGTAATCAAGCAACAGCAGCGTGAAAGGGAGCGTGACGGCCATGGGTTTCGACATCAGGCTGCAGGCAAAGCAGCAGGCCACCCATAGGTACCGTTTCCAGGATGGTTTGCGGGCATACCATGCATAAACAAGCAACGTGGCAAACCAGAAAAATCCGCATAAAACTTCCTTGCGTTCGGCAATCCAGGCAACGGATTCGACATGCACGGGGTGCAGCGCAAACAGCAATGCGACCATTGCCGAACGCCCTAAGTAACCCGTCGTGTACAAAAGCAAAAGAAAAAGCAGAACCGAACTGGCCGCGTGCAAACACACATTGGTTATATGGTGGCCGGCGGGATTTTCGCCATAAAGTTTCCAGTCCACCATGTGGGAAATCCACGTCAGCGGATGCCAGTTTGCAACATCGAAGCTTGTAAAGGCCCACGCGATGCTTTGCATGGTCAATCCCTGCTGCACCCGCAGGTTCGATGAAACATAGCCGTTATCGTCGTACAAAAGGAAATCGTTGCTCCGCACGCCCCGAAAGGCAACCACGGTAACCACCGCCAGGACGATGCACACCGCGACAATTTGCCACGGCTTATGGGTTGCAAGAGAAATGGGGACGGTCTTCTCCACCGGCGCCTCTGGCGGGCGCTTGCCTTGGGACTTGCGCTGTCGCGATTTCTTTGCCATGTTTCTCAGCCTTCGATTATTCTAAGGCAATTTCAGGGTTAGAGCGCCACCTGGCAGGCTGGGCTTTTAACCCTGCATATATCATTCTCTTCCCTTCAGAACCGTCTCGTTTTTCATGCGGGCTTGAGCAAGATCTAGATTTTGCCTTGCCGCGGCATTGGCCGGATCAATCCGCACCGCGTCGCTGAACTGCTCCGCCGCTTTTTCATAATCCTCCTGTTGTAACAGGGCCATGCCCAGATCGTTATGCGCATTGGCGTTGGCAGGGTCGAAGCGCAGCGCCTGGGTAAACTCCTCCACCGCTTCGTGGAGTTGATGCGTCTCCATAAGAATACTTCCGATCTTGGAATGAGCCATGGCCTGATTGGGTTGGGTCGCCAGAGAAAGCCGGAATTCCTTCAGCGCTTCCTCTGTCAATCCCTGCTTGCTGAAAATAACGCCCAGATTGTAATACGCAATGTAGTTATCCGGCTCGATGGCAATCACCTGGCGGTTCTCCTGAGCCGCCTCGTCAAGTTCATTCTGCGTCAGCAGAGCATCGGCAAGATAAAGCCGCGCCGTTGCTAAGTCCGGTTGCAGGGCGACCGCCTTTCTGCTATATGTCTCCTCATCCTTCGGCCTGCCCATCAATACTGACCATAGCGCCATGTTGCTCAGGATATCGGGATCGTTGGGAGAAATACGCAATGCCTGTTCCAGGCGTTGCCCTGCCAGCGGCATCTTGCTCTGATCAGTGCTGAGCATTGCGATTCGCATCATGCAAAAAGCGGAAAATGAAAGGCTAATAGGCCCGGCGGGATTATAGACCAGCGCGCGTTCCAGATATTCCTGCGCCTCGGGATATTTTGCCTCCCTCACGTACGACACGCCCAGGCTTGAATTGGGAAGTTCCCCGCGCGGGTCAATTTCAAGCACGTGGCTGAAAAGTGTCACCGAATCTTTCCACACCTTTACCTGCGCACCGGTCTTTACGGCGCACGCCAGAATGACCGCGGCCGCAAGCAATTGAGTTACAACCCTGATCTTCGGGAATTTGACAACGGCATCGCCGGCCAGCCAGACAACGATGATGAACAGGCCGATAGATGGAACATAAGTGTAACGCTCGGCAAGGGCCTGAACTCCAACCTGTACGATGCCGATTACCGGCACCAGTGTCCCCAGGAACCACAGCCAGCCGATGAGACAATAAGGTTTTTCCTTCCGGAAATGCCAGCAGGCGGCGGCAACCAGGAAGAGCGCAACGGCCGATAACACCGCTGCTGAAACCGTGATGTTACTTGTCTCATGATAATAAAATGCCTTAAGCGGATCGGGCCATGCCATGATCCATACGTAGCGCCAGTAACTGATGGCCGCGTTGCAGATCCGCTCCCACACGGGCAGAACCTGAAGCGCGGCCACCGCTCCGCCGGCCCGCTGTGCGAAAAAGGTGATGACGCTGGAGACAGCCGCCATGATAAAAAACAGCCATTTTTCAACGCATAACTTCCAGAGAGATGAGAACCACCGAGCGCGCGTTTCCTGAGTGAACGTTATTCTGCGCAACGGCCAGTAATCAAGCAACAGCAGGGTTAAAGGAAGGGTGACGGCCATGGGTTTCGACATAAGGCTGCAGGCAATGCAGCAGGCCACGCACAGGTACCGTTTCCAGGATGGCTTGCGCACATACCATGCATACGCAAGCAACGCCGCAAACCAGAAAAATGCGCATAATACATCTTTGCGTTCTGAAATCCAGGCAACCGATTCGACATGCGCGGGGTGCAACGCGAACAGAAATGCGACCATTGCGGAGCGCCATAAAAAACCCGTCATGTACAAGAGCAATAGGAAAAGCAAAACCGCGTCGGCGGCATGCAGGCATACATTGGTCATATGGTGGCCAGCAGGATTTTTACCGTATAAGCTCCAGTCCACCATGTGGGAAATCCACGTCAGCGGGTGCCAGTTTGTAGCATGGAAGCTGGTAAGCGCCCACGCAATGCTCTGCGTTGTCACCCCCTGCTGCACCTGCCGGTTATTCAGGACATAGTCCATATCGTCATAGGTAAGGAAATCGCAGTTCCGTACACCCCGGTAGGCAAATATGGTGACCACCGCAAGAACGAGGCACACGGCGGCAATTTGCCAGGGCTTATGGGTTGCGGAAGCAACGGTATTGCCAGGCGCCTCTGGCGGGCGCTTGCCTTGGAACTTGCGCTGTCGCGATTTCTTTGCCATGATTGGAAACCTTCGATCATTCTAACCGGATTTCCATTTTGTGTCGTAATTCTGATCCTCGGATCGCAAATCCTGGTCGTTTGGCCCGGCAATAGCCCTGCCGGGAAGGCCACGGTTTCCGGGATGGAAACGGGTATAAAAATCGGGCCTGGCGATAGAAACCGGGGGTATATTGGTTTGTAGCCGGGAGGCAAGATCGAAATCCCGGCGCAAGAGGTAAGAGAAAGATGAAGCGTTCTATGTAGGGAGCGATGAGCTCATTGGCAATTGCGGTCATGCTTGCGGCAACCTGGGCATGGGCTCAACCAGGCGTAACGCTCAATCCTGCTTACGCAAAACTATTAACTCCGGCCGATGTCTCCAAGGTGAGCGGATTGTCCGGGGTTAAATCGATCCCTCGGGATTCCAGCAAGGGCGCGGGCGGCGATCTTAACTTTGCCTTGCCTGACGGGAAACAGATCCTGTTGGTCACTTTTATGGATACCAAGGCCTACGCTCAATCGAAGGCGATGCAAGGTGTTTATGGCGGTAAAGTCCAGGGCGTTGGCGACGAAGCGTTTATCGGCAAGGTTCTGGGAATGGAATCAATCCTCTATTTCCGCAAGGGCACGCAGTGTGTGGCCCTGTCTTCCTTCATTGACACGGCGCATGGTTGGCCGGGGAAGCCTTATTTGAGCCAGCAACAGTTGCGACAGTTGGCCGCTCTGATTCTCTCTCGAATGTAATAAACATCAAGGCTGGCAGCGATACGTTTTCACCCTGCGAGTTTTCCCAGGCAGCTTCAGCCGTTGAGCAGCTTTTCCACTTCGGCGTGCAGCCGCGCGGTAATGGCGGACTCGGACTCGGCGGGTGAGAAGCGGATGGGCCGGCCCACGCGAACCTCGAGGATGCCGGAGCGGAACCAGCGGCGGCGGCGCATCTTCAGCTCGCCCAGGCCGCGGATGGCGATGGGCAGCACGGAGGCTCCTGATTGCCTGGCCAGCAGGCCGATTCCCGGGCGGAAGCGCGCCAGCGCGCCCTCCGCCGAGCGCGTGCCCTCGGGAAAGACCAGCACGTTGAAGCCGCGATCCATGGCCTGGCCGGCGTGGGCAAAGCTGGGCTGGAAGTCCCGCTGCCGGGCGAGGGGAAAGACATTGAAGAGCTCCGTGAGGAGCAGATAAGCGAGGGGGCCGAAGGGATCGAAGCGGCCATTATCCGGATTGCGGAAGTGGCGGAAGTCCTCCAGCATTTCGCCGGACATGGCCACCGCCAGGCGCCGACGGATGGAACCCGGCAGGGCGTACTGGATGAGCGGCCCGTCGTAAGTGGTGACGTGATTAGCGACGATCAGCAGGGGCGCATCGGCGGTGAGCTTTTGGGGCGCTACTACGGCAGGATGCGCCAGCAACCAGACCAGCGGGCGCATTACAGCCTCAATGAAGGCTGTGCGCAGCCAGCGGAAGGGCAGGAGCCAGGGCCAGCGGGGGTAGATATACCGTGCCGGAGCGGGCTCCATCCGGGGTTCCGCTCCCTCCGGGAACGTTTCGCCTGTTCGTCCGCCTCCACGGCTCCGTGCCGCATCCTGTGCGCGGCGGCCGGAAAGCGCGGGAGACCAAGCAGTCCGCGCGCCCTCTGCCGTTCCGGCTACCAACTGCCGCAGTTCGCCCAGGGTTTGCGCTTCTTCCAGCAGCCCGCTCTCGGGAACCATACCCAGCCGTTCCTCAATGGCGGCGGCCAATTGCACGCGGCCCAGGCTGTCGAGGTGCAGGTCTTCAGTCAGGCGCAGTTCATCCCCGACGCCGGATGGTGCCTCGCCTGAAATCTGCGCGATCAGAACCAGGAGCCAGTCCGAGGAGGCTCCAAAAGCGCCCGCGCCGGCATTGGTTGCCGCGCCCGAACTGGCCTTCGATGCCGCGGCCTGGATGCCGGCCAGCCACTCGGCCACGGCCTTGCGCCGGACCTTGCCTGTGGAGGTGCGGGGCAGGTCGGGCTCCGGCCACAGCACCCAGCGGCTCAGGCGCTGAAATGGCGCCAGGCGGGCGTTGGCGCGCTCGATGGCCGTAGCGGCCTGCTTCCCTTCGCCGCGAAAGGCGAGCACGGCGCAGGGTTCGGGGCCGGCCGCCGTTTCCAGCGGCACCACCGCGCAGGCCGCCACGCCCGGCTCCTGTTCGATGGCCTCTTCCAGGTCTTCGGGGTGCAGGTTTACGCCCGCGGCGGTTACGATGACCTCGCTTTTGCGGCCCAGGAAGCGCAGCTCGCCGGAGGGCTGGGCCTGGACCAGGTCGCCGGTGGCCAGCCATTCGTCCGCGCGCCTGTGCAGAGCGCCGCCTTGCCAGGTGGCGCCGGAGATGGAAGCGCCCCGCACCAGCACCTCTCCGTCCAGACCCAGCTTTACCTCGCGTCCCGGCATGGGTTTGCCGATGGTTCCCCGCGCCACGTGGAAGGGGTGGTTGAGGGTGATAAGCGCGGTGGTCTCGGTCATTCCGTAACCCTGCACCAGGACGAATCCAAGCGCATTCCAGAACTGCTCCAGCGGGCCGGGCAGGGCTCCTCCGCCGGAGATGAGCGCCCAGAACTTGAGGCCGAAGGCCGAGTGAACGTCGCGAAAGCGCCACCAACGCAGCCAGGGGTTCATGCCCTGGGAGGCGGCGACCCGCTCGGCCAGGCCGGGGAGGGTTGCTTCCAGATGCGTCTTCAGCAGCGCATGAACGCGCGGCACGGCGGCCAGCACGGAGATGCGCTCGCGGTGGATGGTCTCGATGAGCCTTTGCGCCACCAGGCGATTTTCAAAGTGCAACTCGGCGGTGAAGATGGGTGGAACCCACAGGCCCATGGTCTGTCCGAAGACGTGGCTCAGGGGCAGGGTGTGGAGAATGCGCAGGGGATGGATCAGCCACTCGTAGCGCATATAGGGCTGTGCGCCGTCCTCGATGGGCCCCACGCTGGCCAGCACATTGCCGTGGGTGATCACAATGCCCTTGGGATCGCCTGTGGTGCCGGAGGTAAAGAGAATCTCCAGCGGGGTTTCGCGCGAGAGTCCCGCAACCGGGCCGGCTTCTTCGGCGGGCAGGGCTGCCAGCCAGTCCTCAAAGGTGAGCCTCGGAAAGGCCAGACGATCATCGCCCGGCAACTGGCCCAGCAGCAGCTCATCGCCCACGGCCAGTTTGGGAGCCACGTCTGCGGCAACCCGCGCGGCAAAGTCGGCGCTCCCGCTGGCGTCCAGAGGAACGGCCAGAACCCCGCGCAGCAGGCAGCCATAAAATGCGGCGATCCACTCCGCGCTGTTTTCTGCCCACAGCAGCACGCGGTCCCCCGGCTCCACGCCGCGCAGCGCCAGCAGGGCGGCAAAACGGCCGGCCAGGCGGGCAATCTCCCCATAGGTGGTTACCCGGCGGCGGATGCCCTCGTGATGAACCACGGCGACCTCGCGGCCGTGGCGGCGAAGGTCGTCGAGGAGTGTAGCCAAATGGTCTCGCATGAGCGCTCAGGCACAGCATTTTCAGGATTGGCATAATGCGAGGCACAACGGCAGAGTTGATTTTTCCCCAGGTAAAATCAACCCTGTACACGCTTGGCGGCTCTGCGATAATCCTGAAAATGCTCTGAGGTCCATGGTACGCGAACGGCCTGCCCCGGCGCTGACGGCAGGCCGCCAATGCTTAAACCTGGGGTTAAAAGCTAGCTCATTCCCAGCGCAGCGGCGCATCCAGGCTGCTCTCGCCCATAAACTGGATGCTCTCCGCGCCGCGCGGCAAAGGCTCAACCCGTCCGTTGACCTTGATCTGTCCCAGCCCCTATTGGCGGCTCCAATGCACCGGGCGGGCGCGGTTGTCTTTCCCGCTTCTGTGAGAGGTGCCCCATCGGGGCGCCCTCTGGGCCCCGCGCCTCTGTCCTTGCGGCAAGGGTGGGAGTGTACGCCCCCCCATCAACCCTCCGGAAGTTCTTACTGATCCGGCATGAAATGAATGCGACTTTGGGCCTTTTATCGTGCCGCGCTCAATCTCGAAGTGCAACATTTCGCTTTGGGATGATGTTGCATGGGCAAATGCTACGAGCAGTTGAAGTTATCTGAGCGGGTATGCCTCCAGGCACAGTTGGAATTGGGTTTCAAGGCGGCGGCAATAGGAGGTACGGCGGCAGACGGCATTCTTCTTGTGGGCACGCGGGTGCAAGGAGATACCATGCCTCGGCCCGTCCTGGTCGTGAACGTCGTGGAAGGTGGAGATTTAGCCATTTTAACTGAACAAGGATATGCCATAGTCGGCTATCTTATTAACCTAGACTCAAGTGGGAACCTCCTCTCGTACTACTGGATAGGAGAGAGATAAAGCTGTGACTTGTTGTGTTTCGCCAAAACCCCATTCGAGCTTAAAAAGGGGTTTTGATTATTGAACTCGGAAGCAGTTTGGGAGGTTTTTTGACGGGGAAGTGCATGTTCGGTAACCACGGATCGTTGCGAACATAGGCCAGCGATGCCAGCCGACACCGGACGGTACAGATATTGACGGGTAAACGACAGGCTAAATCGAGTCCAGTGATTCAGTTTTTGCCCAGGCCGAAGATTTTTTGCAGTATGTTGCGGCGTTCGGCGGGGTGGTCGCAGGTTTCAGTGGGGGCGGTGCCGTTTAGGAAGGCTATCTCATAGCCGTCGGGGCAGGACTCGTCGCTGAGCAGGTAGCTGGCCTTGTCGATCTTGAGGATCTCGACGCCCTCGGGCGGTGAGAAGTCGTGGGTGTCGGAGTACTGCGGCAGCAGCACGGCCTTCTTCATGAACTCGGCCCAGATGGGCGCGGCGGCGTGGGCGCCTTCGATATTGATATCGGTGTA
>JBEKNO010000117.1:0-9196 GCA_049522735.1 Occallatibacter sp.
CCTCTCGCCCGAGCGCGGCGCTTGCCTGCAGCATCGCGGCCAGCCAAAAAGCCAAGCTGGTCCTGCTTCATGTTCTGCCCCCCATGGATGAGATGGAGCGCAGCGGCCTGCCCACCGGCCTGGATTCGGCGGCCATGCATGAACTGCGCCATCTGGCCGCGGAAACGGGCGCCAACTGCCGCACCGCCGTCGAGCCTCACGTGGCGCATGGCAACCCCTCCATCGAGATTCTGGCCGAGGCCTCGGAGCGCGGCGCCAGCCTGATCGTTCTGGGCGCCACGGAGCGCTCGGCCCTCGAGAATCTCACACGGGACCGCACCATTTACCGCGTCCTGGCCCACGCGCGCTGCCCGGTTCTCACCCTGCGCGAGCCGCGGGCTGCTTCGTCCGATGCCCAGGCCGAGCGGCTGGCCATGCATGGTTGAGGGCCGGCGCGAATAAACGCAACCTCCTCCGGCGTCACCCTGGGATGACGGTCCAGCGGATAGTAGACGCGCAACCACATCAGCAGCCAGATAAATCCGATCAGCCCTGAAACAACAAAAGCGGAGCGCCAGCCGAAGGCCATCGCGATCAATGGAATCGACAGCGCCGCCACGGCTCCTCCCACACTGGAGCCGCTGTCGAAGATGGCCACCGCGAGACTGCGTTCCTGGTTGGGAAACCACTCGGCGACCGACTTGCTGGCGCCGGGCCAGTTCAGGCCTTCTCCCATTTCTACGCCGGGTTATGGATTGAACTGCGTGGTCAGCGATGCGTGCCGCAAAACGCTGGAAGCGAAGGCTTCTTTCTTGCAGATGCGTTTGCCCTGAGGCCGCGGTCCAACCGGTATACATGCGCGGGGCAAATGCATTAGCCTTTTCAGAGTTATGAGAAACCTAAAAAAATCCGCGGCTCATTCGATTTTTTTCTTTGCCTTCACATGCCTGATTTCGGCTCTGCTTGGCTGCGCCCTGGTTGTGGCCCAGGCACCCGCGCCGGACTCATCCGCCATCGAGGCCAGAGCCCACGCCCTGTTGGCCAGGCTCACCCTCGAGCAAAAGATCGAGTTGCTTGGCGGCGTCGACAATTTTTTCACCCATGCCGCGCCCGCCATCGGCCTGCCCCGCTTCAAGATGTCCGATGGCCCGGAGGGCGTGCGCACCTGGGGGCCAACCACCGCCTGGCCCGGCGGCGCGGCGCTGGCCGCCACCTGGGATCCGGCGCTGGCGCGCAGGGTGGGCGAGGGATTGGGCAAGGACGCCCGCGCCCGTAGCGTCAATTTCCTGCTCGGCCCCGGCGTCAACATCGCACGGTCGCCCCTGGCCGGCCGCAACTTCGAGTATTTCTCTGAAGATCCTTTTCTGGCCGCAAGCATGACGGTTCCCTGGATTGAGGGCGTCCAGTCCCAGGGCGTGATCGCCACGGTCAAGCACTATGCCCTGAACAATGAGGAGTACAACCGGCACAACGCGAGCGTGGATGTGGACGAGCGGACCATGCGCGAGATCTACCTGCCGGCCTTTGAAGCCGCCGTCACGCAGGCCCACGTGGACGCGGTCATGAACTCCTACAACCTGGTCAACGGCGTCCACGCCACCCAGAACGAGTTTCTCAACCTGAAGGTTCTCAAGGGCGACTGGGGATTCCAGGGCATTCTGATGTCCGACTGGGACGCTACCTATGACACGGTGGGCGCGGCCAACAACGGCCTCGACCTGGAAATGCCCAGCCCGCGCTTCATGAACGCCAAGGCTCTGCCGGCCGCGGTCAAGGATGGATCGGTTAAGGAGTCCACCATCGACGACAAGGTGCTGCGCCTTCTTCGCGCCGTGCTGCGCTATGGTTTTCTCGACCGTCCCCAGTTTGACCCCGCCGATTCCACCTACTCCGTGGCCGATCGCGCCATTGCCCTGGACGGCGCCCGCGAGAGCATCACTTTACTCAAGAACGAAGGCCGCCTGCTCCCGCTCGATTCGGCCAGGATCAAGACCATCGCCGTCATCGGCCCCAATGCTTATCCGGCGGTTACCGGCGGCGGGGGCTCCTCGGAGGCGCACGCCTTTGAACCGGTCAGCATTCTCACCGGCATCGCCAACGTGGCCGGAGCCGATGTGCGCGTGCTCTACAGCCGCGGGCTGCCCACCATCAACGAGGTTTTCCGGAATACGCTCTGGGACGGCGCCATCCAAGCGGCCACCTTCTCCGGCAAGGAGTTCACCGGCACGCCGCAAACAGCCGCGCTGAGGAGCATCGCCGACTGGAAGCCGGATATGTGGGGCCCCGCAGACAAGTCTCCGCGCAGCATCCGCTACACCACCGCCTACGAGGCGGAGAAAGCCGGCACCTACCTGGTTCTGGCCGCTGCCTCCGGCGAAGACGCTTACAAGGTGCTCATTGACGGCAAGCCTTTGCTGGCCGCTCCTCACGCCGAGGGGCAGACCCCGCAATCCTGGCCGATCCATCTGGATGCAGGCCAGACGGCGAAGGTGACGGCCGAGTATCTGCCCTACTCTGCCGGCAACCGCTTTGGCCTTGGCATCGCTTATGAGCCGGAACTGGTCTCAGAGGATGCAAAGCAGTTTGCAGCCGCAGCGGACGCGGCGGTTGTGGCTGTGGGCTTCAATCCGCCCACGGAGGGCGAGGGCTATGACCGCACCTTCGCGCTGCCCTGGGGACAGGACGCGCTGATTGAGGCCGTGACAGCGGCAAACCCGCACACCATCGTCATCCTCACCGGCGGCGGCGGCATGGATACCCGGGCCTGGCTGGACAAGGTTCCCGCGCTGCTCGACGCCTACTACCCCGGCCAGGAGGGCGGCACAGCCATCGGCGAAGTTCTCTTCGGCAAGCAAAACCCCGAGGGCAAACTCCCGGTGAGCTTCGACCGCAGTTGGGACGAGAACCCCTCGGCCGCGTGGTATTACCCGGTGAAGGGCGCCGACACCGTGCTGCACGTGACCGAAACCGACGGCAGAAAGATCGACTACGAGATTGCCCACGTCAAGTACGGGGACGGCCTGATGGTCGGCTACCGCTACTGGACCACCGCTGGCAAGCACCCGCTCTATCCCTTTGGATTCGGCTTGAGCTACACCACTTTCAGCTTCACCAATCTGCAGGCGCCCGCCAGCGCAGCCACCGGCGCCATGGTTCCGGTCAACTTCGACGTGACCAACACCGGCAGCGTAACCGGCGCCGAAGTGGCCCAACTCTACGTCTCCGACCCCTCCGCCAAGGCCACCCGCCCTGAGCGCGAACTCAAGGGATTTGCCAAGATCCTCCTGGCTCCCGGAGAAACCCGGCACGTGACTCTCAACCTGGACGCGCGCGCCTTCAGCTACTGGGACTCGGCGGCCCACAAGTGGACCATCGATCCCGGCAGGTTCGTCATCCTGGTTGGCGACAGCAGCGAAAACACCCCGCTTAGCGCGGAGTTGACGCTGAACTAGATTATTTTCGCATTCGGTGTAATGCAGTAAGAAAGTGAGAATTGCGGTTTCCCACCCTTTCGCCAGAAAAAAGGCGAAAGGATGGGGCACGGCGCCTTATAAGTACAGTCGTGAAGCTCAAGGCGCTTTCCGAAACAATCTAACGGCCTGCTTGCACGCTGCGGGCCGTTCGATTTTGTTGGCTCATGCAAAACGGCCCCCGCCGATGGCGGAGGCCGTTGGGGCGTGCAGTTCAGCGGCTGCCGTTTACTTCATATTGCCGCTGTTATCCATAGTGATGCCGCCGGGCCCGGCGTTGTTCTTTTATTCGTTTGCCTTGCGCGTGCCCCTGGCCTTGGAGCGCCAGTCTTCCGCAGCCGCCACATCGGCCTTGACCGCGGCTGCGTCGCCGTAGTCCACGTCCGCCTTGCGCCGGTAAATCAGGTTCATATAGGTCATGGCAACGTCATAATTGGGACGGTTGGCCATCGCCTGGTTCAGATACTGCAGGCCTTCATCGACCAGCGGACCATTCTCCTCTTTGAGCGGCTCCATCACCTTCTTGGGCACCTTGGTGTTGCCCACGCCGTCATCGCTGAAGCCGTTCGGCACCAGCGCCTTCAGCGCGTTCTCGTGCGCCTCGGTCCAGTCGATCGCGCCCACGGTATAGGCAGCCTCCGGATCCTTCGGATCCTCGGCCAGAACCTTCTTCTGCCATTCCTTGGCGTCCTCCAGCTTCGTGATGCTGTAATACAAGCCCGCAATCTGCTTCATGCTGTTCACATCGCGCGGGTGATCGGCCAGAACCTGCTTGAAGATGTCGATCGACTGGTAGGCGGTCTTGAGGTTATCCGGCGTAGTGAGTCCGGGCACCACATCCTGGGCCAGCGCTGTGGCCAGGTAGGTCTTGGCCATGGGCAGCTTGGGATCCAGTTGCGTGGCTCTCTGGAAGTGGTTGATCGCCTCTTCGTATCGCTGGCCCTTGTAAGCGTCAACTCCCTTGTTCAACTGGTCGCGGGCGGCTAATTTGTCGCACCCGCTGATCGAAAGAACCATTCCGGCCAAGGCTACCGCGAACGCCGTAATACGTGCGGGTCCATTCATTTTCTTATCCTTCTCCTTCAGGCAAGCGCCTATCAGCACGCCTGGAACATGATGCAGTGAGCCGCGGGCTTTCCCCATTCAGGGAAAACCGCGCCATAGCAACTCGCTACTGGCCGGCCATAATCTTGGGCGTCATCAGCCCGATGTGATCCACGTTGGCGGCGCGGCCGATATCGATGACATCCGCGATATAGCGAAAGTCCACATTGTCATCGCCCCTGACGAACATAATGCGCTCGGCACGGTTGGCATAGATCTCGGTCAGGCGGGCCTGCAACTCGCGCTTCTCCACGTCGGTCTCATTGATCTTGTACGTGGGGGCCGCGCCCTGGCGGTACAGAACCTGCACCACGATGGTGCGGTCGGTGTTTTGGGGCACTTTGGTCGGATCCTTGGGCGGCTGGGGCACCAGCGCTTCCAGGCCTTTGGGCGTTACCGGCACGATGACCATGAAGATGATCAGCAGCACCAGAAGAATGTCGATCATCGGCGTAACATTGATGTCGGCCATGCTGCCGCCCGACGTTCCCGTTGTCATTGCCATGGCTTCAAACTCCTCGTTTCCTCAAAATCGTGAATGAGACAGCGCGGGCGCAAAAGTTATTCGCCGCCCGCCGGGGCGCCGGCTTCGCGCTTCTGCGTCAACAAGCCCACGTCGTCCACGCCGGCGGTGCGCACGGCGTCGATGGCATCTTCCACCGCCCGGAACTGCGCCCGCGCATCGGCGCGAACGTAGATGGTCTTGCCTTGCTTGTCCGCCAGCTTGTCGCGAACCATACGGCCCAGCTCATTGGTGGCCACCTTGTTCTGCCCCAGGAATACGCTTCCGTCCCTGGTGATGGCGACGACAATGGCGTCTTCCTTGTCGGCGTCCGGCATGGCCGTGGGGTTATCCACCTTGGCCATATCGACGACCACCTTGTTCTGGAGCATGGGGGTGATGACCATGAAGATGATCAGCAACACCAGCATCACGTCCACCATGGGGGTCACGTTGATATTGGAGTTGACCTTTTTGCCTTCTGCGCGAACTGCTTGTGCCATTGCTTGGCTCCATGCTTAATGAATTGGTTAAATGCGAATGGCTTCCGGCATTGCTAAAACCGCTTGGTCCCAGCGAGGATGAAAGCGGCGGGCAGAAGAGAGTATCTCTGCCGCCCACCGCAAATTCCCGCTCTTACCGGCAGCCGCTTCACTTAGCGCGTGTGGCTCTGCTTGATGAAGTAGTCGATCAACTCGCTTGACGAGTTGTCCATCTCCACATCGAAAGCCTCAACACGCCCGGTAAAATAGTTGAACGCCATGACGGCGGGGATGGCGACAAAGAGGCCAAAGGCCGTGGTCACCAGGGCTTCAGAGATGCCGCCAGCCACTGCGCCGATGCCCGAGGTCTTCTGCAGGGCGATCTGCTGGAAGGCGTTGAGAATGCCGATGACGGTACCCAGCAGCCCCACGAAGGGAGCGGTGGCGCCGATGGTGGCCAGAACGGCAAGGCCCCTCTTGAGCTTGGAGTGAACGATGGCCTCGGCCCGCTCCAACGCGCGGCCCGAGCTCTCGATGGTCTCCTCGGTTGGCAAACCGGCTGAGGCGCGGAACTCCTGCAGGCCGGCCGTGACAACCTCGGCCAGGTGCGACTTCTTGTTGCGGTCGGCGATCCTGATGGCTTCTTCCAGCTTGCGGTCCTTCAAGGCGCCTGCAACCTTGGGCGCGAACTCGCGCGACTGCTTGCGGGCGGCCGAGAAGTAGAGGTAGCGGTCGATCATCACGGCCAGCGACCAGATCGACTCGATGAAAAGAATGATGGCGATGGTCCGTGCCGGCCATCCCATGTGATCCCACAGCCCCTGGGGGCTGAAGCTAACCGTCTGCTCTTCCTGGAAAAGCGCCAGGCTGCTGACCGTGTGCGAAGCGAAATGTGCGAGTTGAGCGAGAATCACTGAATCGTTCCTCCTATGAACTGCGACTGTCCGCCGCGGCGGATAGCTGGGAATGCGGCTCTTTCCGGATTCGCATTCGGGTCAAAAGCGAGGCTCCTTCCGAAAAAGCGGAAGGAGCCAGGGGGTTCGTCATCCGCCCAGGGTGAAGATCACGTTCACCGTGGTCTCCACTTCCACCGGCTCGTTGTTGAGCAGGTAGGGCCGGTAGCGCCAGGTCTTCACGGCATCCAGGGCGGCCTGCTGCAACATGGGCGGCCCGCTGACGACATGAAGGTTTTCGATCGATCCGGTTTTGGAAATGGTGGCTTGCAGCACCACCGTTCCCTGGACGCGGGCAGCCTTGGCGATGGGAGGATAAATGGGCTGGGTCTTCTGAATCAGCATGCCCACGGCCACGCCGGCTGAAATGTTCACCCTCCTGGGGGGCGCAACCTGCACCTTGGGCTGCGACACGGTATTGCCAAAAATGCTGCCGATCACGCCGCCCGGGCTGCCGGAGTCTCCGAAGCCGCCCACCACGCCAAAGCTCGATGAGGGCGGAGCTTCCTTCTCGGCGAGTATCTGGATATTGTGCGGAATCCGGGTGGGAGCCATCAACTGATTGTTCATCATCTCCGACTGCACTTTAATGGGGTGCACTGCCTCCGGCGGCGGCGGCGGAGGCGGAGGCGGAGGCGGAGGCGGAGGAGCGGTCAATACCGTCAGCATGGCGGCCTTGGGCAGCGCCTCGGGATAGATTAGCGGAATCAGAACCAGCAAAAGCAGAATCGACAGATTGATGTGGTAGGTCAACAGCATCCAGCGGATGATCTTGCCGCTCTTGATCCGGCCTTCGGATTCAAAGGTGGAATCCGCAAACATGCCCGTCGCCTCGTGCACGGGTTCCGGCTTTCTGGAATCCAGAAGCGTCTTGGTATCGAGGGCGTACCAGGCCACGCAGAGCACGATGAATACCGTCATAGGCAAAGCAAGGTTAAGAAAGATGATTTTGTCCCCGCCTCGATAGACAGCCATACCCCACAGGAGGAATATCGTTGTAAACTCATACCCCATAATGGCGCTCGAGAGTTTATCCGCGCGGGATATCAACCATTGCACGACGATGACCAGAATGATCGCAGTACTGAACATCAAGCTCCTCCTATATTGGCCGGAACTGCCCCGTGAAAAGAAGACGGGCAGCACAAAGCACAGCCTACTTCTGTTTAGACACCGGTAGAACCGCTAATGTTCCCGCGCTTCAAAACGTTATCACACATGCGCGCCCCTCTCCTATCCGTTACCGCACATGCCCCGCCAAGGCTGCTGCAAAACCGGTGCAATTTCCGGGTAAATTTTACACTCTGGCCCGTTTAGCCGCGGGCAGAACCACCACCTTGCCGCGCCTGCCGCGCCACTCCTGCCATGCCACCAACATGGGCGCGGCTATGGCGATCGACGAGTAGGTGCCGATAAGAATTCCCACCACCAGGGCAAAAGAGAAACCGCGCAGAACCTGGCCGCCGAAGACGTACAGAGACAGGACGGTCAGGAAGGTCAGGCCGGAGGTGAGCACGGTCCGGCTCAGGGTCTGGTTGATGCTGCGGTTGACCACGTCGGGCAGGGCTTCGCGCCGGCTGAGGCGCAGATTCTCGCGGATGCGGTCGAAGACCACGATGGTGTCGTTCATGGAATAGCCGACCAGGGTGAGAATGGCCGCAATGACGGTCAGGCTGATCTCCTGGTTGGTGAGGGCGAAGGCGCCGACGGTGATCAGGGTGTCGTGGAAACAGGCCACCACCGCGGCCACGCCGTAGATCAACTGGAAACGGAACCACAGGTAGACCAGCATGCCCGCCATGGAGTAGAGCGTGGCCAGCATAGCCTGCTTTTCCAACTGCTTGCCCACCGTGGGACCCACCACCTGCACGTTACGCAGGGGCAGGATGACGGGGTTGGCATAGTGCGCCTGGAGAGCGCCGACGATTCGGGTGCGGTCTGCGTCGAGGTGCGTCTCATCCGTCTGCTCCGGCATACTGATGAGCACCTCATTGTTCGAGGCCACATCGTAGCCCTGAATGCGGGCATCCTTGATACCTGCCGCATCCATGGCCTGGCGAATCCGGTTGGTATCCGGAGCCTGCTGGAACTGCGCCTGAATCTGCGTGCCGCCGCGAAAGTCCACGCCCAGCGGCACCGGGCTGCCGATGGTGGCCCAGTGCATGCCCATGGAGATGATGCCGGCCACGCTGAAGATCAATGAAAAGCCGAGGAAGTACCACTTCAGCCTCAGCCAGTCAATATTTACGCCGCGAAACAATTCCACTTTTTTCTCCTAGCTTTTAGCTCTTAGCTTTTAGCTTTTAGCTTGTTTGTGCGGGAACCAAGTTACGTTCTTCCGCGGAAGGCTAAGAGCTAAAGGCTAATAGCTAAAAGCTGCTTTCTAAATCGATACCAACTGCCCCGGCTTCATCTTGTTCAAATGGGCATCGAAGATGACCCGCGAAACGTACACCGCCGTGAAAAGGTTGGCCAGCAGGCCGAAGGTCAGCGTGACCGCAAAACCCTTTACCGGACCGCTGCCGAACATGAACAGAATGGCCGCCGAGACGATGGTGGTCACGTGGGTATCGACGATGGTGACCCAGGCATGGGCAAAGCCCTGATCCACGGCCGCAGAAGGCGCCTTGCCGGCGCGCACCTCTTCGCGGATGCGCTCAAAGATCAGCACGTTGGAGTCCACGCCCATGCCGATGGTCAGAATCA
>JBEKNO010000118.1:0-9189 GCA_049522735.1 Occallatibacter sp.
GCCCAGGCTTTGGAGGCGGCTCTGCGCAACGAGGTGATGATCTACTCCATCATCGACGTGCCCATCGAAGCCAGCGCCGGCCGCGACCTGGGCGGGGAACACGCGCTGATTACCCTGGCCGAGCAGACCGGCGGCAAGAGCTTCTACGAGAGCGACGGCGGGCTGGACAAGGCCTTTACGCGGGTGAGCGACGACCTGCGCACGCAATATCTGCTCGGTTATTATCCTAAAAATCAAGAGCTTGGAAGGCCCTTCCACCGGGTGCAGGTGACGGTTCCCAGGGCGGCGGCGAATGAATTCAATATCCGCCACAAGACGGGGTACTACATGGATGCGACGGCCAAGGGGAACTGATTCGCGTCTTCCGAGGGTATGTCGCTGAGTGCATCGGCGATGATCTACTCACCGAAAATCGCCTCAGCCATTCGGACTCGACGGTGGTCCGGCTGCCTCCATTAGGTACACTTGCTGCAAAACTGCGTCCAATAGTTTCGGTTGGTGGTTAATCGGAAGCCCGTGTAAGAAATCTACAAGCTCCCTCCCGGTTGCAATTGGGTTTGCGTAGATCTCCGCTCCGGCATACCGGCGCACACGGAAACCGTCCTCCATCAATTGCCGGTCCCTCGTACGATCGCGCTGGAATGCCGCTTGGTCAGAATGGTAGGCAAATCCATCACATTCGACGATAATCTTGATGCTCGGATCGGCCGGTACCCAGATCGCAAGATCTGGCCGGATGGTTCTTCCATTTAGTCTCATCGTCGGCTGAATCATTACGTGGAATGCGTTCACATAATCGACCAGTCCATTGGCACCAAGCATATGGACAGCCCAGTGGTAGGCTTCTTCGGGCATTCTACCCGCCTGGAGCCAGCGATCTAATTCTTCGTACGCCGCATTCAGATCTCGCTGGCCCCTGTAATAGAAGAAGCCTGTCAGCCATTCAACAAACCCTCGGTATTCGCCTACCACATTTTGCATGTACGAGTTAAGTTCTTCGACTGGACCGTAGACAAGCACGCTCAGTGCATCCTCAATGGACATTTTGAATAGAAATGAGTTGAGGAACACCCGCTCGATCGGCGACTCTGCGTATTCGAACACTTTGCTTATATTGAGATCGCCACCAGAAACAGTAATCTCCTCGGTGACCCACTTGACCGCGGAGTCGAGCTCAGGGTTACCGCTTGGCTCATCTTCAAGACGTGCGAAGTGCTTTTTGGCTACTGCTCTGAAGAGATTCAGTGTGCTTTCCTTGTCGGCAAGGATCTCGTTCAGTTGCTTTGCAGAGAGGCTATCCGCGTTGTTTTGGGATGTCATCGGCTGTTTGTCCAATTCTAGTCTCACGAACGGCTCGACGACACTGCAAAGCGATGCCCACGGCAAAGCAGTGCTTGATCTCAGATAGGGAACAGTGCTTATTACAGATTTGTCTTTTTCAATTGTTGATTTCAACCCAACGCGCTCAACGAGCATTTTCGTCATTCATCCTGAGTTCCGGGCGCATCGTCGGCTATTCGGAAATTGGCCATTACCGAAACCGCAGGCTGCTCTTTCAGCGCTTTGCATCTACAATGGCATCATGACCTCCCCACTCTCCACGCGCCGCCGTTCCAAGGCGCCTCCGCCGGGCGAAACCGGCCAGGAGGCGCTCTACCTGCGCTCGCTCAGCGACCGCCAGGTTCCCGTTTCCATCAAGCTGCGCGATGGGGAGACGGTGCACGGCTGGATCGAGTACTTCGACGATACGATGCTGCGCCTGACGCGGGAGGGCCAGCCCAACCTGTTCATTTATAAGAACCAGATCCGCACCATCTCTGAAGCCGGGCGGAGGCGCGTTTTGCGGCCTGGGGGCGCAAGCGTGCCGGCCGGGAACGGTTCGGCTGCAAACGGGGCGGGCAATTGAGCGGGGCGGCGGGAGCGGATTTCGTCTGGGTTCCCAAGGCCGCGGCGATCGCCCAGGAGGCGGGGGCGCGGCTGCGCGAGTTTTTCGCCGCCGGCGTGGAGACCGAGTACAAGGGCGACGTGGACCTGGTGACGGTGGCCGACCGGGCCTCAGAAAAGCTGATTCGCGAGCGGCTCGCCCAGGCCTTCCCGGAGCACGGCATCTACGGCGAAGAGGGCACGCGGGAACGGATGGAGAGGGAGTTTCGCTGGTATGTGGATCCGCTGGACGGGACCACCAACTTTGCCCACGGGTTTCCTCAGTTTTGCGTCTCGCTGGGGCTGGAACAGCGCCCGGCGGGGATCAAGCCGGAGCAGGATGGAACGCTGCTGGCCGCGGTGATCTACGATCCCATGCGGGACGAGCTGTTTACCGCCGAGCGGGGACGAGGCGCGCGGCTGAACGGCAAGGCGATGCGGGTTTCGCGCGTGACGGAGCTGGCCGAGGCGCTGGTGGCCACCGGCTTTCCCAGCCACAAACGCCATTTGAACCCCAACATTCACTTTTACCAGGAGTTCACGCTGCGTTCGCACGGGGTGCGGCGGGCCGGCTCGGCGGCGCTGGACCTGGCTTATACCGCCTGCGGCCGCTTTGACGCCTTCTGGGAGTTCAAGCTGAATCCCTGGGACACGGCGGCGGGCGTTCTGCTGGTGGAAGAGGCCGGAGGGCGGGTGACGGACTTCTCCGGCAACAAATTCCGGCTGGACAGCCGGGAGGTTCTGGCATCGAACGGGCTGATCCACGCGGAGATGCTGGGTTTCTTCAGCGATATGTTTGCCGGACGCGGGCTGACGCCTATTCCCACGCCGCAGGAGTATGCGGCGCACAGGGCGGCGCGGGCGGCGGGTCGATAGATGTTTTGCCGGTAGCCCGATTACGGCGAGCCTTCCGGATGGTTCGCTTATAGAAAATAAGCCCAGATGATGATGTTCTCGATTCCCAAATTGCAAAACGGCGCTGCGGGCGGCGGGGTCAGCTATTGGGGTTCTGTGCTACTATCAGCGTCGTGAGTTTCAGAGCGGTCTCCAACTGGAAACCGCTATCGTTTCCGCGGAGAATTCAAAGATGGCATACGTGATTGCAGAACCCTGTATCGGCACCAAGGACACCGCCTGTGTGGACGCCTGTCCGGTCGATTGCATCCACCCCAAGAAGGACGAGGACGGCTATGGCGCGGCCGACCAGTTGTTCATCGACCCGACCGAGTGCATCGACTGCGGCGCGTGCGTTCCGGCCTGCCCGGTCTCGGCCATCTTTGCGGCTGACGACCTGCCGGAGAAGTGGGCCCACTTTACCCAGAAGAACGCCACCCACTTCGGCCGCTAAGCGGTTTTGAGTTGGATTGGGACGCGTCCGCCACGGCGGGCGCGTTTGTATGTGTGCGCCGCGGAACCGCTCAAGGGGCTGGGGCGCTGCGGGAATAGAGCACTGGCGGTTGTGAAGTCTTTTTTACGGCAGGCTAGAGTGTAACTCCTTCTCATAGCGGTCAAAGAAGGCTTTCCGGACGGAGGCATCTTCAAAGTCCAGTTTCTTGTGCCGCGCCAGCAGCGCGAGGGACGGCGCCAGGGCGGGAAACCAGACATCAAAGCGGCCAACCCGCTTCAAGTCTGATTTGGGAACGCCGCGAGGCGGCCTTCTTGTGACAGCGATTCTCAATCCCTCGCCGGTCCTGGCGGGCGTGCCAATTTGAAATGTCTTCAGGCGGATGGGTTTGCTCATGGCCATGGCATCTCCCTGCTTTCTGATTATGTCTCAATGCACGCCGGGTGGAGGGGCGGCGTGGCTGGCGGGCTTCTTGAACATCCAGGCGGCGGCGGCGCAGATGACGGCCAGCACGGCGGTCCAGCGGAAAACATCGACGTAGGCCATGAGGGCGGACTGCTGCTCCATGAGGCCGTAGAGGAGTCCGAAGGAGCCGGGACGGGCCTGGGCGGGGCCGATGTGATGGGCGAGATAGGCGGCTATGGCCCGGGAGTCCTGCTGCAGGACGGGGTTGGAGGGGGAAAGGCGTGCGCCGATCTCGGTCTGGTGCAGGGCGGCGCGGCGGATGAGGGCGGTGGTGGCCATTGAAATCCCAATCGACCCGCCGATGTTGCGCAGCATGTTCCCTATGCCGGTGGCGTTGCCCATCTCCTTGTTGGGAATGGTGGCCATCATCATGGTGGACATGGGGACAAAGACGAAGCTGAGGGCAAAGCCGGTGAGGGTGATGGGGATGAGCAGCGTGTAGGGGCCGATGTCGAGGTTGACGGTGCCGAAGATGAAGGCGCAGATGGCGAAGCCCAGAAAGCCGGCGGTGAGCAGCTTGCGGTTGTCGATGCGGGAGCCGAGGAAGCCGATGATGGGCGAGCCGATAAAGGAGCCGATGCCGCGGGGGCCGACGACCAGGCCGGCGGTGAAGGCGGTGTAGCCGAGGATCTCCTGGTAGTAGAGGGGGAGGATGGCGATGGTGATGTAGATGCACATGCCCAGCATGGCGACCAGGAAGCAGCCGGTGCGGAAGTTGCGGTCTTTGAGGACGTGCAGGTCGACCAGGCCGTTGGGATGGGTCCAGGAATGCCAGATCCAGAGGAGGAAGGAGACGACCAGGGCCGAGACGGCCCAGCGCACCCAGGCGGCGCCGAACCAGTCGTCTTCCTGGCCTTTGTCGAGGACGACCTGAAGGCATCCGGTCCAGACCATGAGGAGGCCGAAGCCGATGTTGTCAAAAGGGCTGAATTTGGCGTGCTTGATGTAAGGCGGGTCATGGACGAAGCGGCTGATCATGATGACCGCCAGGATGCCGACGGGGATGTTGATATAGAAGGCGTAACGCCAACTGAAGGTATCGGTGAGCCAGCCGCCCAGGGTGGGTCCGATGACCGGGGCCACCACGATGCCCAGGCCATAGGCGGCCATGGACATGGAGCGCTTTTCAACCGGAAAGCTTTCCAGCAGAATGGATTGCGATAAGGGCTGAAGGGCGCCGCCGCCGGCTCCCTGGAGGACGCGGGCCAGCAGGATGATGGACAGCGACGGAGCGGCTCCGCAGAAAAAGGAGGCGATGGTGAAGAGGATGACGCAGGTGAGCAGAAAGCGCTTGCGGCCGAAGCGGCGGGCGAACCAGTTGGAGGCGGGCAGGATGACCGCATTGGCCACCAGGTAGCTGGTGAGAACCCAGGTGGCCTCGGAGTTGGAGGCGGAGAGCGAGCCGGCTATGTAGGGCAGGGCCACCGAGGCGATGGCGGTGTCAAGCACCTCCATGAAGGTGGGCAGCATGACGGAGAAGGTGACCAGCCACGGGTTTACGCCCTGGGTCAGCGGGTAACGGGCTTGGGCGGCGGCGGTGGTCATGGGGGCGGAAATTTGAGGGTAAACGATTGGGAGGTTGGCCGCCAGTGACGGGGGAAGGAGACCGTAGGTGGGGTGGTCTCCAGGGTCTCATCCGCAATGGCGGACGAGACCTGGGGGGGGGGGGGGGGCGGGGCACAAGCAGGGAAGGCCGGCTGGGGCCGGCTTTAATGGGCTGTGCTATTGGATGGAACGGAGCCAGGCAATGATCTGCCAGCGCTGAGCCCCCGGAAGGCTGGACCAGGAAGGCATGCCGTGACCCAGATCGCCCTGGCGGAGAAACCACTCGATGTCGCCGTCGGTTGCGGTGCGAATCCGTGCGCTGCGCAGCGCTGGGCGCTTGTGCCTGTCGCCCTGCGCCTTGGCCTTGTGGCATTGCATGCAATGGTCGCGGTAGACAAGCGCGCCAGCCGCAATCGCCTCCGGATTGCCGGCCAGCGGGTTGGGCCGGGCGTGATCCCTGGAGGGGACATGCCGCCATTGCGAGCTGCAGGCGGCGGCGGCGACGAGCGTTGCGCTAAGCAAGATGGAGAGAATCGCAGTATTCCGTTGCTTCATTGTCCACCTCCCTGGAAACGGCTGCGTCCCTGCGCGTCATGGAACCAGCCGCCAACCTGTTCGAATTCAAAGGCCAGGCCCACACGGTAGACCCGAGTGAGGCTTGTCCCGGTGAGGCCAAAGCCTGGCGAGAAGCTCAGCCGGACACCCTTGGGAAGTTGCCAACCGAGAAGCGGGGCGATGTAGTGAGAGGTGTCACGCATGGTTAGCGCAAAGGTGCTACCCAGGCCGCCGTAGCCTTCAACACCGGCGATGAACTTTTCCGCGCAGAATGTACAACTCCGGGCGCTGGCTGCGCCGCGCAGAGGATGGGTGGCTCCCAGCGCGTAACCAAACTCCCACGGGTCATGGCCGAGGTTCTTTTCCGAGATGAAGTTCTCTGAGATGTTCCAGTCCCGCACATTGGAAGAGAGAATCAGCTTGAGTTCGGCCTCATGCTGATGTTCACGGCGGAGGTCACCGTTGGGTCCAGCCAGGTCAGCCTGGCCATCGTGCCCAACCACCTCGAGGATTGTCTTGTCGGCGCCGGAGGTGTTTTCGTACTCCACATAGAGCACCGGATTGACGGCGTGCTCTCGCATCAGGGGCCGGACGCGATTCTCCAACCGGAAGCCGGTAAACACGGTCGAATCCTGCGCCGTTGCCTGGCCGTCGAGATACAGCTCGGTGGTCCACCAGGCGCGTGTGCCGTACTCCAACTCCATCGCCGTGGCCCCGAAGCGGTTGCCGCCGTCCGGCCGTGCCAACGCCGTTTTGGTCTCGATTTCCAGGTTTCCCGGCTCCTCAAGATCCTGGGAGTAGGTGACGAAATAGGGTTTATCCTGCGTGAGGGCCGGAAGGGTGAGCAGAAATGGAAGGCAGGCAGCCAGCCAGCCGGGGCGCCTCACGATTCTGGTGAGCGTCTTTGAAAGCAAGAATGAACCTCCTAAAATACGACCTAAATAGTCGTATATAAAATAAGATTAAATTAGTCCTATATGTTCGGCAAGCACCTGTGCCAGATTGAGAGACGCAGAAATCAAGCGTCAGATCAAAAGAGAGCTTATAGAAATGCAATCAAATAAAGTTGACACTATCCCACTCAATGATGCATCTTAATATGAGTCAGAATTTTTACGAAGAGGCAGGGAATCAACCATGGCAAAGATTATCGGTATCGACCTCGGCACCACCAATTCGTGCGTGGCGGTTTTGGAGGGCGGCGAGCCCAAAGTGATTGCAAATGAAGAGGGTTCGCGGACCACGCCATCGGTGGTCGCCTTCACCAAGAGTGGCGAGCGGCTGGTGGGCCAGGTGGCCAAGCGGCAGGCCATCACCAACCCGGAGAACACCATCTTCTCCATCAAGCGATTTATGGGCCGGCGCTACAACGAAGTGAACGACGAGATGAAGATGGTGCCCTTCAAGGTGGTGCAGCAGGGCGACCACGTAGGCGTGATTGCGCAGGGCAAGGAGTACACGCCGCCGGAGATCTCGGCCATGATTCTGCAGAAGCTGAAAAAGAGCGCCGAGGCCTACCTGGGCGAGACGGTGACGCAGGCGGTGATCACGACTCCGGCCTACTTCAACGACGCGCAGCGGCAGGCCACCAAGGACGCGGGCAAGATTGCCGGGCTGGACGTGAAGCGCATCGTGAACGAGCCTACAGCGGCGGCGCTGGCTTATGGGCTGGACAAGAAGAAGGACGAGACCATCGCCGTCTACGACTTTGGCGGCGGCACCTTCGACATTTCCATTCTGGAGGTGGGCGAAGGGGTGATCGAAGTCAAGTCGACCAACGGGGATACGCACCTGGGCGGCGACAACCTGGATCAGCGCATCGTGGATTGGCTGATTGCGGAGTTCAAGCAGGAGCAGGGGCTGGATTTGACCTCGAAGGGCAACGAGATGGCCCTGCAGCGGCTGAAGGACGCCGCGGAGAAGGCCAAGATCGAGCTGTCGACGACCATCGAGACGGAGATCAATCTGCCCTTTGTAACCGCGGACGCGACGGGGCCCAAGCACCTGGTGCGCAAGCTGACGCGGGCCAAGCTGGAGCAGTTGGTGGGGGATTTGATAGACCGGTCGCTGGAGCCGTGCAAGAAGGCCATCGCCGACGCCGGCATCACCGTGGACAAGATCGACGAGGTGGTGCTGGTGGGCGGGCAGACGCGCATGCCCAGGATCCAGGAGCTGGTGAAGAAGCTCTTCGGCAGGGAGCCGCACCGGGGTGTGAACCCCGATGAAGTGGTGGCGGTGGGCGCGGCGGTGCAGGCGGGCGTGCTGGCGGGCGAGGTGAAGGATCTGCTGCTGCTGGACGTGACGCCGCTGACCCTGGCCATCGAGACGCTGGGCGGGGTGGCGACGGGGATGATTCCGCGCAACACCACCATTCCGACCAAGAAGACGGAGACGTTTTCGACGGCTGCCGACTCGCAGACCGAGGTCGAGGTCCATGTGCTGCAAGGGGAAAGTCCGCTGGCGGCGCAGAACCGCACGCTGGGCAAGTTCAAGCTGGGCGGGATTCCTCCGGCGCCGCGCGGCGTGCCGCAGATCGAGGTGACCTTCGACATCGACGCCAACGGCATTCTGAACGTGACGGCCAAGGACAACGCAACGGGCAAGGACACGCGCATCACGATCACGTCCAGCTCGGGCTTGAGCAAGGACGAAGTGGAGAAGATGGCCAAGGAGGCCGAGGCGCACGCCACCGAGGACAAGGAGAAGCGCGAAGAGATCGATGCGCGCAACTCGCTGGACGGGCTGGTCTACAACATCGAGAAGATGCTGAAGGAGAGCGGCGACAAGATCCAGGGTCCGGAGAAGGGCGATGTCGAGTCGGTGCTGGCGGAGTCGAAAAAGACTCTGGAAGGTTCGCCCTCCGTGAAGGAGCTGAAGGACGCGCACGAAAAGCTGACCCACGCCAGCCATAAGCTGGCCGAGGTGCTGTACAAGGCGAACTCCGCGCAGGCTACGGCGGGGGCGGCGGCCGGCGGAGCTTCGGACGACAGCTCAGGCGGGGAAGCGAAGAAGGACGAAGGCGTAATCGACGCCGAGTACGTGGACGTGGACGACAAGAAATAAGCAGTGGGGCAGCCCCGCCTTCGGCGGAAAGACTGGGGTGAGCGACCATGCGTCGCTCACCCCCATGTTTATTACACTAGCAACTCTGTCCTTCTAAAAGGAGAACAGCCAAATCCAAGTACTATCAATTCGATCGACTCATGATGGTCATAAGTTATTTGAAGGATATCTGAATGAGAAAGACCAAGCCTGACCCAGAAATTGTCCACGCTGAGAACCTCGCGGCGGCCAAAGATTATTTGGTTAGGTGGAAAGCTCATTTGGACTCCAAGGGAATCTGGGTAATAGAGCCT
>JBEKNO010000119.1:0-9095 GCA_049522735.1 Occallatibacter sp.
ATCCGCCTCGATCCAATCAAACGAAAAGGCGGACTCAAGGCCAGACGGCTCATCGCATCCACCAGCGACGACTACAGAGCTCAACTCCTCGGACTCGCATGACGTTCATGCGATTGCCCTGCCACAACTGCGGCATCTCAAGCGGCGGAGGATTATAATCTGCCCTATGGCGGCGAGTGCGCAAACCAATCTGCCGGGAGCCGAAGTTGCGCAGAGCGCGGCGGAGAGCGCCCTTGCCATCGGGCCGGCCACGGCGCAAAAGCTGCTCGCCCTGGATGCGCGGCTGCGGCAGTTGGGCAGCCTGATGGTGGCTTACTCCGGCGGCGTGGACTCCGCGTTTCTGGCCGGCACGGCGCATCGCATCCTGGGCAACCGGATGCTTGCCGTGCTGGCCGATTCGCCCAGCCTGGCCCGGCGCGACCTGGAGCAGGCCTGCGATTTTGCCAGCGCGCTCCAGATGCCGCTGCACGTGGTTGCCACCGGGGAACTGGAGCGGCCCGAGTATGCGCGCAATCAGGCAGACCGCTGCTTCCATTGCAAGGACGAGCTCTTCGCGGTCATGGAAGCGCTGGGCGTCAAGCTGGGCTTTACCTCCATCGCTTACGGCATGAACGCCGACGATACCCGCGATTTTCGTCCCGGCCAGCGCGCCGCCGAGGAGCACGCCGTGCTGGCGCCTTTGGCTGAGGTTGGGCTCACCAAGATCGAAGTGCGCGCGCTGGCCAAAGCCGCAGGCTACTCGCTGTGGGACCGCCCGGCGGCGCCCTGCCTCTCCTCGCGCGTCGAGTATGGCCGCACCGTAACCCGCGAAGTACTTAACCAAATTGAGAAGGCCGAGGAGAGCCTCCGCCAGTTGGGTTTTCGCGAGCTGCGCGTCCGCCATCACGGGGAACTGGCCCGCGTGGAGATTGCGCGCGCGGAGCTGCCCCGCGCCCTGGCCATGGAGATGCTGGACTCGATCTCCGCCGCCCTCAAACAGGCCGGTTTCCAGTACGTGACTCTGGATTGCTCCGGCTTTCGCTCCGGCTCAATGAATGTGGTTTTGCCCGCCGAAGTTCTTGCCAGGCGCGGCGCATAGCCGACCAATTAGAATCACAAAACGATGCGTATTGGATACCTTGAGTGTTTTTCCGGCATAAGCGGCGACATGCTGCTGGGCGCCCTGGTGGATGCCGGCGTTCCCTTCACTCGTCTTGAGGAAACGGCCGCCGCGCTGAATGTGGGCGCGCGCCTTCAGATGCGCAAGGTGAGCCGCGGCGGCCTGGCGGCAACCAAAGTGGACGTGCTCACAGCGGATGAGCCGGCAAGCAAACCGGCCCTCTCCCGCGAAGGCCACGCCGGGCACACGCACTCCCACGAGCCCCACTCACACGAAGCGCATTCACACGAAACGCTGGGTGCCCCATCCTTTCCACTTCCTTCTGTGGAAAGGGTGGGAGACCACGAATCTCGACCGGCGTCTGTTCATCACGAGAACGCGCACTCGCCTCATCGCCCCTTGCCGGCAATTCTTGAAATCATTCGTTCCGCGCCGCTTGCTGATGCCGTGAAAGAGCGCGCCGTCCGCGCCTTCCAACTGCTGGGCGAGGCCGAGGCCGCCATCCATTCCATCTCCATTGAGAAGGTGCATTTCCACGAGGTGGGCGCGGTGGACACTATCGTCGATATCGTCTGCGCGGCGGCGGGATGCGAGGCGCTGGGCGTGGATCGCTGGCTCGCGTCGCCGTTGAACGTGGGCAGCGGAACGGTGGAGTGCCAGCACGGAACACTCCCCGTTCCAGCGCCGGCCACGCTGGCCCTGCTCGCCGATGCGCCCGTCTATTCCGCCGGCGCGCCCATGGAGCGCGTGACCCCCACCGGCGCGGCACTGTTGCGGATGCTCGATGTGCGCTACCAGCCGCTTCCCCCCATGCGCGTCAAGGCTTCCGGTTACGGAGCCGGTGGCCGCGAAACTCCGGGGGAGCCCAACCTGCTGCGTCTTCTGGTGGGCGAGGAATGCGAAGAAGCCAAGGAGGCTGCCGACGCCGAGCGCATTGCGGTGATCGATACGGTCATCGACGACTCCAATCCGCAGGTGCTCGCCTATGTGAGCGAACTGCTGCTCGATGCCGGCGCGTGGGACGTTTATCGCATGGCGGTGCAGATGAAGAAGGGGCGCACCGGCGTGCAACTGACCGTGCTCTGCGCTCCCCAGCTCCTGCCCAGGATGCGCGATCTGCTCTTTCGCGAAACCACCACCATCGGCCTGCGCTGGAGGCTGGAGAACAAGCTGGCGCTGGCCCGCGAGTTCAAAAAGGTGCAAACCGCCTGGGGCGAAGTGACCATCAAAATCGCCCGCTGGCCCTCCGGCAAGATCGCCAATGCTTCGCCGGAGTATGAAGATTGCCGCCTGCTGGCCACGCTGCACTCGGTTCCCCTCAAACAGGTGATGCAGGAGGCCATGCGTGCTTACGCGGAGGCCACGGTAGAACATGTCCAGGGACTATGATGTTGAAGGGGACGGGTTTTAGCCCGTCCATTCAGATATGATTTTGATTCAAGGCTTTAGCTGCTGAGGAAAAGCAAATTTCTGCAATGACCTCCCTCAGGGGCTAATGCCCCAATCCTCTCCGGCCTTTGATGTACGGGCTAAAGCCCGTACCCTTCACAAAAACAAGGTTAGAAAGCTAAGTTACAGGACATTATCGGAGGAGAATAGTCTGATGGATCGTGCCAGCATAGAAGCGCTGCTCGACGAAGTGCGCGAGGGCCGCACCGGCGTCAACGAAGCCCTGGATCGCCTGCGCGATCTGCCCTTCGAGGATCTTGGTTTCGCCAAGCTCGACCATCACCGCGCCCTGCGCACCGGCATGCCCGAGGTGATCTTTGCCGCGGGCAAGACCGCCTCACAGGTGGCTGCCATCTTTGCCCGCATGGCCCAGGCGGGCGGCAACGTGCTGGCCACTCACGCCTCCGCCGATGTGTTTCGCGCGGTGCGCGACGTCGAACCGCGCGCCGAGTACCATGAAACCGCCCGCGCCATCACGCTTGAGCAGGCTCCCGCCGCACCCGGCAAGGGAACCATCGCCGTGGTCTGCGCCGGCACCAGCGACCTGCCGGTGGCTGAAGAAGCCGTGGTGACGGCGCGCCTGATGGGCAATACCGTGGAGCTGATCGCCGACGTGGGCGTGGCCGGCATTCACCGCCTGCTGGCGCAAAAGAGTTCGTTGCAGTCCGCGCGCGTGCTGATTGTGTGCGCCGGCATGGAAGGCGCTCTGCCCACCGTGGTAGCAGGCCTCGTGAACGCGCCGGTGCTGGCCGTTCCCACCAGCGTCGGCTATGGCGCGTCCTTTGGCGGCGTGGCGGCGCTGCTGGGCATGTTGAATACCTGCTCTCCCAACGTTTCGGTGGTCAACATCGACAACGGATTCGGCGCGGCCTGCATCGCTTCGCTCATCAATCGCCTCTGAGAGCCTGTCCGGGAGGATTGAAAAAGATGTTCTAAGTGGCGGAATTTGTC
This sequence comes from Occallatibacter sp., assembly GCA_049522735.1. Lineage (GTDB taxonomy): Bacteria > Acidobacteriota > Terriglobia > Terriglobales > Acidobacteriaceae > Telmatobacter. The sequence goes on from JBEKNO010000119.1 coordinate 3,500, forward strand.
GCTTCGTTTTTTCGTCTAACAAAGAAACGGGCCGAGGGGCTTGCGAAACCGCGCACGAGACGTATAATCAGGGCGGTTTGAGCTGCGAGGAGGTTTCCGTGAAGAACGTACAGGTAAGCTCGAAGTCCATCGCATTCCTGGGAGCAATTCTGGCGGTTGGGATTGGCTTGGCGGCATCCCAGGACACATCTAAACCGGCAGGCGCATCCGCCGCGCAGATCCCCGTCCGCAATGCCGCTTCCAGGGCTGCGCATATCGTCAATGACCAGTTGATGGAGTCGCCGGACGGCTTCCACTACAGGGTTGTGGGCAAGATATATAACTCCAGCGACAAGGCGTTGGTCAATGTCTATATCGTCTATAACATTTGGAAGAAGTATTATCCGAACGGTTCACTGGTCAAAGAGACGGACGGGCAGGTTTCGGCACGCATCAAGTATCTGCCCCCGAGGCAGATGGTCGATTTTGTAGCTGCCGGAAACGCGCCGATATTTTCTTCTTCCCAACCGGAACCTATCCAGGCTGAGATTAACGCTGAGTTTGCGGAGGACTGATCCCTCTCGGCGAAAGAACAGCCGCTGCCCACTGTTTGGATCATTCGGACACTCTGAGCCTGGGGCACTCGCTGCGTTACTTGCCCGTATCGGCCGGCGATTTCGCATGGGGCTCTCCGCGCCATCCATCCTGAATAAAAACAGCTCGCAAATATAATTCTATGTGCTATAGTTCATAGTGTTAGGTCGCCCACGTGCAGACTTTCAAAACGAAATGGCTGGCGCGGTTTGCCCGGCGTGAGGGGATAGCGGACAAGAGCCTGCGTGAGGCTATCGAGCGGGCAGAACGGGGCATGATCGACGCCGATCTGGGCGGCGGTCTCATCAAGCAGCGCGTCGCCCGGCAAGGACAGGGCCGATCAGGCGGTTATCGCATGAGCGTTGCCTATCGAGCGAAGGACCGGGCCGTATTCCTCTATGGCTTTGCCAAGAACGCGCTCGACAACATCAGCCACGACGAATTGCTGTCTTTTCGTGGTGGCGCGGAGCGATGGCTTACCGCCGATGAGGCAAAGATTCTAGAAGCTCTCGAGGACGGAGCATTGCAGGAGATTGAGTATGACCAGGAATAATAGCAGTGTGGTCGAGTGCATCCTTGAGATGACCGAAGACCAGTATCGTCTTGGCATGATGGACAAGGCTGAGTATGAAAAGGTCACCATGCGCCACCTTGGCGCGCCTGCCCTCAGCACCGCCGAACCGATCAGCGGCGAGGAAATCCGCACACTGCGCGAGCGGGCGCACCTGAGCCAGGCCGTTTTCGCGCGCTATCTTAATCTCACCGTGGGCTATGTCTCGCAGTTGGAGCGCGGAACCAAGCAGCCCAAAGGCCCTGCGCTCGCCTTGCTCAACGTCATTCGCCGCAAGGGGCTTGAGGCGATTCTCTAGGTGCCGGTCATTCTGTAAACCCGGCACCCCCAAACCGCAAATAAGTGATGCAGATCACAGTCCGGTGCTTGCCTGGGCGGCAATCATTCTTCTATATAGATAGCGCCCGCACGCGGCGTGTGGAGGAGTGTTGTGGCCCATTCCAGGTTGCCGCGGTGGCGCAGGATCTCGCAGATATTCTTTCTGCTTTTGTTTCTTGCGCTGCTGCACTTCACCGCGCTGAGCATTTATCCCGGAGGCGCAAAGGAGATTCGCCTGCGCGCGCCGGTGCGCCTGTTTTTCGAGTGGAACCCGCTGGTGGCCGTGGTCAATGCGCTGGCCGGCCACGCCCTCTATCGCGGCCTGATCTGGAGCCTGCTCATCCTGCTGCCCACACTCTTTCTAGGCCGCTTTTTCTGTGGCTGGATCTGTCCCATGGGCACGCTGCAACACTTTGTAGCCAGCCTGCCTTCCGAGGCCAAGCGCGGCAAGCAGCGCATCGATTCCAACCGCTACAAGCGCTGGCAGACGGGCAAATATGTGGTGCTTATCGCCGGGCTGGTAGCCGCCTGCTTCGGCTCGGCGGCTATCGGGTGGCTCGACCCCTTCAGCCTGCTGGTCCGTTCCTTCGGCCTGTCGCTGCTGCCGGCCTTCAACTTTGCCGTGCGCTCGGTGCTTGCGCCGCTCGAGCACAGCCACATCGCGGCCATTAAAACCACCGGCGAAACGCTGCATTCGATTCTGCAATTCACGGTGCTGGACTTCCGCCAGGCGCATTTTGCGCAAGGCCTGATCCTGGGAGTTCTGTTCCTGGCCATTCTGCTGGCCAGCCTGCGCATCACGCGGTTGTGGTGCCGCGGCCTCTGCCCGCTGGGCGCGCTGCTGGGCGCGGTCTCCCGCTGGTCGGTTCTAGGGCTGCACAAGGATCCTGACGCCTGCGACAAGTGCAACCGCTGCCTGCTCAACTGCCAGGGCGGCGACGATCCCATCGGCGGCTTTCCCTGGCGCAAGGCCGAGTGCCTCATGTGCATGAATTGCGTGGGCAGTTGCCCGCACGACGGCCTCGAATTCCGTTTCTTCCGCAAGGAGCCTGAGGTCGCCTCGCCGGACCTGGGCCGGCGCCGGGCGCTCACGGGTCTGGCGGCAGGCGCGGCGCTGGTTCCGCTCTTCCGCGCCAACACCGGCCTGGGCAAGAGCCGCCACGAACGGCTGCTGCGGCCGCCCGGCGCGCTCGACGAGCCCGATTTTCTCTCCCGCTGCATCCGCTGCGGCGAGTGCATGAAGGTTTGCCCCAACAACTCGCTCCATCCCACGCTGGAACAGGCCGGCCTGGAAGGCCTTTGGACGCCCACGCTGGTGCCGCGCATCGGCTATTGCGAGCCCAGTTGCGTGCTCTGCTCCGAGGTCTGCCCCACCGGCGCCATCTGGCAGATTACGCCCAAGGAAAAAGGCTGGGTGGTGGGCGTGGGCACGCAGAACCCTGTCCGCCTGGGGACGGCTTTTTACGACCGAGGCCGCTGCCTGCCCTGGGCCGAGGCCATCGATTGCATCGTCTGCGAGGAGTGGTGCCCGGTTTCGCCCAAGGCCATTTATGTTGAAGAAGCCCAGGTGATCGATTCGGCCGGCAACACCAAAACGCTGAAGCAGCCGCGCGTCGATCCCAGCCGCTGCGTGGGCTGCGGCGCCTGCGAGTACGCATGCCCGTTGCAGGAGCATCCCGCCGTCTACGTCACCAGCATCGGCGAAAGCCGTTCGCCCGGCAGCCAGATTCTGCTTAACCGCAAGTAAAGGAGATTACTCCGTATGTTTCGCTCGAAGATTTGGATAGTAGCGGCCGTGGCCCTTGTGATGGTAGCCGCAGCCCCCTGCACAGGATGCAAAAAGCACCAGGCCGATCCGTTCCCGGCATCGGGTACGGTCGCAGGCTGGCAAAAAACCAGCAATACGCGCACCTTTGCGGCCCAGGATCTTTGGAAGTACATTGACGGCGACGCCGAGCAATACGTCTCCGCAGGCGTGGTCTCCACTTCCACCTCCGATTACAAGTACCAGGACCAGTTGGAAGCTACCATGGACGTGCACACCATGGGCGATGCGGCGGGCGCGCGCAAGATTCTGGAGACCGGAACCGGCGACGCCAAACCCATCCAACTGGGCGATGCGGGCGTCGAGTACGCGCAGAGCGTAATCTTCCGCAAAGGTTCTCATCTGGTCCGCATCGTTGCCTATGAATCCGCGCCCGGCACGCAGCAGGCTCTGCTTGCGCTGGCGCGCGGCGTGGAAGCGAAACTGTAACTGGAAGTAGCTGTTCAATAACTCGGATGAATTGAGGATGGGGATGAAAAGCCGCCGGGAATTTATCAAGACCACAGCCACCGGAGCCTTGCTGCTGGGCTCGTCCGCCGCGGCGGACAAATTGGGATTGGCCGCCATGCTTGACCAGAGCGCCCAGCACGCCGCAAACGGCAAATCCAGGGTGGTGGTCGCCCGCGATGCGGCTCTTCATGGCCCTGACGGCCAACTCGACGAAAAGCGCGTGCTCGCTCTGCTCGACCGCGCCATCGCCGCCTACACCGGACACGACAACCCGGTGAAGGCCTGGAAGCGGATTGTGCCCGTGGACAAGGTCATCGGCCTTAAGGTGAACGGCCTGGGCGGCAAGGGCATTTCCACTCACCTGGCGCTGGTGCTGGCCGTCTGCGAACGGCTGCAACAGGCCGGAGTCAAGCCCGGCAACATTCTGGTGTGGGACCGCAACGCCCGCGATCTTCAGGCATGCGGCCTCACCATCTCCACCGACCCCAACCGCATCCGGGTCTACGGCTCCGATGTGGCCGGCTTCGAGGACGAGCCGGTCGCGTTTGGCTCGGCAGTCAATGTGATGCTGGCCAAGATTCTCACCCGCGAGTGCGACATGGTGCTCAACATGCCCATCCTCAAGGACCACGAGATGTCGGGCATCACCTTCTCCATGAAAAATATGTACGGCGTGGTCCAGCATCCCAACCAACTGCATCATGCCGGTTGCAACCCCGGCGTGGCCGACCTGAACTGCATTCCGGCCATTCGCCAGAAGGTCCGCTTCACCATCGGCGATGCCATCACCTCCGTCTATGACGGCGGGCCCAGCTTTCATCCCGAGCGCCTCTGGCAGCCTAACGCCCTGATCGTGGGCGAAGACCGCGTGGCCCTCGATCAAACCGCGTGGCAGATGATCGAGCGCAAGCGCGCCGAGGTGGGCATGCCATCCCTCGAGGCCGTGGGCCGTCCGCCGCGTTACATCGCCACCGCCGCCGACCAGGCCCACGGGTTGGGATTCAACGATCCGCAACGCATCCATTTGCTGGAAGTCTAGAAAAATCCGGGCGCCCCACTAGGCGCCTTCTGGGCAGCGCGTTTTTTTTACGCCTAGGGTGGGATACCTCGAACTTCAACCGGGAGAATCAACATGGCCAGGGAAACCGATCGGAAGCCGGATGCGCAACCGAACCAGGCGCATGCGCTGACGCTTACGCGCCGCGAGGCGATGCTGCAACTGTTGCGTCTCGGCGGCGTGGCCGCGGGCGCGGCAGGCGCGGCCGTCTGGCTCAGCGAACACAGCTTTCGCCCGCTTCCGGCCCAGGCTGAGCAGGCCCGCCGCGACCATCGCGCCGCTGCCGATCCCCAGTTCCCTCACCTGACGGTGGCGCAGGGCGGAGAGCCCCGCGCCATGGTGCAGCGCGCGCTTGAAGACCTGGGCGGCATCCGCCGCTTCGTCAGCCGCCAGGACGTGGTGGTCCTCAAGCCCAACATCGCCTGGGACCGCACCCCGGAGCAGGCCGCCAACACCAATCCCGAAGTCGTCGCCGAGGTGGTGCGCCAGTGCTGGCAGGCCGGAGCCAAGCGGGTCATCGTCACCGACGTCAGTTGCAACGAGCCGCGCCGCTGCTTTCAGCGCTCCGGAATTCAGGCCGCCGCGCGCGCCGAGGGCGCCGAGGCAATCCTGCCCGATCCCGAGCTCTTTCGTGAAGTGGATTTGGGCGGCGTGGTGCTCAAGAGCTGGCCCATCTTTACTCCATTTTTGGAGGCCGACAAGATCATCAACCTGCCCATCGCCAAGCACCACGTACTCACCGGCGCAACGCTGGGCATGAAGAACTGGTACGGCATCCTGGGCGGCCAGCGCAACCGCCTCG
>JBEKNO010000120.1:0-9049 GCA_049522735.1 Occallatibacter sp.
CGGTCGCACGCGCGTGCCAATGCCAGTCTGTCAAAAGGTGTATGAGAAACTACAATTCTGTTCTGTAATCGACGAGTAACCTGCTGGAAAACTTCTTCCCATGTCGGTGCATCTTCAACCTGAACTTCATCGATTCCATGAATGGATATATTGATAGGACAGAAATAGTCCTCTGGGTTTACTAATGACACCCATGCATCTGCCAATTCACCATCCCGGAATGATGCTATGCCAACCTGGCAAATACTCGACAAATCCGCATTGGCGGTTTCAACATCAATGACCACGAAATCCATGTTCTTGCTTCTCCTTGCAATCTCGTGACTTTAGAGTTAAGAAAACAACCCTCCTTCTGCTGTTTTCGATGTCCCTTCAGATCTGAGCTTGGCTAACAATTCTGCCTCGTTCAGCACGGGTATGTTGAGTTCATGCGCTATTTCAAGCTTTAAGCCTGCCTCTTCACCAGCCACTACGAAGCTAGTATTCTTGCTGACAGAACCTACAACTCTTCCCCCAGCAGTTTCTATTTTGGCCTTGGCCTCTTCACGAGTGAGCGTTGGCAAAGTGCCAGTGAGTGCAAAAGTCAGCCCTGACAACTGGTTCGAGCGCTGTTTCTTTTCTGCCTTCATGTATATGCCAGCACGATCTAAGCTGTGAATGAGAGCTATATTTGCAGGTTGAGCAAAAAATTCCTGTATTGCCTGAGAGATACGTGGACCCACTTCTTCTACTCCTTCCAAACGTTCAGTAGAAGCATTTTCAATTTCTTTAATGTTGCCAAACTCCATAGCTAAAAACTCGGCTGTGCGTTCGCCAACAAAACGAATGCCAAGGCCCATGAGGACACGCGCCAAGCCTGCATGTTTTGAACCTTCAATTTGCATGAGGAGGGTTTTAGTAGCTTTAGGACCAAGTAGCTTCTCAACAGCCTTCTTTTTTCCCTTTGTCCTTTTGTCTGTGCGAATGACCTCTTTTTCAAGTGAAAGTAGCGCATCTTCTTTGAGATGGTAGAGGTCCGCCACGCTCGCGACCAGCTTGCGCTCAAGCAACTGCTGCACCACGGCCTCACCCAGGCCCTCGATGTTCATGACGCCGCGAGATGCAAAGTGGAGCAGGCTCTCGCGCAGCTTGGCGGGGCAATCGGCATTGACGCAGCGAAAGTCCACCTCGCCCTCGGCGCGGACGACGTGCGAGTGGCACTCAGGGCATTTCGTCGGAAAAGCGAAGGGCTGCTTCCCGCGCGGATGGTCCACGTCTTCGAGGACTTCAACAACTTTTGGGATGACGTCACCGCCGCGCTCGACGCGCACCCAGTCGCCGAGCTTGAGGCCCAGGCGCTCGATGAAGTCGGCGTTGTGCAGCGTGGCGCGGCTGACGGTGGTGCCGCCGATGAAGACCGGCGTTAGCTCGGCGACCGGAGTCAGCTTGCCGGTGCGGCCCACCTGCACGGTGATGGAGTTGACCTGCGTGATGCCGGAGCGCGCGGTGAACTTGTAGGCGATGGCCCAGCGCGGGGCTCGGCCGGTGTAACCGAGGCGTTGTTGCGTGGCGTGCGAGTCCACCTTAAGAACCACGCCGTCGATTTCGTAGCCAAGAGCAGAGCGCGCGGCTTCGGCCTGGTCGATGAAGCGGGTCATTTGCTCGACCGAGGCGACGAGTTTGTGGTTGAGATTGACGCGGAAACCGAGCGTGGCGAGCGCATCCAGAGTGGCGTGCTGGCCCTGCGGAGAATACTCGCCGTTGACGAGCAGGAAGTAGGCGTAGAATTCCAGGCGGCGATTGGCGACAACGCCCGGCTCGAGGGTACGAAGGGTTCCGGCGGCAGCGTTGCGCGGATTGACGGCTGGCGCAAGTCCCTGCTGCTCCTTCTCCTCGTTCAGGCGGAGAAAGGCGGCTTCGGGCATCACCACTTCGCCTCGCACCTCGAATGCCTGCGGCAGGCGGGCTTTCCTTAGCATCTCCGCTGGGATCAGAAGCGGCACGCTGCGAATGGTGCGAATGTTCGAGGTGACATCTTCGCCGATCTGGCCGTCGCCACGGGTGATGCCGGTCGTCAGCCTTGCGCCGCCGTCCGCAGGACCGTAACGCAACGCTACACTCAGGCCGTCCAACTTGTACTCGGCAACATATTCGACTGGCAATGGGCCGGCCAACTCGCGGCAGCGGGTGTCCCAGGCGGTAAGCTCTTCTGCCGAGTAAGCGTTGTCTAGGCTGAGCATAGGGCGGGAGTGGCGCACCTTCTGAAAGCCTTCGGCGGGCTTGCCGCCTACGCGCTGGGTGGGCGAGTCAGGGGTGAGCAGCTCAGGGTGCGCGGCCTCGATGCGCTTGAGCTCGTTCATCAGCTCGTCGTACTGGGCGTCGGAGATCTCCGGCGCGTCGAGAACGTAGTAGAGATGCTCGTGGCGGCGCAGCTCGGCGCGCAATTGCTCGGCGCGTTGGGCCGGGGTCGAGTTGGCTGGATCACCCATGGGGTGAATTATAGGGAACCGCGGGGCAAGATAGTATGATTGGCAGAACGCTATGGAGCCTGTAATCCACTTTCTCGTTGGAGCCTGCATCGGCCGGGCGGGGCTGAATCGCAAGACGGCCTACGCCACGCTGGCCGCGGTATTGGCTGCCGAGGCTGCGGATCTGGATGTGCTGTGGTCGTTCGCCGGGCCGGTGGAGGAGCTGAAGCACCATCGCGGCATTACGCACACATTCATCGCCGCGCCCGTGGTGGCCGGGGTGGTGGTAGGGATGGTTTGGCTGCTGTACCGGTGGCGGGAGGGGCGGAGGCGTGGTTTCCCACCCTTTCGCCAGAAAAAAGGCGAAAGGATGGGGCACGGGGCAGAAATGCCCGAAAAGCATCCCTCAGGGGCTAAAGCCCGCGGAGTTTTTACAGGGTTCATGTACGGGCTAAACCCCGTACCCTTCACTGAAACGATCGTAGCCAGACCAGCCATTAAGCCAAGGCAGCCGGTGCGGTGGGACTGGCTTTACGGGACGGCGCTGATTACCGCGCTGAGTCATCTTCTGCTGGACTGGACAAATAACTACGGGCTGCGGCCGTTTTTCCCCTTCAATCCGCGCTGGTATGCGGGGAGTTTCATGTTTATTGCCGAGCCGGTGCTGTGGGCGCTGTTTTTCCTGGCCCTGGTTCTGCCCTGGCTGTTCGGTCTCGCCGACCGGGAGATTGGCGTGCGGCAGAAGGCCTTTCGCGGGCGGGGCTGGGCGATTTTTGCGCTGACCGGCATGGTGGCGCTGGGTTGCTGGAGGTGGGCGGAGCAGGCGCAGGCTCGGGCGATGCTCAAAAATACGCAGGTAGCCGCTGCCCCGGTGAAACGCATGGCCCTGGAACCGTACCCCATCAATCCCTTCCGCTGGCACGCGATTATAGAAACGGCCGACTATTATCAGACTGCCGAGATCGATACGCGCAGCGGAGAAATTGTGAGCGATCCGCGCCGCGACGTGCTCTACAAACCCGCCGATACTCCCGCCGTTGAGGCGGCCAAACGCACCCCGCTGGGGCAGGTCTACCTGGACTGGGGGACGTGGGCCGTGGTGCGCGATGTGGGACAGGAGCCTGTGGACGGTATGGAGCCGCCCAAACTGGGGCCGAACCGTACGTGGACTACGGTGGAGTTTACGGATCTGCGCTTTGCCTATTCCTTTTTGGGCGCGGGGAGAACAAGCGGCCGCACCCCGCTGAGCGGGTGGGTTTATATCGTGGATGGGCGCGACGATGCGGGCGAGGCAATGGGCGGGCGAGAGCAGCGATAGACCATTTTGCCTCGGATGGAAAAATTTGTTGGCTTGGTGAAACGGATCCGGTTGACCGGCTGGCGTGCGGACCGCAGAATGATTAGAGCCGTTGCCACCACCCCAGCGACAAAGACCCGTCGCTGGGGCCCCCGGCTTTTTTACGGTATGCTTCCCCTGGCCAGAGAGATCGACCCAGGAATCGAAGAGATTGAGGTTTCAATGCCCGCTTATCTGTTTTTGCTGATTGCCGTTTTGAGCCGTGTGCTGCCCCATGCGGGGTGGATGAACTTTACCGCGGTGGGCGGCGCGCTGCTCTACTTTGGCGCGCGGCGGCCGTGGCGGGAGATGCTGGCTCCGCTGGCCGCGCTGATGGCCACGGACTATTACCTGACCGTCTATGCCTACCACTACGGCTTCCGCTGGCAAGGCTACGCGCTGACCTGGGCGTGGTACCTGATGGCGATGGCGCTGGGGCGGATTTTGCTGCGGAGCCGGACCACATTTGTGCGCGTGGCCGCGGGAGCGCTGCTGGGACCGACCTCGTTTTTCGTGCTCTCGAACTATACGGTCTGGGCTGGCGGCGGAATGTATCCGCGCACGCTGGCCGGGCTTGAAACCTGCTACGTGGCGGCGCTGCCCTTCTATCGCAACGACCTGATCTCGACGGCGATTGTTGCCGGATTGGCGTTTGGGGTTCCGGTGCTGGTAAGGCGGCTGAACACGGCGCCGGCGCAGGAAGCGCTGGCCGGGAAGTAGGCTCTTGCTTTCGCTGTTCTAAAAAAAGACCATGGGGCACCGCATCGGCGAGGAAACCCGCGTCGAAAAGCAGGTTCTTTGACTGCGCAGTTCGTAAAGAACGCAACCTTCTCCACTTAGGATGACAGCGCTTTGGGTTAGCCAGGGAGGTTTTATGAACCTTCTCCTGGTGTGTAGCTCTAATCCTCCAGCAGCTTGCCCGCGCGTTTTTTTCTCATCCACCACCAGCCAAATCCAATCACCGCCAGGGCGCCAACCACAACGACCGTGGCGAGGGAGTGGTGCGCCACCAGGTCCGCCGCGCCGGGGCCCAGCTTGAGCACCAGCAGCGAGAGAATCAGCCAGCGGAGCATCCTTCCCGAGAAGACGGCGAGCAGAAAGGGAACGACGCGCATTTCGAAGACGCCAGAAGCGAAGACGAAGACCTTCCAGGGTGTGGGTGGCGGAAGCATGGAAGGGATCATGACGGCCAGAAACTCCTGGCGCTCGAAACGAATGCGCATCCGATCGAAGTGTTCGCGGTTGACGCGCTTGAGCAGGAAGAGTTCGCCGCCGGCCCGGCCCAGGCCGTAGGGAAGCAGGCCGCCGATGGCCGAACCCGTGGCGGCCAGCAGGCAATAGAGCCAGAAGCGGCTCTTGTCGTTCCAGATATAAAGGGCCAATATCGCGTCCATGGGGACGGGAATGGTGGAAGAGTCGAGCAGCGCGACGGCGCCCACGCCCCAAATGCCCAGCTTGGCCACTGCCGGCAGCAACACGAACTTCCACTTGGCCATGATTCGAGCGAGAAACGACTTCAAACAGGATCCCCTTCCGGCCGGTCATCCGTCTTATGATCAGGAACTATTGTACGGGCCGTGGCCTTATGCATGGACGTTGGCAAGAATGAGAGAATAGATAGAAAGGACTCGAAACGGAGCCAGGGTTTGGTGTGCGCGCCCAGAGAGGCTCCTCAGGAACGAATGCCCTCCAGCGAAGCTCCAACCAATGTGAACGAGCCCAACGGGCCGACGGAAACCAGCCAGGAGACCGGCAGCCCGGTTCCGGATCAGGAACCGCGTACTGTGGAGCCTGAATCAGCGTCTCCAGTAGCGGAGGGTTCCCGCTGGGCGGACTACAGCACACACGAGCTGCTGGTGATGATCAGCGAGCTCGAGGACGAGCGGCGCTGGGCGCGGCTTCGCGAGGGGTTCTGGATCGCCATCCTCGCCCATCTGGCGCTGCTCTCCGCGGTTACGTGGATTCCGAAGTATGTTTTCAAGGTGCCGCAGGTGATAGATCAGAATGCCATCCTCAAGCAGCACAAGGATTTCACCTATCTGGATTCGCCTCCGGAGACTTTGCTGAAAGCGCCGCCCAAGGTGACCATCAAGCCGGTTCCGGAACAGCAGCCCATGATCGACAAGCAGACGCTGGAGGCGATGAACCGCGCCACGGCGCCGCCCGCGCCGTCTCCCGCGCCGCAGCCCACCGCGCCGCCGCCGGTTCCGCCCAGCAGCCAGCCGCAGCTTGAAGCGCCGCATCCGGCGGCGGTGCCTGCGAGGCCCAACTTCGCCATGGGATCGCTCAACCCCGCCGACCAGTTACGCGAAGCCATGAGGGGCGCGGCGCACAACCCCGGCTCGGGCGGCTCGGGCAACCTGGGCTCGGGTGGATTGCCTCGTCATCCTGGGGCCGGCTCGGGCGGAATAGAGATTCTGTCAGACACGCAGGGAGTGGATTTCAGCTCCTGGCTGCAACGCTGGCATTGGGAAACGGAGCACACCTGGGATCCGTTGATTCCGGACGAGGTGAACCCGCCGATTTTGAAGTCGGGGCAGGTTCTGATTCACTTCAAGGTTCTTCCTAGCGGGCGGCTGATGGAGGGCAGCATGACGCTGGAGGGCAGCTCCGGGGATACGGCTCTGGATCGCGCGGCCTGGGGCGCTCTTACCGGTTCCAATTATCCGCCGCTGCCCAGAGATTTTCATGGGCCTTATCTGGAATTGCGCGCCCTCTTCATGTACAACATGGAGCCACCGCGGTATTAGAGCGGGCCGGCCAGTCAGGGAGTCAACGGTTCAGGTTAGCGGCTGGATGCACTGATTTTCTTCGCGCCGCCAGGCGGTTGGCTCATGCGGTCGCATCGTCTTTGGCGGGCCTTCGCCGGCTAAAAACTTCACAATTTCAGTACAAAAGCGGAGCGGGATAGAGTTTCACGGTGAGCGAATGCCGGCCCAGCCAAGCGAGAGCGCCGTTCCCTTTTGCGGTTGATCCGCGTTAAAATTTAAATGGAACCTATGCGCAGCCGCTCTGCCATTCCCGGTATGCCTATGCTCAAGCGCTTTCGGCGCGGAAGGCATGACCGTGGCCGTTGCACTTCCTGCTGAGTCATCTATCCGGTTGAAAAGTGATCCTGTCGTGCTGGATGCTGTTCGTCCAGCCGGCCGGTCATATTGCTGCGGGCTGAGCCCGCTAGTTGAATTCCCTAACTCATCCGTTCTATTCGGATAGAAAGGTCATTCCCCGATGAACAGCTTTGACAGCAAGGCGACGCTCAGTTCCGGCAACCGCTCCTATACGATCTATCGCCTGCCTGCCCTGGAGCAGCGCGGCTTCAACCTGAGCCGGCTGCCCTTCAGCCTGAAGATTCTGCTTGAAAATCTGCTGCGCCGCGAGGATGGCGTGAATGTGACGGCCGGGGATATTGAGTTTCTGGCCAACTGGAAGGCCAAGGCCGAGCCCAGCCGGGAGATCGCCTACATGCCGGCCCGGGTGCTGATGCAGGACTTTACCGGCGTGCCAGCGGTGGTGGATCTTGCCGCGATGCGCGACGCCATACGGACGCTGGGCGGCGACCCGGAGCGGGTGAATCCGCTGGTTCCGGCCGAGCTGGTGATCGACCATTCCGTCCAGGTGGACGAGTACGGCACGGCGGGGGCTTACGACGCCAACGCGCTGCTGGAGTTCCAACGCAACCGCGAACGCTACGCATTTTTAAAGTGGGGGCAAACGGCGTTTCGCAACTTCAGCGCCGTGCCGCCGGGGATGGGCATCTGTCACCAGGTCAATCTGGAGTACCTGGCCCGCGTGGTCTTCACCACTGAGATAAGCGGCGAATTGGTGGCCTATCCCGATACGGTGGTGGGCACCGACTCGCACACCACCATGATTAACGGCCTGGGCGTGCTGGGCTGGGGCGTGGGCGGCATCGAGGCCGAGGCGGCCATGCTGGGACAGGCTGTTTCCATGCTGGCGCCGCGGGTGGTGGGCTTCAAGCTGACCGGAAAGCTGCGCGAGGGCGCTACGGCCACGGACCTGGTGCTGACCGTGACCCAGGCTCTGCGCAAGCTGGGCGTGGTGGGCAAGTTCGTGGAGTTTTTCGGTCCCGGCGTTGCCGCGCTGCCCCTGGCTGACCGGGCGACGATCAGCAATATGGCACCCGAGTACGGAGCCACTTGCGGCATCTTTCCGGTGGATGCCGAGACGCTGCGCTATCTGCGGCTGACCGGGCGTAGCGAGGAGCAGATCGCGCTGGTGGAGGCCTATTACAAGGAACAGGGACTCTTCCATACAGCCGTCTCGCCGGAGGCCGAATACACCGAGACGCTGGAGCTGGATTTGTGCGCTGTGGAACCGAGCGTGGCCGGGCCGAAGCGTCCCCAGGACCGTGTGTTGCTGAAGGATGCGGCGGCCAGCTTTCAGCAACAACTGCCCAGCCTGCTGGCGCCGACGGCCAAGCCACTGGGTTCGCGCACGGCGGCGGCCTGGGAGCGTAAGCCGGTCACGGATGCGGCGCTCGCGGTTGGTGGTTTCCCACCCTTTCGCCAGAAAGAAAGCGAAAGGATGGGGCACGGAGCTGTTGAGGAGCAAGCTCAGCTCCACGTGACCACGACCGTCAAGGAGCGTTTTGGCGTCGATCCGGACAAATATCTCGACCACGGCTCGGTGGTAATTGCGGCTATTACAAGCTGCACCAATACCTCCAACCCCTCGGTGATGGTGGCGGCGGGCATTCTGGCCAAAAAGGCCGTGGAGAAAGGGCTCACCGTGCCACCGTGGGTGAAGACTTCATTGGCTCCGGGTTCGCGTGTGGTCACCGACTACTACGCCAAGGCTGGGTTGTTGCCTTATCTCGAAAAGCTGCGCTTCAACGTGGTGGGCTACGGCTGCACCACGTGCATCGGCAACTCCGGTCCGCTGCCCGCCGATGTTTCAAAGAGCATCGACGAGCATGGGCTGGTTGCGGTGAGCGTGCTGAGCGGCAACCGCAACTTTGAGGGCCGTGTGAACGTGGATGTGCGGGCCAATTATCTGATGAGCCCGCCACTGGTGGTGGCGTATGCCCTGGCGGGGCGCATCGGCCACAACTTCGAGACGGACCCGTTGGGCATCGACGGAGCAGGACAGCCGGTCTATCTCAAAGACATCTGGCCCACGCAAGCCGAGGTGGCCGCGGCCATTGAGCAGGGACTGAGCAGCGAGAGCTTTCGCAAGGAATATGCGACGGTGAGCCTGGGCGATGCCAACTGGCAGGGGCTCAAGTTCCCCACCGGCGAGGTCTACC
>JBEKNO010000121.1:0-9034 GCA_049522735.1 Occallatibacter sp.
GGGCCTCGTCCCGGCGGCCCGCGCAGGCCAGGGCATAGGCGTGGACGGCGGTGGCAAGATCATAGTAGGGCGCGCGCTGCAAGAGCCCGTGTGCAAGCTCGATCCCGCGCGGCGCATCCCCGTTGAAAGCCAGAATCACGGCTCCGTAAACATGGGCTTCTTCATCGTCGGGAAAGAGAGCGAGGGTATGGCGGATAGACTCGACGCTTTCGGCGGCTTGCCCGGCCAGGTGGAGCGCCCAGGCCAGGCGGGCGTGCAGGGAGGGGGAAAAGGGATCCTGGTAAAGCGTGGCGCGCAGCATCCCGATGGCCTCGTCAAAGCGATGGCGGCTGAGCGCGAACATCACGCGCACACGGGTGACCCAGGGATCGTGGGGCAGAGGGGCCGAGAGGGAGAAGGCCTGCAGGGCCGCGGGCAAATTGTGGCCCACATGGAAGCTGATCCAGCCCAGTACCGGCAGAATGGCTTCGGCGCCAGGGGGAAGATCGGGAATCGCGCCCCCCTCCCCGCGGCCAAATCCTGGCGCAGCCATCCAATGAAACAAAGACCGCTTCCTGGGGCCGCCGCTCACCGGGAACCCCATTTCGGCCGTGCGGCGCACAAGATCCGCGGCAGAGGCCGGAGACATGAAGCCGTAGAAGGCCTGGGCAACGCACAGATTTACCAGGTCCACCCGGGCGGCGATCAGCGTGGGGTCCAGTTCGATGGCGCGGGAGAGTTCTTGCAGGCCGTCCTGCATGCGGTGGCGCTGCAGGGTCTGCCACTCATGGTGGGCGCGCTGGTAGGTTTCATAAGCCTCCCTGCGGCCCGAGCGTTTTCGCCGCTCGACGAAAGGCTCGGAGGCGGCGGAGATGGACAGGCCTCCGGCATTCCATTCCTGCGGCGAATCAAGCGCCGGGAACTCCGGGAGCAGGGAACCGAACGCCGGGTGCCGGGCGCCGGGTACCCTCTGGGTAGGGCGTGGTGGGGCGTGATTGGACGTGGCGGGGCGTGGTGAGGCATCGCTGCCATCCCAGGGAGCAGAGACCGCTTCCTGGGAGCCCTGGTTCAAAAGGATCCCGGCGTTCAGGCGGAAGGCCAGGCGATTGACCAGCTCCGTTTCCAGCCCGGCGAAGCGGCTTCGTTCCACCAGCAGGTCTTCAACCCAGATCTGGGCGCCATCCTGGGCGCGGATCATCTCCGCGCGCAGGCGGAAGTGCGTGGGCAATATGCGCAGGGTTCCAGTCAGGACCAGGTCGGCTTTGAGCGTCTCGCCGATCTGCTGTGCCGTGAGCCCGCGCTGGGCCAGAGTGAAGACCGAATCCCGGGCCAGGACGGAAATGGTCGGCTGGCGCTCGCGGGTGAGCCGGACGATGGTCTCCTCGGCGACGGCCATGCCCAGATGCTCTGGTACACCGTAATAGGTGGTAAAGGGCGTGATGGCCAGCCGCGGCAGCGCCCCGGCCGGCGCGGCGTCCTGAGGTTTTATCTCGGCGGAGAAGCGGTATCCGCGCTTGTAGACGGTCTGAATGCACTCTTCCGGCTCCAGCCGCGCGCGCAACGAGGAGAGGCACTTGGGAACGCTGTCCGCGGTGACGTGCACGTCGCCCCACAGCGCCTGTTTCAGTTGCAGGGGCGTAACGATCTGGCCGGCGTGCGCCAGCAGGAACTGGAGCGCCGCCAACTCCTTGGGGGGAAGGTGAAGCGGCGTTTCCCCGCGATAGAGCGTGCCATCGGCTTCCAGCCGGAAACCTCCAAAAGTGAGCCCTGGTTCTCCATTCGAGCCACCGGAACCTGTCAATACCACCTCAGGAAGCACAGAATCCTTCCTGGGAACACCGCTGGCAACCACCCCAGGAAGTAAAGACTCCTTCCTGGGGACGCCGGTGGCAGGGGCGCCGGGCAAGGCTGACGAAAGCGATTTCTTACGAACCAACGCGACTCCTCGAACTCCTGGTCAACCTGCCTGCCGGACTTTTGCCATTCTTGCGAAGCGAGTGGCAACCGCCGGCAGTGGCCGGGAGACCTTCAATATGGACATCCGGGGAAGCAATCAACAGAGGCCCGAACAAACCCCGGGCTTCTATAGTCCCGGTATTTTTCGATGCCCTGATTATCCACTTTTGGATGGCCGTAGAAAGACGTTTTCAACTACTTTTCACTGCTCGAAGTAATAAAATATGGTTACTAAATTACTAATGGGTAAACAGAACTATATGAGCATATCTATCTGAATATTTGGCATTTGTATGCATTTTTTTGCCGTTATCAATTGATCGGACTTCAAACTCTGAAACGTACTTGAGCCGAACAGCGTGGAGAAGCTAAGAAAAACAACCAATTCGAGAGATCGGTGGTCTGTGATCTTTGGTTGGCAATCGGTAATCAGCGTCAGCGGTTAGTAACCAGCCCGCAACGTTACCGGGCAATCAGAAATTGAACGGGTTTTTCCACAAGCGCCTGGCAGGCTTCCTGCTCTGAGAGGCGCCGGGAAGCGCAGAGGCATGGGATTGGACGTGCACCATTTCCATAGCTTTCTTCATGGCCACGCGGAGCGAAGCGATAAGCCGTGGAAAGGTGGAGATAAAACTTCAGAAAATACTCAGGAGATGGAAGACCGCCGGCTGGCAAACTGATCAAGGATCTGTACGCGGGGCCCCAGGGAGTTTGCCATGACCAAAACTGTTTCATACGCGCAGTGGTCGCTGGAACCATACTGCATCGGTGTGAAGCTGCGTTCACTGCGCACGCAGAAGCGGCTCACGCTTTCTCGTCTGGCGGCCGAGACCGGGCTTTCCACGGCGCTGCTATCCAAGCTGGAGACGGACCGCATGATTCCCACGCTGCCCACGCTGGCCACCATCAGCCGGGTCTACGGCGTGGGCATGAGTCATTTTTTCGCGGAGCCGGCGCGGCATATGCTCTCCATCACGCGCAAGGCCCACCTGCAGGGCAATGCGCGCGGCGCGGAGCCGGTGAAGGTAACGCCGCTGAACGCGGCCACGGAAGGCTCCCGGCTGGTGGCGCAGATGATCGAGTTTCCGCCCAGCGGAGCCACCACCTTGACGGATAGCTTTCGCGAGACAAGCGGCATGGTGTATGTGCTGGAAGGACGGCTGCATTTGGAAGCGGGAGGCTTGCACGAGGTGCTGGAGGCGGGCGATTGCGCCTACATGGAGAGCGAGATGGCGCTGGCCTGGAGCGCGGCCGGCAAACACCGCTGCCGGGTGCTGGCGGTGTTGCCGGGCCTTCATGCGCGCACGGAAGGCTGAGCAGGCGGCCCTATTTGGCCACGCGCGGGATCAGCTGAAAAGAGTCCAGGAATTGTCCCGTATTGGCATAGGGCTTCCCCAGGGGCGAAACGACCAGCACCTGGTAGAGCGTGGAGCCCACCATGTAGATGCGCGCCGAAAAGTGCGCCTGATCGCTCTCGGCCTCGAAGGTGAGGCCGTGGTAGACGCCCAGGGTGGTCTTGGTCTCGCTGAGCAGATGGGAATTGGAGTTTTGCAGGGCTCCGTTCTTGGCGCCTTGCAGCAGATCGTCGGGGTTCTTGCCCGCGGTCTGGGAGCCATAATCGCAAACCCCGACGAACATCGCCACTTCGCCATCCTGCCCAATATAGGAACGCAATTCGAAGGCGCCTGCATCGGTGGGGACATTCCTCTTCTGCAGGTCGGGCTCCGACGGGAAGGAGGCGCTGAATCCATCCGCGGAGTAGCTGTAACTCTTCCACGCCGGCGTTTGCGCGCCACCCAGAGGGTACCCGGCCGCGGTAAAGGACAGCAGGGCCACACCTATGGCCAAGCGGCGTCCAACATTGCTGTAAATCCGGTGCATCATGATCGACCTCCTTGCCTCAATACCTCGAGTCGAGTGATTATAACCTGTGGCAGACTTAGACGCAGCCATTTTTTCAGCTTCAGCCGCATGCTCAAAACCATTTTGGCGCCGAAAGAACGGATAGGATGGTCGGGAGCAGCGCTGTATAGTGACCGGAGTCGCGGGGAAGATCCACGACCGGCACAAAATATAATTGTGGTGGCGGGTTAAGTCATTCCGGCGCCCGTTGAAACATCCCACAGGTGAGGTTGGGCAATGGCCACGGAGCAGCGTTGGGTTCCGCTTTCGGAACGGGAGAGGGAAGAGTCGCAGAGCGGCGCGGAGAACATGCGCGAGTCCAGGCTCGAGGGCGACTCGCCCCTGGCGGCGGCCAACTCCTATGAGGCCGAGGCCCTGCACGCGGAGATCATTGCGGTGGGCCGCAAGCTGTGGGAGCGGCAATACGTGGACGGCAACGGCGGCAATGTCAGTGTGCGGCTGGACGAGAAGTACATGCTGTGCACGCCCACCATGATGAGCAAGAGGGATATGGAGCCGGCCGACATCTGCTTCTCCGACCTGGAGGGCGGCATCCTGGCCGGCGGCCGCTTGCGCACCAGCGAGCTGCTGCTGCATCTGGAGATCTACAAGGCCAATCCGCGCGCCCGAGCCATCGTCCATTGTCATCCGCCCCACGCCACGGCCTTTGCCATGACCGGCTCCGCGCCGCCCATCGGGCTGATTTCAGAGTACGAGTCCTCCATCGGCCCCGCGGCGGTGGCGCCGTATGAGACTCCCGGAACACAGGCATTCGCAAGGACGGTGCTGCCCTTTGTCGAGGATCACAACACCATCCTGCTCTCCAACCACGGCATCGTCTGCTGGGCCGATACCGTCACCCACGCCGAGTGGCTGGTGGAGACGTTTGAGACCTACTGCAAGACCTACCTCATCGCCAGGCAGATCGACAAGCCGCTGGCCTTCATCCCGGATGGCAAGATCGAGGAGATTCTGGCGCAGAAGCGGCGGCTGGGCCTGCCCGATGCCCGCATGAACCGCGCTGCAAAGCAGGATGGTTCCGGCCATAAACGCTGAACTCTACGACCTGGCCGGGCAGGGACTGGCGCGGCGGGCGAGGGAAAAGCGAAACTGTGCTACACTGTACTTGCGCTCAGTGATTTGGCCGTGAGCGGCGGCGAGCCCTTCACAAGGCAAGTTTGCCTGGCACAGATTTCCCCAAGCCCCTACAAACCAGGGTTTACAGGAAACGGTCTTTGTTTCCTGTGGTGATAGAGCGTATATACATGAATCTCCCACCCAGGGACTTCACGCATATTCAATAACAGGCGAGCACCCGCAAAGGATTCGTGTGCGCGCCTCATGACCGGTTCCGATTCAGGCCTTCAGGGAATCTGGCGGCTCGCGGAACCCTTAGGAAAGCAAGACAATTTTGACGACACAGTTTTCTCAGTTTTCACTTTCGTCCGCCCTTTTGGCGCGGCTTGACCATAACAAATTTGAAACTCCCACGCCGGTGCAGGCCGGGGCCATTCCGCCCGCGCTCGGAGGCCGCGACGTGCTGGCCACGGCGCAGACCGGGACCGGCAAGACGCTCAGTTTCCTCATCCCCATCGTTGAAATGCTCCAAAAGACAGAAGCGCGGAGCGCCCAAAAGGTGGAAGGGCGAAGCCCCGCGCAGGCGCTTATCCTGCTGCCCACGCGCGAGCTGGCCATGCAGGTGGAGCAGCACTTCCGCGCCATTCGCACCAGTTCCGCGCAGACGGTGGCCCTGGTGGTCGGCGGCCTGGCCGAAGGGACGCAGCTCGATGCCATTCGCCGCGGAGCGCGGCTGATTGTGGCCACGCCGGGGCGGCTGGAGGACTTCCTCAAGCGCCGGCTGGTGCGGCTGGACCAGGTAAAGATCCTGGTGCTGGACGAGGTGGACCGCATGCTGGATATGGGCTTCCAGCCGGCCATTGCGCGCATTGCGGCCACGCTGCCGGCCGTGCGGCAGACCCTGTGCTACTCGGCCACGCTGGAAGGCGAGGTCAAGGATGTGGTACGCAAATATCTCAACAATCCTGCCCGCATCGAGGTCGGCTCGGTGCTCAAGCCTGCCGCGAACGTGGAGTTGCGCACCTTTGAAGTGGAGCCGGACAAGAAGCAGGAGCTTCTGGAGCACCTGCTGGAGGCCGAGAAGGGCAGCTTTCTGGTCTTTGTGCGCACCAGGCACGGAGCCGAGCGCGTGACGCGGCGGCTGGCGCGGTCGGGGTGGTCGGCCACGCAGATTCACGGCGACCGCTCGCAGGCGCAGCGCAACGCGGCGCTGCGCAGCTTCTCCGAGGGGCATCACCGGGTGCTGGTGGCCACCGACGTGGCTGCCCGCGGCATCGATGTGGCCAACGTGGCGCACGTGATTAACTTCGACCTGCCCAAGGTTGCGGAGGACTTTGTCCACCGCGTAGGGCGGACGGGGCGGGCCGCGGCGCATGGCGTGGCTTCGACGTTCGCCGGAGCCGCGGAGCGGGGCGACCTGCGCAAGATCGAGCGCACGCTTTCGATCCAGATGAAGCGGTTCCGGGTGCGGCCGGTGGGGGATGTGAAGGCGGCTTAACCACCTGCGGTGGGGCAGACGCCGCTTACGCGGCACACGAGGCTAATCTGGGTTCGTCGTTTCCCAGGTTTCAAAAAGAGACCTGGGGCAACCGGCGAACTGCAATTTTCCGGTCAAGTTTTGTGGCATTATTGATTTGAAAGACGAATTTGTTTGTACGCGACTGATTAGAGGACGGAGGTAGGCTTATGACCCTCTCTCGCTACGCCGCAAATGGGTGTTCCGTCACGCTGCTGATCCTGTGCATGACTATCGCGACGGCGGCCCAGCAAGACATCGCCACGCTCAAGCAGCAGGCCGCGAGCGGTGACGTGAGCGCTCAATATAACCTTGGGTTGCTCTACAACTTTGGCAGAGGCGTGCCTCAGGACTATGCGCAGGCAATGGCTTGGTTTCGCAAAGCAGCGGAACAAGGCAATGCCAATGCGCAAAACTATCTTGGCATGGCGTATGACTTCGGCGAAGGCATTCCACCGGACCATGCACAAGCAGCAACTTGGTATCGCAAGGCGGCAGAGCAGGGCAATGCAGATGCACAATACAGCCTTGGCTTACTCTACGGCAACGGCCAGGGTGTGCGGCTGGACCTCAAGCAAGCGGCGTCTTGGTTTCGCAAAGCAGCGGATCAGGGCAACCCTAATGCACAGTACTTCCTTGGCTTGGCGTATGATACAGGCTACGGCGTGAAGCAAAACTTCACCCAAGCGAATGCGTGGATTCGCAAGGCGGCGGAGCAGGGCCACGCCAAAGCACAGTATAACCTTGGCCTAATCTACGCTCATGGTCGGGGCGTGACACTGGACTACGCGCAGGCCGCGTTTTGGTACAGCAAAGCCGCCGAACAAGGGGATTCGATCGCACAAGACTCCCTCGGCTTCATGTATTACAAGGGCAGAGGCGTCCCGCAGGACTACGTTCAAGCCGTGTCTTGGTATCGCAAGGCCGCCGAGCAGGGTAATGTAGATGCACAATACGCCGTTGCCGCGGCGTATGCTAGTGGCCAGGGCTTACCTCAGGATTATGCGGAAGCGCTTTTCTGGCTGGACCTTGTTGCATCCGGCAAATCGGAAGGCATCAAACCGGAAGACGTAGCCAAAGAGCAGGATGGAGTTGCCTCTCACCTGACGCCAGCCGACTTAGACCATGTGCAGGAGCGGGTGAGGAGGTGGTTGGAGTACCACCAGCCGCAGCCATAACAGAAAATGTGATACCGCCGAGACAGTTCACATTAGCCAGGTGCCCCAATTCTTGATTCTGAGGTCTGGGAAAGCATAAACTCAGCCCTGAATTCCCGAACAAAACATAGTCTCGGTGGACGCAAAATCGCCGGTTCGCTCACGAAACTCCAAAACCCTGCTGAGGCTGGGGTTCCGTCGCACGGCGTTCCGGGCGGGTCATCGGCAGCCCGGAAACCGCCTCCCCGGCTTGGGTAGTGGGTCAGTTTGCTTTTCCACAAGTTTGCGTTCGGCGCTCGGAAAGGCGGATTAGAAGTAGAAATCTGCCTTCTCCATAATCTCGGTCAGATTGGCCAGTTGCTCAACCAGTCGTACATAAGCCTCACGAATCTTTCCGCTTACCTGAAATGGTGATCCTGCCTTGTTCGGCGTATAGGCAATAACGTGAGCCGTGCCAGCAGGCCGCATCAAATTGAACACGATGGCCGCCTTAGGGCATTCCTTCGACAAGGATTCCGCAGTCTCCCTGCCCCATACATCTACGCTCTCTAGCCAGGGCCGAAAAGTTGCATGATCGTAGAAAGTAGCCGCTTCGACGGGAGTATCTTGCCTTAGCTGTTCGCCACGAGCCATGATCCCAGACAGCCACGACCTCTTTGCAGCCAACAGTCTTTCTCGCTCTTGTTTCGTCCGCCGTTCCCGGAATGCTAACCATACCTGATAACCGATCAACACCAACGCCAATACTTCAACAATCAGCATGACCCAATCAAAAGGCCGAACCCCATCAAACATATGGGAGATCGTGTTGCACATAATGAGCATGGTGATTACGGAATACCCAAGTAAACAGTACGACCTGCGCCTTAGCGAAATCATACTTGATCTCGCCGTTGTCCTGTGGAAAACCAAACTGACCCACTACCCCAGGCCGAGTTTCGTTGACTACGGGGCAGGATTCGGGTATTCTAGAGACCTTGCGCGGTGTTGCGCCTGGGGTCTGCGTGTGCTCACCCGGACCCGGCTGGCGGATTCCCTGAAGGGGTCGGCTGGAGCAGGCAACAGGCGGTTGGGCGCGGTTCAGTTCGGCGCGTGTCCAGCCAGGCCAGAGCCCTTTGAGGGCCAGCCCCGCAGTTCTCACCCGAACAGAATTGTTTGGACGTGGGTAGAGTTCAGGCCCGTGCGCTATTAGCGTGGGCAAAGGCGCTTTGCGCTGTGTTTTTTTGAGAAGAGTGGGATGCATCGTTCCCACCCTAGGCGCAAAAACAAAAGCGCGCCGAGGATGGGGCACCCCGGCAGGATTTTTTTGGAAGACAGGCGTCTTAGAGGGCAGGAGAAAGATGAGTACCTTTGTTCCGAGCGGCAAGGATATTGTCCGCAAGTGGTATGTGGTGGATGCCAGTGGGCAGACGCTGGGGCGGCTGGCCACCAAGGCTGCCAGCGTACT
>JBEKNO010000122.1:0-9012 GCA_049522735.1 Occallatibacter sp.
GCACGTGGCTCGATTCTGCAAGAGTGGTCAGGAGGGCGTGGCCAGAATTCTCTAAGTCTGGATATGGACTCTCTAACGTGGCGGCACATTTTGGCATCGATTACCGAGCTCATGACGCGCTTGAAGATGCACGGTGTGCTGGATTACTCCTGCTTCGGGCCGTCGCCGAGACCGGTCTCAGCCCCGAGCAATGGCTGACTCGTGTGGAACAGCCAATTTATTCAGCCGGACAGGGACACTGGTCGAGCGAATGGCCAAGCTCAAGTAAGAGAGACGGCAATCCTGAGGGACAGCTTTTTGGAGAGACTCTTGTGTTCACAGGATCATTGGCGATTCCTCGCCGCGAAGCGGCTGACGCAGCGGCAGCAGCAGGATGTCGTGTTGATGAAAGCGTCACGAAGCACACAACGATGCTCGTAGTAGGTGACCAAGACGTACGGACACTTATTGCCGGACATGTGAAGAGTACAAAATATATGAAGGCTGAACAGCTTATTGGCAAGGGACAGCTCATTCGCATTCTCGGCGAAAGCGACTTTATGCGCATTGTTTCAAATTCTGACTCGCTCAAGGGAACATAGGAAGCCGGCTCCAAGCTCGACAAAGCCCGTGAACTCAGGATTCCGGTGATCGACGAGGCCGGACTGCGTGCGCTGCTTGAACCAAGACCGGCGAAAAATTAACGGCGCCAAACGCATTGTAGGGAGAATTGTTCCGTAGTCCTGCCAGCGAAACCGGCTCAACGGCATAAGCGGCCAGAGAGCAAGGAAGTCACCGGGGGCATCCACTCGGCAAGCTCACATTCTGCGATGCCCGATCAGGATCCGGAGCGCCGCAGGGCGGTAAAAACCGGCCGCCGCTCGCCGGCGCGCAATGCGCGCACCCGCTCCCGGTCCCAGGCTCCCGCCCGCCAGTTGCGCGACGCATAGCGGGGCGAGTCGTCGGCTGGAACCGCTGCCTCCATGATGCGGACTCTTGCCGGCATGGGAACCAGTTCCACCGGCATCCGAAGGGGGGCGCGCGCCGGCGTGACCGGTGTGGGCGTTGTAATCAGCCGCGCGGAAGACTCGGCCTCTCTGCATGCCGCGTCCGAGGTCAGGCTGGCATTGGCGCCCACGGCCTGCTCCGCCACCTCAGCCTCGTCCGCGGCGGACGGCTGCACACGCGCCGACAGAGCCTTGGCCATGAAGTCGCCCACCAGCTTGTGCAGGCAGGTTTGCCCGCACAGGTGCTTCGACCCGGGACGCAGCCGGTTGCGCGAGTTCCACCCGCTCACCCGCAGCTCCCCTCCCTGGTCATAGGCCACAAACCAGTGGTTCGTCTGCTTCTTCTCCGTTCCGCAGATATCGCACGATATTGCCTGCCGGATCACCGCATCTCCCCCACTCCGCACAGTCCTTCCGCGGCTTCGTCGATTCCAGTCTTCCCCTTCTGGTTCTGTGCGGGGCAGACTCGGCTTTGCTCCAGCCGCACTGGCAGCCCTATTGAAACACTTCTGGAGTTGCCTCTTTCATTTCATCGTGCAAAGAAGGAAATCTGTGAGATAGGAAGAGAAAGAATCTGTGGGTGAGGCGATTATGAACAGTTGGGCTCGGAACTGTTCTGAAATGGAACGCGCGCAGTCTCAAATTGAAAAAGAGGAGAGATAGGGGAAAAACTGTGCTCAGACCCGTATAGCACAGGCCGGGCCTATTCATGCCAAAGAAAAGCCCGGCGGCAGAAGCTTTCTCTGCGCAACCGGGCATTTCCCCGGCGAGGTCCAGCTACTGCCGCGGCGCAAAGTATCCCTTGCGCGCCCGAACCTGGTAGCGCCTGTCGTTGCAATAGAGATAGATGGTGCGGAAGGCGCCATCCGTCTTAAAGTCCGCCGGCGTATAGGTCAAAGCATACTGGCTGCGCAGCTCTTCTTCGATCTCGTGGAAGCTGTTCGAGACCTCCTCGACCGAAGGCGGAAAGAAGACCTGGCCGCCGGTTTCCTGGGCCATCCGGGTCAGCACCTGGTCGCCCTTGCCGTGGCTGGGCGTCCAGTTGGTGCTGATCGCATAGATGATGGTCTCCGCCCGCTGGCACATCTTGATGGACTCGTCCAGATAGACGCGGCTCTGGTTGTCATCCCCGTCGGAGAGCAGCACCATGGCCTTGCGGGTTGGTTCCTGCCCGCGCGAAACATCCAGGAGCTTATCCCGGCAAGCTGTGTAGACAGCGTCGCGCAGCGCGGTGCCGCCGCCCGGACGCAGCCGGTTCACGCCCGTCTCCAGGGCGTCGATGTTGTTGGTCCAGTCCTGGGTCACGGCGGGCGTCACATCGAACCCCATCACGAAGGCGCGGTCGCTCTTGGCCTTGAGCACCTCCAGCAGAAACTCATCCGCCGACTGCTGCTCGAATTGAAACCGCGAGCGGATCGAGCTGCTGGTGTCGATCAGAATGCCCACGCGCAATGGCAGATTGATCTGCTGGTGGAAGGACTTCACGCTCGCCGGCGCCTTCTGGTCGTCGAGGAGGGCAAAGTCGCTCTGTTTCAGGTTCGGGTTATAGTGCCCATGCTTGTCAGTGACGGTGAAGATGAGGTTGACCTCATTCACGTTCAGCTGGATGGTGGGCGCGCCCACGTCGGTCTGCTGTTCGGCGGGCAGGGCCGGAGTCTGCTGGGCCGCCGGGCCCTGCGCGGGCAGGGCTGGAGGGGTTGCCGGTTGCTGCGCCGCCAGTGCTGCTGAAAGAAATGCCGCCGCAAGCATGAAGCCTGTGATCTTGCTGTTCATAGCTCCCTTATTTTAGCAATCGCACCCGCTCGATCACACCCGTCTGAAGCCGTTCAAGCCCCTCCGCCGGGTACGTCGCCGGCCGCGCCGCTTTCCAGCCGGCCCAGAAACCACTCCAATTCCGCAGGCAGAGGCGCCTCCAGTTCCAGCAGCTTTCCCGTCAAGGGGTGTGTGAACTCCAGCTTCGCCGCGTGCAGAAAGTTTCGTCCCAGCTTCAGTTTTTCCGGCTCCGCCTTGCGCCGCGCCGCCTTGGACTGCGCCGCCTGCGTGGCCACCTGGTCCGTCAGTTGCCCCGCGCCGCCATAGAGCGTATCCCCCACCACGGGATGGCCGATCGACGCCATGTGCACCCTGATCTGATGCGTCCGGCCGGTCTCGATGCGCACCTCGACCAGCGTAAACTTGCCAAACCGCGTCGCCAGCCGCCGCACCACCTGGTAGTGCGAAACCGCCGAGCGCGCGTTTTCCCGGGGCTGCGCGGTCATGCGCGTCCGCCGCACCGGATCGCGCCCCACCCCGGCGCTGATGGTGCCTTTTTCCCGCTCCACCGCACCCTCGACCAGCGCAATGTAGGTCTTCCTGATGCGGCGGCCGGCAAACATCTCTCCCAGGGCTGCGTGGGCGCGGTCGTTCTTGGCCACCACGATCAAACCGCTGGTATCCTTGTCCAGCCGGTGCACAATTCCGGGGCGCAGTTCGCCGCCGGTCGAGGAAAGAGCTTTGAACCGGTAGAGCAGCGCGTTTACCAGCGTCCCCCGGCTGCGCGCATCCTCGTTCTGCCCTGATCCGGCGTGAACCATCATCCCCGCCGCCTTGTTCACCACTGCCAGGTCGGCATCCTCAAATACCACGTCCAGCGGAATGTCTTCCGGCGTGGCCTTGAGCGGCGCGGGATGCGGCTCGCCGGTAATCGCGATCCGCTCGCCCCCGCGCAGCTTCATGGATGCCTTCTCCCGCGCGCCGTCGACCAGCACATCGCCCTGGGTCATGAGAAGTTGCACGCGCGAGCGGCTCACGCCCTCGCCTTGCGCGGCTAGAAACTGGGCAAGAAATTGATCAATCCGCTGCCCCTGGGCCTCCGCGGGCACTTCGATCACTCGCCGTTCAGCATTTCCAGCCTCAACCATCCGCAGCCTCGTCTTCCCCTCCTGATCCTTCAGAAGCTCCGTGCCCCATCCTTTCCGCTTTTTTCTGCGGAAAGGGTGGGAAACCACCTCCCTCGGCCCGTTCCGCGCGCTCCAGCATCACCAGTCCTCCGGCCAGCACCAGCAGAATCGCCGCCGCCTGCGGTCCATCCAGCGCACCGCCCAGCAGCGCGCCGCGGCCTTCGGGATCGCGCCACAATTCGGTGAGGTAGACCGCCACGCCGGTCCCCAGCAGACCCAGCCCGGCCACATCGCCCTGCTGACGCCTCACCGGCAACCACACCAGCAACAAAATCGAAAGGGTCAAAAAGGCCAGCGCCGCGTACGCCTGCACCGGATGCAGCGGAATACCCAGCGGCGTTCCGCTCCACCGCGCGGCCAATGGATTGGTGTAGGTAACAGCCCAGCGCACTCCGGTTCCTGTTTCAGTCCCGTAGCCGGACCCCGCCAGCAGCGCGCCCAGTTGCTCGAAGGCCAAACCCAGGGCCACGGGCGCAACCAGCGCGTCGGCTGTGGTCGCAAGCGGCAGCCGCCGCCAGCGCGCATACAGCACTGCCGACCCCCCGCCCGCCAGCGCTCCCGCCGCGGCCAGCAGCGGATGATGAATCATGGCCAGCGTCAGCATCCACGCGGGATGCCGGCGCACATCGCTCCAGTTGATAGCCACCAGCAGCACCCGTTGGCCCAGGAGCGCCGCAAACAGCGCCACCACGCACAGGTTCCACACCTGCCCGGCGTTCAAGCCCGTGATGCGCGCCGTGCGCTGCGCCAGAAACAGCGCCAGCAACACGCCCAGCGCCGCCAACGCGCCATAGGACGGGATCAGAATTGCGCCGATGTGGAAGAGAACGGGATGCACCTGAGTCAGCATAGCCTCTTAGCAGCCCGTGGTGAAAGTCAGGTTTTGAAAGGGCACGACTTCATAGCTTGCGGAAAATCTTTTTTGGAGTGGCAAGAAGTGTCAGGGCACGACCGGGGTACCCTCTGGGTTGCGTGCCGTAAGTCTTGGAATATCAATCTGGGCTTTAGCCCCTGAGGGATGTTCTTCGGCAATTTGGACTTTTGCAGCGGGCTGTTAGGCGCGGAGGAAGGCAGAATCCGGCCCACGGGGCCGTGAGCAATGCGCTGGTGAACCCGTCCTAAGACGGTGGAGCTCTCCGCGGTTCATTAGGCATTCCGGACTGGCGGACACTGCGCACAGAACCGATTGTCGAGTTGAGCCCCTGTTCATTGATGTAGGTTCAACCAGCGTTGACCACCCACCTGCTTTGCAGGCCGGTTTCTATTGCGGATAGTAGGAGTCCGCGCAAAAAATTGCAAGTCTTGTGCGCGAGGGGCAAGTTGTGTTAAGTTGCCAAGCCTCCCGTTTTGGCCGCCGCGCGCCCAAAACGGTGAATCCCCGCCTACGAGCCCGTCTTGCGCTCATCTTCCAGCACCTCGTCCAGCAGCCCGCGCAGGCTGGCGGCGCGCGCGTGGCCCAGTCGCGCATCGGCGTTGCCGGCCTGCGACAGCTCATCGGCCAGATTCAAGGCGGCCAGTACGGCCACGCGCAACGAATCCACGGTGCGGCCCTGCGCGGCTACGGCGCGCATCTTGGCGTCCACGCGCTCAGCCAGTTGGCGGATGTGCGCTGCGTCCTGGCCGAATAGATGATAGGTCTGGTCGTAGATCTCAACGGTCACGTAACCGCTTGCATTGCCGCGTAGTTCCTCAGCCATGCTTGACCTCACAGCTCGAGCGCGTCGAGCTGCGCCAGCAGCCGTTCCACCCTCTGCCGCACATGGTCGCGCTCGGCGCGCAGCGCGTTTAGTTCCTTCTGCAAATGCTCCACCAGCGGCGCCTGCTCACGCAGTTGGGCCTCGGCCTCTGCGCGGGCCAGCCGCTCCCGCTTTACCAGGTTCACCGCCTGCACAACTCGCTCTTCCAGCGCCGAAAAATCGTCCCGGCTCATAGCCAGGGTTTCCGGCTCCGCAACCGGCTCCTGAAGCTGTGGCTCAGGTTGCTGGAATTCCGGAGGCGATAGCAGCTCTTCGGCCTGCGGCTCCGCGAACGGCTGTTCCAACTGCTGCTCTTCCACGACCTCAGACTCCCAGAAAGTTTGCGACATCAGAAAAACCTCCGCGCAAATGCGACTTGCCCGTGCAGTATAGCGCCAATGGAGCAGGTTTTTCCGCTAAGTACGCAGCCGCGCCCCAACTTTGCCAACAGCCTCCACCACCCGCGCCTGGAACTCCTGCAGTTCTTCCTCGCGCAGCGTGCGGTCCTGCGCCTGAAACGTCGCGCCCAGCAACAATGCGTACTCGCCCGCGCCCAGCTTTGCGTCGCGAAAGACCTCCCGCGCACGCCAATCCACCAGCTCGGGAATCTGCAATCCAGCCAGCGTCTGGTCGATCTTTTCCCAGCGGACGCTCTCATCCAATACCAGCGAAAAATCGCGCCGCACCGGCTGGAAGCGAGAAATCTCCCTCGCTATCGGCTTGCGCAGCGGCAGCTTGTACAGCCGGTCCAGGTACAGCTCGCCCAGCAGCACCGGCTCCTTCAGCTTGCGCGCCGCGGCCTGGCTTGGATGCAGTTGCCCCAACCACCCCACCGTCTCGCCCTCCACGGCCACCCGCGCGGCCCGGTAAGGATGCAGCCACTCCGGCGTGAGCCCGGCCTCGGCCGGAAAGCGGTCGAAGTAAACGGCCCGCGCCTCGAATTGCGCCAGCACCTGCTCCACCGCGCCCTTCACG
This sequence comes from Occallatibacter sp., assembly GCA_049522735.1. Taxonomy (GTDB): domain Bacteria; phylum Acidobacteriota; class Terriglobia; order Terriglobales; family Acidobacteriaceae; genus Telmatobacter. The sequence goes on from JBEKNO010000122.1 coordinate 6,637, forward strand.
TCATGAAAGTCGATGCTGCGCTCCGCATGCAGCGGACCCTGCTCCGGCAAACTGCCCACTGCTCCGAAGGCCACTGCCGGCCGCTCCTCCACCTTTTCCACAGTGCCGTTCGAGACCGCCCCGCTGAAGACCGTGCCCAACTCGAACAGCCGCACGTCGCTCACGTCCCGGTGCAGGTTCCCGGCAATCATCGCCAGCATGCCCGGCACCAGCGACGGCCGCAGCACGCCGGCTTCCTCGCTGAGCGGATTGCCCAGCGGGACCACGAGACCCGGTTGCGGCGCCGTCAGCCGGGCCTCCTCCGCCGAGCAGAAGGTGCTGGCAATGGCCTCATGGAACCCGGCCGCCAGCAGCGTTCGCCGCACCGCCGCCTCGCTCGCCGCCCACGGCAACGCCCGCACCCCTTCGCCGAAGCCCGGCAGCGTGTTGGCAAAGCGGTTGTATCCGTAGACCCGCGCCACCTCTTCGATCAGATCGATCTCTCGCTCCAGATCCAGCCGCCAGCTCGGCAGCGTCACCAGCCAGGTTACATCGTCTTTTGCTAACCCCGCTGACTCCGCTAGTCCGCACCCCAGCGCACTTAGCATTTCCTCAACCGCCGCCGCGGAAATTCCCTCCTCCTCCACGGTCGCGCCCAGGATGCGATGCACTTCTCTGAGCGCCAGCGCCACCGGCTTGCGGTTGGCCGTCCGCGCTTCCAGCTCCGCAACGCGCACGTCCACCAGTTCGCCCTCAATCCACCCGCCGTTGGCCAGCAGGATCTTGCTCACCAGCGCGGAAGCTACCGGCGCGGCATTGAAGTCCGCCCCGCGTTCGAAGCGATGACTGGCATCCGTGTGCAGCCCGTGCCGCCGCGCCGTCCTCCGCACCGCCATGGGCTCAAACCACGCCGCCTCCACCAGCACGTTGGTCGTCTCCGGCGTAATCATCGTCTCCCACCCGCCCATCACCCCGGCCAAAGCCAGCGCCCTGGAATGATCGGCCACCACCAGGTCATCCGGATCGAGAATGCGTTCTACGCCGTCCAGCGTCTTCAGCCGCTCGTCCTTGCGCGCACGCCGCACCACGATGCCGCCTTCGATCTTGTCCAGGTCGAAGGCGTGCGTAGGCTGCCCCATCGCCAGCCAGGCAAAGTTCGTTGCATCCACGGCGTTCATGATCTGCTTTTGATCGAGGAGGCTAAAGTACGCAGTCACCTCCGCCCCCGCAAACCAGTCCCGCGACTCGCCGATCTTTACGCCACGCAGCACCCGCGCCGTAAACCGCCCGCAGGCGTCCTCCGCCTCAATCCGCACCGGAAAGCGCTTGGCGGCCTGCCGGGCTTTGGGCAAAGCAAAATCGAGCACCGGCAGCTCCAGCCCGTAAATTGCCGCCGCCTCCCGCGCCACGCCGTGGTGGTTCATCGCATCCACGCGGTTAGTCGTGATGTCCATCTCGTAAAGCGAGCCGTTCCTCGCGCCCAGGTCGTAGATGCCTTCGACAGCAATCCCGCGCAGCGTCAGGTCTTCGGCGAGTCGGGCGTCGTCGACGGGTAATTTCGGCAGGTAGGCGCGAAGCCATTTCGTCAGGATTTTCATGCAAACTGCCCCAGGAACCTCATATCTCCCGCAAAAAACTGCCCAATATCGCTAATGCCATACTTCATCATCGCGATCCGTTCCACGCCCATCCCGAACGCAAACCCGGAAATCTTTTTCGCATCGTAGGCAGGCTGTTTTTCCGCCGCGAACGCAAACACCGCCGGGTCCACCATGCCGCAGCCCAGCAGCTCAATCCACCCCGACTGCTTGCACTTCCTGCAACCCTTCCCTGCGCAGAAGATGCAGCTGATCTGCACGTCGGCGCTGGGCTCGGTAAAGGGAAAGAAGGAGGGATAGAAGCGCGTCTTCACCGCCGGTCCGAAGAGCGCCTTCATGGCGTGGTCCAGCGTGCCCTTCAGGTCGCTGAAGGTGATGTTGGTGTCCACGCAGAGGCCCTCCACCTGGTGGAAAATGGGCGAATGTGTCGCGTCGGCCGCGTCGTTGCGATGCACCTTGCCAGGAATGACGATGCGCACCGGCGGCGGCTGCTGCTCCATGGTTCGCATCTGCACCGGAGAAGTGTGCGTGCGCATCAGCAGCCGGTCGCGCTGCTGCCTGCGCTCCTGCCCCGCCACCACCAGCGTGTCTTGAGTGTCCCGCGCCGGATGTCCCGGAGGAAAGTTCATGCTCTCGAAGTTGTAGTAGTCGGTCTCCACCTCCGGCCCTACGCCTATCGAGTAGCCCAGCGCGGCAAAAACACTGACGATCTCATTCAGAGTCCGCGTTATCGGATGCTCCGCCCCCGTCAGCCGCCGCGTTCCCGGCAGCGTGATGTCGAGTGCCTCTGCCTTCAGCG
>JBEKNO010000123.1:0-9004 GCA_049522735.1 Occallatibacter sp.
TCCGCACGGCAGAAACTACGTCTTGATAACGCAGTTATGCCATGAAAAGACGGCCTTTCCAACACTTTTCAAGCCCGCCCTCACCCCAACCAGCAACGCGCCTGTGAGAAATGCGGGCTAGTTGGCTAGGAGTGGTGTTCCGCTGAACCGGAGGAGCCGGTGGTGTGCGCCAGTTATGGCTTCGCCGGAAGGACGATCCTTCTAGAATATTATCCTCTATAGTATTGAAAACAAATTACCTATTTGCATATTCAGACTCAGTCTATGATTTCCAATTTGCAAATCGTAAATATATTTGACATAATATCATTGTTTATGCTTGGTCAGGACATAGCGGTGCTCCTTAAGCTCTCCCTCCAGGAGGGACCGCGAGTTTTGTCAAAAAAACTCGCCGATGAGCTCTTTCTCTCCACTGCTGAGATTTCAAAGTCCCTGAATCGATGCAAAGACTCTGGCCTTCTCTATTGGTCCGACATGGAAAAGAGGGTCAATCGATCGGCATTGTTGGAATTTCTCTCTCATGGAATGAGATATACTTTTCCCCCGGTCAAAGGCGGAATGGTGCGAGGAATTCCAACTGCGACCGCTATGAAGCCATTGAACTCGCATTTCCTGGATGATGGGGAACCGCCGCCAGTGTGGCCCTATCCGGAAGGTACGGTTCGAGGACTTTCGTTCGCACCTCTTTTCAAATCTGCGCCAAGAGCGGCACTTGCCGATTGCAGGCTTTATGAACTCTTAGCTTTGTGCGACGCCATACGTGGCGGAAGAACCCGCGAGCGGGTGCTTGCCATCGAACTGCTGGGAAAGGCTCTCAATGCCTGATCCCAACTTTGCCATGCTTCAACAGGCCGCCATAAAGCTAGGCCCATTGGTGAACGATGTGGTCTTTATCGGCGGAGTGACTTTAGGATTGCTGATCTCCGACGATGCTGCCGCCCCGATACGCGGTACGCGGGATGTCGATGTAATCGCTGAGATCATCACCTACGATGACTACATCGTCTTTTCCGAACGACTGCGCCGGGAGCACTTCACAGAGGACATGGGTGAGGATCCCCTCGCCTGCCGCTGGCACCATGGTGATCTGATGCTCGACGTGATGCCCATCAGGAAAAAAGTTTTGGGATACGTTAACACCTGGTACGAAGGTGCTCTGAAGACGGCCGTTGCAATCACTCTTCCCGGAGGGCAGTCAATCCGAGTGATTTCGGCGCCATTCTTCCTCGGCACGAAGATGGAAGCATTTAGTCAGAGCATTTTTGGAAATTCTGTAAACCTGAAGTTCATCGGTTTCCCATCCTTTCCGCAGGAAAAAGCGGAAAGGGTGGAGCACGGAAGACTACAGTAAAAGTGAAAATGCTCTAGCCCGGAGAGAATGCTGGTATCAGTAGACAGACTTAATCAGAGATTCTCTATGCGTAGGCGTTGACGCTGGCGCCGCTGCCGGCATTGCCGCTGCTCAGGACGCTGCTGGCGCTTCCCGCGCTGCTGCCTGACGCGCTGGCGCCTGTGCCGTCGCCATATTTGCTTTAAGAAGCGCAATCATGGGGTTGGTGCTGTTCGAGGATGAGTCCAGGCCATAGGCGCTATCCAGGATGGCCGACGCCGGGTCGACGGGGGGCGGGGAAGTACTGCTTGCATCGGAAAGATTGAGCAGATCGTCAACCCATTGCACGGTCTGGGCCACGGCGCTTTCAGCGTTGGTCACCGCCTGCGAAGGGGTGGCCTTCAGATCGCCCTGTACCGTCGCAAATGCCTGCCGGGCCGTCGACAGGTCGCCTGAACCGATGGCGCTGCCCAGCGCGGTCATGTCGGTGGAGAGTTGCGAACCAGACGATGAGCTGCTACTCGAAGACGTCTGCACCGGATTCAGTTGCCGGTAACTCTTGAACGCGCTTTGCGCGGCGGTCATGTTTCCCGAGGCCAGGTTCTGCTGGAGCGACTGCCAGGCCTGCCGCGACGCCGAAAGATCGCTGGACGCGGCAATGTACTGCGAAAACCCCGCGGTCGAAAGAGCGGCAATCGGCATGATGGCGCCTGGAGCGGGAGGGGGACACACTTCCGCATCAGAAGGTTATCGGCAGGTTGCGGAAGGGCATGAGAAAACGTCCCCGCGAGGACAAACAAAGGAAAGGCGTCAATCGCATCCGGCAGGAGCCGGATCTATGGGATGCTGGCGGACGAAGTGACCGTGAAGGAGTTGAAGAAGCGCGTCACATCCCGGTCGCGGCGGGCGCTGGCCGAAGGAAAGGCCGCGATGAGCATGTAGAGGCGCTGGCCGGCAAAGATCAGCCGCGAGTAGATGATGCCGCCGCCCGTGTTGCGGCCCATAAATTCCCGCGCCGGAAAGCCTCCGAGGTTAATGCGCGATTCGCTGACGAGGGTGCTCTGCGTGCGCGCCAGCGCATCGTCCCGCGCCATGTCCATGGTCCTGTCGGGAGCATGGCCGTTTACGCGCGCCACGGGTGGATCGTCCGCCCAGGCCACGGAAAAATTGGTCTCGGAGTTGGGGTTCGAGACCAGCATGTTCACCAGCTCTGATCCGCCGCGCTCGTTGTAGGCCGGAATCTGGATTTCCCTGGCGTCGCTCGGCATCTCCACCTTGAAGCCGTCGGGGCTCCGGTCGACCTTCTGCCAGTCCATGCGGGCAGGGGAAGTAGTGGATCCGGCCTGCTCGGCGCCTGTACCTTCGTCGCTTCCGGGACTGGCAAGTCCAAGCTCCTGCCGATGCAGATAGATGTAGAGGATTCCCAGAACCAGGATTACGGTCAGGACGATGTAGAACAACCGCTTCACACTCTAGAGAGTGCCAATTTCACCGGATATATGCAAGTTGATTATTGGCTTTTTGTATACGGGGAGTGCCCCGCCGGTAACAGGCGGCTAGGCTGGAAAAGGAAGTCCGCAATCGAATTATTGCCGGAGCCGTTTTTTTTTGAATCTTTTTTCGCCCTCGCGCGTCATATTCTGTAACAAGCAGAGGCTTCCCCGAAACTAGTCCCTTCCAAAAGTATCCACTCTTTTTGAAGGTCCAACACGGATCTCTTCTCTCAAATCCCCCTTGGATTCCCTCCTTCAAATGCCTCTCAAAAGGGCCTGCCGGAAGGCAGGCCCAATTACTTGCCCCCTCCACGCATCGAATATCCGCAGCCGGATAAAATCAGAAACAGATGCCGTCTCCCCCCGTCCCCAAGGTTCATTCCGGCCCCGCGGTCCAGGCGGTCGACGCCCTTTTTCGGGCTGCGGGCCTGGTTCACACTCCTTACGGTAAAGCTGCCGCCGGCGTAATTGGCCGCGTGCGCTTTGACCGCGCCGCGCCGGAGGAGTTGCGGCAGGCCTCGTCTCTTCCCCGCGCGGCCCCCAATGGCGTCGAGTTATTCCGGGTTCCCGGATGGGAGAAAATCCACTGGCTCTGGCACGGATTCAGCACCCGCCGGGGCGGCTTCAGCCGGGCCTATTGCGCTGAAGACGCGCCTGGGGAGCTGAACCTTGGCTTTACGGACGGCGATGACCCGGCAACCGTGGCCCGGAACCGGCAGCTTCTGGCCGAGGCGGTCACCGGAGACCCGGCCACACCACTGATTACCCTGCGCCAGATTCACTCCAGCGCCCTCCGTCTCGCCACTGCCGGAGACGCGGCCCGTAAACGACTTTGGAAAGCCGACGGCCTGCTGACCGATGAGTCCGGCCTGCTTTTGGGAGTCCAGACCGCCGACTGCATTCCGGTGCTGGTGGCCGACCGCAAGCGCCGGGCGGTGGCAGTCTTCCACGCCGGCTGGCGGGGGACGGTAAAGCGGATTGTCGAAACCGGCATAGGCCGGATGAGGCTGGAGTTCGGCTCCCGGCCTGAAGATTTAGTGGCCGCCATCGGCCCCGGCATCGGCCCCTGCTGCTACGCCGTGGGAGAAGAGGTGCTCTCCGGCTTCGAGTCCCAATTCGCTTATGCCGGCGAGCTCTTTTGCGAGGTCTGCGATACTGACCCGGTGCGCGCCAGATACCCCCTGCTGTTTCTCACCCAGCGCGCGCCCGGCCACTCTCCGCTGGGCCCCAGCCTGCATCTGAATTTGATCGAAGCCAACCGCCGCCAGTTGCTGGCCGCGGGCCTCAAACCGCGGTCGATCAAAATGGTGGGCGGCTGCACAAGCTGCCAGCCGGAGCTGTTCTTCTCCCATCGCGCCTCCCGCGGTCATGCGGGGCGCATGATGAGCGTGATCGGCATCCGGCCGCGCTGAAGCGGATTGCCGCACCTCCGAAGCCGCGTGCCTTTTCCCGGTGATACGATGGGTTTCGAAATCCGCAATCGCCGCAGGAAGGGCGCCTCACCACGATGCTCGCTGAGTCCAGGGTGCGGGAATTCGCCAGGAACGTGAAAAGCCGGCTCTCTCTCTGGAACGGCGCCGCCGTCTTCCTGGGAGCGCTGTTCATGGCCTGGCCGGCGTTTTATAACGGCTTTCCGCTGCTCTACCCCGATTCAATGACCTATGTCGATGACGGCCGCATCGTGGCCCGGGCAGTATTTCTGCATCAGTTCTCGAATTACTACGGCATGAGATCCTTTTTTTACAGCCTGGGCATCCTGCCCCTGCACTGGAATCTCACGCTTTGGCCTGTCGTGGCTCTGCAGTGCCTGCTGGCCGCGTTCATTCTCTGGCTCGTTGCGCGGTCCATTGCGCCGCGGCACACCATCCTGTCTTACCTCGTGCTCGTTCTGCTGCTTAGCCTGTTTACCGGCATGAACTGGTATGCCGTGCTCATCATGCCGGATATTCTAGGCCCGCTTCTCTACCTCTCCATTTATCTGCTCGTATTCGCCAGGGAGACTCTCTCCCGCCGGGAACGGATTTCCCTGTATCCGATCGCCTGGTGGGCGGTTACTTCTCATGCCACTCACCTGCTGCTGGCTGCCGGCATGTGCATGATCCTGGCGCTGCTGCTTGCCTTCGACCCTCGGGCCTATCGTCGCCGCCTTCTACCCGTCCTGGAAGTTGCGGCCATCGTAGCGCTGGCGGCCGCGGCCCAGTTGGCCCTGCACGGCTATCTCTATGGCAAGCCTTCGCTGAACGGGAACCGCCCGCCCTTTCTCACCGCCCGCATCATTGCCGACGGCCCGGGACGCTGGTATCTGGAGAAACACTGTGGAGAGCTGAAGTGGGTGATCTGCGGCCATCTTCACAATCTCTCTGACGATCCGGATAATTTTCTCTGGGGGGAGGATGGAATCTATCAGAACGCCTCCGAGGACGAATCCAGGCGGCTTGCGCAGGAGGAGCTTCCATTCGTACTGGCCACTCTCCGCGCCTATCCGCGCGAGCAGATTTCCCGCTCGGCCGCCAACTTTTGGGGACAGTTGGCGACCTTTGGCTTCGAGGACCTGGATGCGAGCAGTTGGGTGCTGGATGAGTTCGGCCAGGTTCTGCCGCGCACGCGATCGAGTTATGAGAAGAGCCTCCAGGCCCAGGATGCGCTTCCCCTCGATCTGCTCACATCCATCCAATTCTGGGCAGTGATGGCCTCGCTGGCAGTCATGGCCGTTTTTGCTCCGCTGCTGTGGCGCCGCCACTCCCCCCGGATCGCCGGGCTGAGCGTGGTGATCGTCTCCATGGTGATTGCCAACGCGCTGGTCACCGGCCCTTTATCGATGGTTGAGGAACGCTTTGAGTGCCGTGTGATCTGGCTCGTGCCGCTATTGGCCGGAATGTGCGTTCTGGACTGGATCCATCAGCGGGAAGCAGCCCGGAGCGGCCATTGAAGAAGGCAGAAGCCGGCGGGCTAAAAGCCCGTACCCTTCACCGCAACGAGCTTTTCCTCAGCCTCTGAAGCCCTGACCTACCCTCAGAAAAAGAATGAGCCTTAAAGAAAAGAAGAGCCTGCTCAGGAGGCGCTGGCAGCCTCGCTGGGATCCCCAGCGACGGGTCTTTGTCGCTGGGGTGGCTCACCGGGATTGACCAGGTCGCGAAGCTCTTTGGAAGGCTTGAAGTAGGGAACCTTCTTGGCCGGAACCTCCACGCGTTCGCCCGTCTTGGGGTTGCGTCCGATGCGGGGATTGCGCTGGCGAATGCGGAAGGATCCGAAGCCGCGAATCTCAATCTTGTCCCCACTCTGCAGCGCCCCGATTACGGAAGCAAAGATGGTTTCAATAATGACCTCGCCGTCGCGGCGCGTGAGGTCACCCAAGCCGGTCACTTTTTCCACCAGGTCTGCCTTTGTCATATTCTTCAGGCCTCCGCTCACAGCATAACCGGATTTGGCCCCGCAAGACATGAAAAAAATGGCGCCTGCTGGGAATTAAGCCTTTTAGCATCGGCAAGTTGGCGGAAATACCCGCCTGCCGGGGATGGAGCCGGTTCACCCCGCCCGGTGCGGTATCATGGCGTGAGTTCTGCCCTGTGAACCCGGCCGTTGGGGAGCGAAGGAGGCCGGTGTGCAGGGGCTAAGGGGGTTGGTAGCTGGCGTGGCCCAGTTTCCGAAGTACAGCATCGTAATTCCGGCCTTCAACGAGAGCGCCCGCATCCCCGCGACTCTCCAGTCGGTGCTGGCCTGCATGCGCGAGCGCGGCTGGTCCGCCGAGGTCATCGTGGTCAACGACGGCTCCACGGACGCGACCGCCGCGGTGGTGCGCAGCTTTGCCGCCACAGCTCCCGAAGTGCTGCTGGTGGAGAACCCCGGCAACCGCGGCAAGGGCTACAGCGTGCGCTCCGGAATGCTGCAGGCGCAGGGAGAAGTGGTCATGTTCACCGACTCCGACCTCTCGGCGCCCATCGAGGAGGCGGAGCGGCTCTTTGCCGCCATCGCCGCCGGCGCGGACATCGCCATCGGCTCCAGATGGTTGGAGAAAGGCCGCCAGACTCACCGCCAGCCGTTTTACCGGCAGTTTTTCGGCCGCTGCTTCAACGCCGTCACCCGCGTGGTGATGGGGCTGCGCTTTGCCGATACCCAGTGCGGCTTCAAGGCCTTTACCCGGGCCGCCGCGCAGACCGTCTTCCAGTTCCAGACCATCGAGGGCTGGGGCTTCGACCCGGAGATCTTGTTCATCGCCGTCAAGCGCGGCTACCGCGTGGCCGAGGTGCCGGTGAGCTGGGCCCACGACGAGCGCACCCGCATGAGCTACCTCAGAGACGGCATCAGGATGCTGGAGGAGATCGCCATCATCCGCTGCAATGCCCTCCGCGGGCGCTACGGCAAAAAGGCCGGGCCCATCCAACGCAACAGGCTGGGAGATTAGCCCGGCAGGACCGTAGATGCCGCGCCGCGCTGTTCCCCATCCCCTCCGGCGCACTCCCGTGAGACTTATTGGCATCCCCTTGCGTCCCTATTCACAGGAGCGGGTTACCAATTCCGCGCCGGGATCATTTTGATCTGACGGAGGCTCTCTCGTGATTCGCAAGATAGGATTAGCTGTTCTGTTCCTCGCGCTCGGTTCCGTGGCCGCGCTGGCCGCCGACTTCAACGGCAAATGGACCGCCCAGGTGGAAACGCCAAGGGGTACGCAAACTCTCACCTTCGATTTTCACGTCAATGGTGCCACGCTGACGGGCAAGATTACCACCCCGCGCGGCGATGCCGATATCCAGGACGGCAAGGTCAATGGCGATAGCATCTCCTTTACCCAGGTCATGAACTTCAACGGCAATGAGGTGAAGTTCGTCTATACGGGCAAGGCCGACGGGGATACGATCAAGTTCACGCGCCAGGCGGGTGACCGCCCCGCGCGGGAGTTCGTCGCAACCCGCGTAAAATAACCCGTCTCAGATCAAGGCGCTTCAGGGTGTCCCGGCATCTACGCCCCGGACCTGGGCCATTCGCGGGACTTTAGCTCAAGCCGTTTTCGCGCCGCTTCCGGCTTAACGTGCTCGCCGCAGTCCAGCGAGGCCAGTCTTGCCCCCAGTTCCCGGTTGAAGGCGGCAAGCTGCGCGCCGCGCGCCCGATCATGTTCTTCCAGCAGGCGCAGAGCCTCGCGGACGACCTCGCTGGCCGAGTTGTAGCGGCCGGATTCGACCTTGCCGTTGACGAATTTGTCCAGTTCTGGGGTCAGCGAAACATTCATGGGAAAGATCTCCTGCTTCGATACTGGACCGAATAACAGGGTTTGTCAATCTTTGGTATCGGCAGAGATTGACTCCCAGGTTTGAAAAGCCAGACCTGGGGCGCTCGGCTCATATGAGCCGAGGGTATCCGAAGGGGTGATACAATGTATCTACAAAGAGAGGGGAGATATGCAGGCTCAAGTGCTGAAATGGGGAAACAGCTTGGCTATAAGGATCCCGAAGCCCATCGCGGACGACGCTCGCTTGCGGTTGGGCGACCCGCTGGAGATCGCGGTAGCTGCCGATGGGGTTGTGCAGATGCACCGGGTAGGAGAAATCCCAACCCTGGCCCAACTGGTGGCCCAAATCACCCCGGAGAATCGCTATGCGGAAATTTCACTCGGGCCTGAAGTCGGAAGGGAAGCCGTCGAATGGTGAGCCAGTACGTTCCCGATACCGGCGACATTGTCTTCCTGGACTTTGATCCCCAGGTCGGCCGGGGACAGGCCAGGCGCAGGCCCGCGCTCGTCCTGACCGATCTCCGCTACAACCGGGCCAGCGGCTTGGCCGTGGTTTGTCCCTTGACCAGCAAGATCAAACCGTACCCCTTCACTTTACCGATCACCGTTGGAAGCGTGGAAGGGGCCGTGCTGGTCGATCAATTGAAGAGCATGGATTGGGAGGGTCGCGGGGCGGAGTTTCACTCCAAAGCTCCGCCAACTATGATCGCCAAGGTGCGTCAATACATTGCGGTTCTGCTGCAAATTCCAATCCGGTAATGGTGGACAGTTGAGGTTCTTCGTCTCCCACATCTCCTCCTAAGGAACATCCTCACAACCCCATTGGAATCAGTGTTAGTTCGTTGATCCTGAAAAAGGCTATTTCAAGCGGACTGCATGGTCGTCAGCGCGCCGATGAAGCCCGATGGGGATAGAAACCGGCTCAGGATGGCGTAGATTTCGCGCATACAGCGGCGA
>JBEKNO010000124.1:0-8985 GCA_049522735.1 Occallatibacter sp.
CGCCGCTGTATGCGCGAAATCTACGCCATCCTGAGCCGGTTTCTATCCCCATCGGGCTTCATCGGCGCGCTGACGACCATGCAGTCCGCTTGAAATAGCCTTTTTCAGGATCAACTATCTACAAATCAACGCTACAGGCGGTCAAGCGTGCGACGGAAGTTCCGGTCGAAGCATAACCGCACGCCGGGTGCCTGGAACCTCAGTCCCCGCCTTTGAGACCCGTGAAACAACAAGTCTCACAATTCGCTCCATTTCCGCCAACTGCAAGGCTTGCATTGACCCGCAACCGCCTTCGTCCTATCCTTGATCTACCTCCGGCAATACCAACCGTGGCCGGAAGAACGGAACTCCCATGGCAAAAGCGCAAAAGAAAATCCCGGTCTCCATCACCGCCGCCCAGGCCCGCTCCAACCTCGGCCAGATCATCCGCCGCGCCTCGGGCAAAAATCCCGAGCGCTTTGTGATCGGTTTGCGAGGAGGATCCAAGGCAATCGTCATGGGCCTGGAAGATTATCTTGCCCCATCGCACCTGAGAATCCGCTGATGGCCGAAATTCACGCCCATTCGATTGCAAAAGGCGGCGACAAGATCACCATGGAAGAAATCGATGCCGAAATTGCCGCCTACAGGGCGGAGCAAAGGGCGTTGGATGCCGAATCCGTCAGTCGTTCTTGATACCAATATTCTTGTTTCAGCGCACCTCAGCCCATTCGGACTGGAATATCGCGTCTTCAAGCTTGCTCTCGATTGCCGTCTTCGGCTCTTCGTCTCTGCGCCGATCCTTTTCGAATACGAAAGAGTCCTGCGCCGGCCCAAGTTTCCAATCCTTTCCGAAAAAAATTACCGAGTCTCTGGCGCAGATACGGCAAAACAGCACCCTGGTCGCGCCTGCAACGACACTGCCCGTATCGCCGGACGAACAGGACAATCGCTTTCTGGAATGTGCCGAATCGGCAGGCGCGGACTTTCTGGTGACAGGAAATCGGCGGCATTTCCCCAAGGTCTGGAAGAAAACGCGGATTGTGAGTACGCGAGAATTGGTAGAGTTTGTCTTCAAGGTCTGATTTCTTTGGCGGCATGGAGCCGGATATCGAGGTCTGCTTCGGCCCGTGGCGCTACACGGTGTGCCATTACCGCGCGTGGGCCAATTCAGCGATCAGGCCGGGATAAAACACCCGCACCCTCCGCTACCCCCTCCGGCTCCTCGTCCCCCGCGCCACCTGCTTCGCATACACCATTAACTGGTCCACGAACTTCCCTTGGCGCGGCACAATGCAATACACCAGCTCGCACTCCATCGACCACGCTACTTCCTTCAGCCGCCTCAGCGTAATCGTCTCCTTCCACTCCGACCGCTCCAGTTGAAACACCATGGACGGGCTTACCTTCAGATCCTCCGCCATGGCTGTGGCCGTAAACCCCATCGTCTTCCGCACCTTCCGCAGCCAGCCGTGCAATGGCCGCTGCACCCGCCGCGCCGCCTGGAATTCCCGCGTCTCCATGTCCAGAACATACTGCTCATGCGTCCACAACGGTCCTCGCATCGCTCCATCCCCTCCTTGCCGCCTGCTCCCGCCTCAACCTGGAGCCATTCATGGCGGCATTTCCCTTCAAATAGCCATCAAAAAGCCCTCAATTTGACCCCGAAAAGCCCATCTTCCGCCCTTTTTCGGTATTTATATGCAACGGGTCGCCCCATTCCGGCCAATTCCCTGCCACCGGGCGCTACAAAACCGGCAAGGCATGAACCACTGGTAACGCATTTGGGGCAACGCCGCGCACGCCAAAACTCCATTTCCGGTGGCCTGGCCCTTCTCACTTTCTCCCCAGGCAGCGCTCTTCAGACCGCCACTGCGCCCAAATTCGGTGGCTTATAAACCACTGCTCCGCGGAGCGTTTTGCAACCAAGTTTACCCTTTTGCAAACACACCCCTATTCCCCACTCCCTGTTCCTTGTTCCTATCCCTCCGCGAAGTGGCACACTATAACCATGCTCGACTTCGGCGCCCAGCAGGATCTTCCCACCGTGCTGCTCATTGACGACGACCTGATCAGCCGCGAGGTCACGGCCACCGTGCTCACCATGAGCGGCTATACCGTGTACACCGCGGCCGGCGGCGCGGAGGCGCTGGAGCTGCTCGCCGCCGGCGCCTGCGTCCCCGGCGTCATCCTGATGGACGCCCAGATGCCGGGCCTGCGCGGAACCCGCCTGATTGAGCAACTTCGCGTGCGCAGCCCGGCCGGCCTCTATGTTGTAAGCGGCAGCAACCCGCCGCCTGACGTAGTCGCCGCCGCCGACGGATTCCTGCTCAAGCCCTTCACCCCCGATGATCTGCGCAAGCTGCTCGAAGAGCGCCCGGCGCAGGCCGCACCCACACCCGCGCGGAAAAAGCAGCCCAAACTCCCCGCCGATGCCCCCATCCCCATGACTCCTCCTGCGCCCGCCTCGCCGTCCGCCGCCCCCGTCGTCAATCCAGAAATCCTGGCCCAGCTTCGCGAGATGATGCCCGAATCCGCCGTCCGCCAGATCTACGCCGCCATCGTCGCCGACCTGGCCCGCCGCATCGCCGCCCTTGAAACCGCCATCGCCAACCGCGATGTCGCCGAAATCCGCCGCATCGGCCACGCCATCAAGGGCGGATGCTCCATGGCGGGCGCGCTCCAGGCTGCCCGCCTTGGCGCCGCCCTCGAATCCGCCCCCGTTAACCAAATGGATAACAATTCCGCCCTCCTCCGCGATTTGCGCGCCGCCGCCCGCAACCTCGAGAGTATGCTGGAAGCTGAATTCAAGGCGTAATATCTCTGTCTTGGGAGGCTAGCCGCTCCAGTGGATCGACCCATCAGAATCGTGCTTGCCGACGACCATCCCGTGGTGCGTATCGGCGTCGCAAACATGCTCACCCTTCAGGACGGCTTCGAGATGGTAGGCGAGGCCACCGACGGCGACGAAGCCATCACCCAGACCCTGGAGCTGCAGCCCGACATCCTGCTGCTCGACGTACAGATGCCCCGCCTGCCCGGTCTTGAAGCCATGCGCGCCATCATGAACGGCACGCCCACCGTCAAAATCCTTCTCCTCACCTCCACCATCACCACCCAGCAGGTCATTGAGGCGCTGCACATCGGCGCGCGCGGCATCGTGCTCAAAGACGCTCTCACCAGCCACCTGCAAACCGCCATCCGCACCGTCATGGGCGGCGATTACTGGATCGGCGGCAAGCGCGTCATCAACCTGGTCTCCGCCCTCCACGACCTCATGCAGCAGGCCGCCGTCCCCCAGCACAAAACCTACGGCCTCACCCCCCGCGAACTGGAAGTGGTCGGCGCCATCGTCGAAGGCTGCAGCAACCGCGACATCGCCAAGCAGTTCAACCTCAGCGAAGAAACCGTCAAGCGCCACCTCTCCAACATCTTCGACAAAACCGGCGTCTCCACCCGCCTGGAACTGGCCCTGTTCGCCATCGCCCACCACCTCGTCGAGCCGAAATAACCGAGAACAGGGGTCAGGGGTCAGAGATCGGGACTGGTGGGAATTATGTACATTTTTCTTGTACATAATAGGGGGATTTGGAGACCCGGTCCGGGGCACACTGTCACCGGTGGTATTCTGTTGGCCATCTAGTGCTGCATCCCTGCTCCGGGAGGCAATGACTCTACATGGGTACTCCGACGACAAGACAGGTTGACAACAGCTTCCGTATGGTTTTGGAAGAGGTTCGCAAAGACCTCCTTGATCTCGGTCTGCGCAATCCTCTGTTGAACTACCGCCTCCTGAAGTCTCGCGGCCTGGAGAGCGTTCGCACAAATCCTTCCGTTCTTTTTGATTCGTTGGTCACGCAAGGCAAAGAACTTTGCTTTGTTTCGGCACATCAACCTGTACTTGAAGAGCAAATGCTGTTGGCTGATAGCAGCGGCGACCTTGCCACAAGAGACGCAGGTTTGCAGCAGTCGCCGCATGTAGAACAGGGTCTCTGGGCGGAGGGGGTCGATTCCGAGGGTCACTTCGTGGCCGATCATCCTCCGAAAGAACTCGACACGCGCCTATTAGCTACCTACTACACATCTCGCGCTTCCATTGAAGAGCAAGGTGTAAACACCCTTTATATTGCGCTGGGCATGCTTCAGTGGAGAGACCCGGCAGCGCCCGACGACACACACCTTGCTCCGATCCTTCTTATCCCGGTTGAACTAGAGCGGCAGAGCGCCTCAGCAGGATTTCGTGTCAGGTATTCCGGCGACGATGTTTCTCCAAACATCTGTCTGCCCGAGTTTCTAAAACAATTCAATGTCACCCTGGATGCGTCGACAGAGAGCGACGATTTTGACCTTGATGAATACTTTGATCGATTCAGTGCCGCAATCCCCAACCAGAATGCCTGGTCAATAGACCGGGAACATATCGCACTGGGTTTTTTCTCGTTCTCGAAATTTCTGATGTATAGGGACCTTGATCCAGAAACTTGGCCCACCCCCGACAACCTTCTTACACACGATATTTTGCAAAAGCTACTCGGCAACAACTCATTCGCTGGAGATGGCTCCGATCTCACCGATGAGAGCTTCCTGGACGACACGATAACCCAGGACGAATTATCTAATGTAGTGGATGCCGATAGTTCTCAGACACTTGCCATACTTGACACGGCCAGCGGAAGGAGCATGGTCATTCAGGGGCCTCCAGGAACAGGAAAATCTCAAACCATTGTCAACCTCATATCTGACGCGCTGGTCAAGGGAAAGAAAGTTCTCTTCGTTTCCGAAAAGAGAGCCGCGTTGGAAGTTGTAAAGCGACGCCTTGACAAGATCGGACTGGGAAGAGCCTGTCTTGAATTGCATAGCAATAAAGCAAAGAAGAAGGAGGTCATTGCGGATCTCAAGAATACGGCGGATCTTCATGTTCCCAACTGGTCGCCACGTGCTGCTGACAAGAGTACCTTATCAACGGCACGCAACAAACTCAATGAGTATTGCCGTGCTGTGAATACGCCGGTCGGCGCTTCTGGGGAAAGGCCAGTTGATCTCTACGGGCTGCTGCTACCGATTATGGAACGCTTGCGTGGGATTGAAATCCCCTTCCTGGACCTAAACGAGAGCCTCCAATGGAGTGACCTGGAAACTGAGCAAAAGCGCAGTGCTGTGAAACACCTTGAGGCAAGATTAGCCGACACTGGTGTTCCGGCGGAGCATCCTTTTTGGGGAAGCGATGTGCGGGTTGTGTTACCTGTAACACGCGAAAGACTACGACAACAACTAATGCAAGCTGCGGAAGCGACACGTATTCTGCAGCAGACTGGAGACGGCCTGGGTACCCTTCTCGGTGCTGACTTGCCCATGTCGCCGCGGGAATTATCCTCTCTCTGCGATATCGCTGAAAGGCTTATCGTTGCTCCAAAGCTTTATGGTCTTGACCTCACCGACGCTGATTGGCTCGGCAAACGGCCCGCCATTGAAACGGGAGTTGAATCGGGCCTGCGACTGGCAAAGATCACATCGCAATGGTCGGAGATTCTACGTCCTGAGGCATGGTCAAAAGACGTCTCTTCATCACATCTTGTTCTGACCATCCTCGGAGAAAAGTGGTGGCGCTTCCTTTCTCCACGATGGAACCGCGCAAAAAGCGCGGTCAGGTCTCTTCTCAGAGATAACATATTGCGACACAGGTATGATCTGCTTGCGATAACCGGCGCGATACAAGACGCCGCCGCCTGCCGGAGCACACTTGAATCACATAATGATCTGCTCCACGGCCTTTATAGAGATTTCTGGCAAGGCGAGACTTCTGATTGGTCGCTGCTCGGTTCGCAGCTCGATTGGATTATCAAAGCAAAACAAGATGTGATCCGTGGAGTACTACCGGAGTGGGGACTAGCTTTTGTAAGCCAATGCGCGGATCGAAGCGAATTGCAAAGAAAAGTCGATTCGGCGCTTACGTCGATTCAAGATTTTGAAGCGAAGAGGCAGTCTGTTCTTGATCTGCTGAAATGTCATACCGACCATGAGGGAATTTCTGCTCACACTGACAGCGCAAGTAGCCTAGAGGTTATTGCCGGCATATGGCGCAATATTGTCGAGCACTTGCCAGGCCTCGACGCTCTAGCAGTCTATTTGCAATCGAGGGATGAGTGTCTATCCATCGGTTTAGTTGAAATCGTACATTTAGCTGACCACTGGGATAAGGGTTCGAAGCATTTAAGTGATGCTTTTGAATATACCCGTGCTTCTTGTCTTTTAATTCGCGCATTCGAACAGTTTTCGTGCCTTACAGTTTTCGACCAAAAGATACATTCGGGGATGGTTGATACATTTCGTGAATTGGACGCCAAGGCGCTTGACTGGGCTAGGAGCGCCATTGCGAAAGCGCACGCCGACTCTATTCCTAAAGCCAGCACAGAGAGTGGACAGCTTGGATACCTTCGCACCATGTTCGAAAGGAAGACTCGATTCCCGGCAATTCGAAAGCTGATATTGAATGCCGGTCATGCAATACAGGCTTTCAAGCCCGTCTTCATGATGAGTCCACTCTCAGTAGCGAATTTTATACCTCCGGATACTATAGGCTTCGATCTCGTTATATTTGACGAAGCAAGCCAAGTCCGACCGGCAGAAGCGCTTGGGGCAATCGTGCGCGGAAAGCAAACCGTAGTGGTGGGAGACAGCAAGCAGTTGCCGCCAACCAGCTTCTTCGACACCCTGGATACTATCGATGACGATGATGATGACGGGACTCCCACAACAGACATCGAAAGCATCTTGGGACTTTTCTGTTCTCGAAGCGCGCATCAGAGAATGCTCCGCTGGCACTACCGAAGCAGGCATGAGTCCCTGATCGCCGGCTCAAATTATCTGTTTTATGACAACCGATTGGTAGTATTTCCCAGCCCGAGCAAAGAGACTGAAAATGCCGGGCTGCTCTACCATAAAGTTACGGATGCTCCATACGACCGTTCGCGTACGCGGACGAATCAGACGGAAGCACGAATTGTCGCAGAGGCGGTGATGAGGCTTGCCGCTGAGCAGGTTAGACAGCCGCCTCATTCGAGATTCACTCTTGGGGTGGCAGCTCTCAGCGTAGCTCAAAGGGATGCCATTCTCGATCAACTGGAAATGCTAAGACGAAAGCAACCCGGCTGCGAAGAATTCTTTGCAGATCCTCCACATGAGCCATTTTTTGTGAAGAATCTTGAAAATGTTCAGGGTGATGAGCGTGACGTGATCTTCATCAGTATTGGCTATGGTCGAACTGCTGAGGGATACCTTTCGATGGGTTTTGGTCCTGTCAATCGCGCTGGAGGTGAGCGGCGCCTGAATGTTCTGTTTAGCCGCGCTCGGAGACGGTGCGAAGTCTTTACAACGCTGAGCGCAGATGACATCGATTTGACTGGGAACTCTTCCTTCGGTCTACGTTCATTAAAGGAGTTTTTGCAATATGCGGAAACAGGTAGACTTGAGGTTCCATATGCGACCGGACGCGGTCCTGATTCGCCGTTTGAAGAGCAGGTTATTGCGGCATTGCAACGGAGAGGTTACAGGGTAGAAACGCAGGTTGGATGCGCAGGATTTTTTATCGATATTGCAATTATCGATCCCGACAAGCCCGGACGTTACGTTCTGGGGATAGAGTGCGATGGCGCAGCGTACCACAGTGCACGTTCCGCACGGGATCGAGACCGACTTCGGCAGTCGGTTCTTGAGGGTTTGGGATGGAATCTCCACCGAATTTGGTCAACGGCTTGGTTTCGTCAACAGGAGCGAGAGATCGAGAGACTCGTAGCCGCCATAGAATCGGCAATGATTAAGGCAAAGGAAAACAAGCGCAATGAAGAAGTAAATCATCCGGAGGATAAACCTCTCGAGCAATCGATCCCAGATTCGGGACCGGTTTCGAGTCCGCTGCATAAAGGGAGCACGGCTACAAGTATCCCGAAGTATCAATTCGCTCAACTTCAAATTAATCTGGGCTTCAAGGAACTGCATCAGATTCCAACCGACTGGATAGTCAGTTGGCTCAACAAAGTCGCGCTGGTCGAAGGTCCGGTCCATTGGCTAGAGGCTGCGCGACGAATAGCAAATGCTGCAGGCGTCCAGCGAGTGGGAGCCCGCATACAAAAAGCCTTCCGGCGTGCATGCACGGCAGGATCGAACAAACGAGTGTTTCTCTTGAAGGATGGCTTTTTGAAAGGTATCAACCAGGAGGG
The DNA here is from genome assembly GCA_049522735.1 of Occallatibacter sp. GTDB lineage: Bacteria > Acidobacteriota > Terriglobia > Terriglobales > Acidobacteriaceae > Telmatobacter. Next base: position 8,196 of record JBEKNO010000124.1, read on the forward strand.
CTGTACAATTCGAGATCGTTCAGACCTTCCGTCTCAATTCAAGAAGCTGGAATACGTCGCTCCTGAGGAGATTTGTGCCGCAATCGAGTCAGCGGTTCGGGAGAGCTATGGGATTATGTATGATGACGTACCGGGGGCAGCTTGTCGTCTTCTTGGATTCGCGCGAGTGACCGAGGATATGCGGTCAATAGCGATAAAGCATATAAATCACTTGATAGACATAGGTCGTTTGTCGAAGAAGGGAGATATGCTTCTTAGCGCTGGTTGATTTTCGAGATGGATGGGTGGGGTTCATCTGTCGGGGCTAAAGCCCTGACCTGCCAGCCCGTACCCTTCAAAGCGTCAAATTGCGCAGGGGTTTTATGGCCTCTTTAACCTGGTTCCTGGCCTCTGTTCCCTGTTTCCGGCCCCTAACCCCTTGCTCATGATGAATTTACGCCTCTGTATGCAAAATATCTGCCCCACGACGTGTTATATCTATAATATTTTCAATCTGTTAGAAGAAAATTTGGCGCGTGAAATCCCTCCAATGGACGCTGTTTCACCCAGTTTTACGCCAAATTACTTCTACCTATACGGAGAGCTTTTGTCGCCCGAAAAGCTCACAACCGGCAAAAAAATGTACACCTCTACCGCTAGTTAATCCAGTTGATCCTGAAAAAGGCTATTTCAGTTGATCCTGAAAAAGGCTATTTCAAGCGGACTGCATGGTCGTCAGCGCGCCGATGAAGCCCGATGGGGATAGAAACCGGCTCAGGATGGCGTAGATTTCGCGCATACAGCGGCGAGG
>JBEKNO010000125.1:0-8947 GCA_049522735.1 Occallatibacter sp.
CTGGGCTACTCGCACCAGATCGAAGTTCCGCTGCCAACCGGCATTGAAGTGGCGATCGCTCCCAACAAGAGCGACTCCAAGTGGACGCACCTGACTATCTCCGGCATCGACCGGCAGAAGGTGGGCCAGGTGGCAGCCGATATGCGTTCGCTGCGCAAGCCCGATCCGTACAAGAACAAGGGCGTGCGCTACTCGGACGAGAAGCTGCGGAAGAAGGCCGGCAAGACCGGAGCGAAGTAAGAACAGGGATCAGGAGTCAGAGATCGGGGATCTGTAAAAACGAAGCGGTATTTGGCTGATCCCTGACCCCTGATCTCTGACCCCTGAATTCACCGAACGGGGCCGCAGGGCGGCTCCGCCGATAGGAACGAGAGACCATGATTACGCAGACCGATAGAAACGGAATTCGCCAGCGCATCCACGACCGCATCCGCCGCAAGCTGGCAGGCACCGGGGAGCGGCCGCGGCTGAACGTCTACCGCTCGCTCAACCACATCTACGCGCAGGTGATCGACGACCAGAAGGGCGAGACGCTGGTCTCGGCCTCCACGCTGAGCCTGAAACTGAAGAGCGGCGGCAACGTGGCGGCGGCCAAGGAGATCGGCAAAGCAGTGGCCGAGCTGGCAACGAAACAGGGCATCAAGAAGGTGGTCTTCGATCGCGGCGGCTACCTCTATCACGGGCGCGTCAAGGCCCTGGCCGACGCGGCGCGCGAGGCGGGACTGGAGTTCTAAAAGCAGCTATTAGCTTTTAGCTTGTTCATGGAAATTCGAAGGGCTCAACCTGGGCAAAGAAAAAGCTAATAGCTAACAGCTAATAGCTCAAGAAGAGACGAGAGAGCAATGACGATCTTGAAGAAGAAACTCGATGCCAACCAGTACAACCTGAAGGATCAGGTGGTGGCCATCAATCGCGTGACCAAGGTGGTGAAGGGCGGCAAGAACATGTCGTTTGCCGCGCTGGTGGTGGTGGGCGACGCTGCCGCGGGGGTGGTGGGCCACGGTTCGGGCAAGGCCAAGGAGGTTCCCCAGGCGATACGCAAGGGGATCGAGGCGGCCAAGAAGAACCTGGTCCGGGTCAACCTCACGCAGACCACGATTCCACACCTGGTCCTGGGCCGTTACGGCGCCGGGCAGGTGCTGTTGAAGCCGGCCCCCGAGGGCACCGGCGTGATTGCCGGCGGCGCGGTGCGCGCGGTGATGACCTCTGCCGGGGTGCAGAACGTGCTGACCAAGAGCCTGGGTTCGCCCAACCCGCACAACGTCGTCAAGGCCACCTTCGACGCCCTGATGCAGTTGCGCGACCGGGCCGATGTGGCCGCCATGCGCGGCAAGACCGTGGAGGAGATGTGAGCCATGGCTAAGACAAAGACCAAAAAGATTCGCATTCAGTACTACCGCTCGAAAAACTCCACGCCCTTCAAGCACAAGGCGGTGGTGAAGGGGCTGGGCTTTACGCGGCTCAACCAGATCGTCGAGCGCGAGGATACGGATTCCATTCGCGGCATGGTCAAGACCGTTCCGCACCTGGTGAGGATACTGGAAGACTAGCTTTTAGCTGTTAGCTATTAGCCATTAGCTCATCTCGTTTGTGCGAAGTTCATTCACTTCACACGAACAGCTAAAAGCTAACAGCCAAGAGCTAAAAGCTGCACTACAACGCGAGTCGGCGAGGCACTTGAAAACCTGGCCGGCGCTACAGCGAGGAAATCATGGCAAAGAATCTATCCAATTTGCGCGCGCCCAGGAAGGCCAACACGGGACGCAAGCGCGTGGGCCGGGGCATGGGATCCGGCATGGGCAAGACCGCGACCCGCGGCCACAAGGGCCAGGGTTCGCGCTCCGGCTTCAGCCTGATGCGCGGCTTTGAGGGCGGCCAGATGCCGCTGCACCGCCGCCTGCCCAAGCGCGGCTTCACCAATATCTTCCGCACCGAGTACACGGTGGTGAATCTGGAGCGGCTGGAGGAGCAGATCGAGGGTCTGGCTCTGGCCGAGATCACTCTCGACGACTACAAGAAGCTGGGCCTGGCTTCGAGCAAGAAGGCGCTGATCAAGATTCTCGGCTCCGGAGAACTGAAATCGGCGCTCACCATTCACGCGCACAAGTTTTCCAAGTCGGCTGTCGAGAAGATCGAAAAGGCCGGCGGCAAGGCCGTGGTGGCGGGTGGCGAGATTGCGCCGGCGGCAACCTAAGTTCGTGTTTTTTCCACCCTTTCGCCAGAAAGAAGGCGAAAGGATGGGGCACGGAGCGGCCTGGCCGAATCGGTCTCCCAGGTTTCTCCGCCGCGGCGGACGAGACCTGGGGCACCCGCAGGGTGTGAGTCAGGACACTGCGGGCCAATGACAGGTAAGATGATCTGTGGCAAAGAAATCAGGGGCAGCAAACGCCCTGAAGCGGATAACCAGACATGCTAGAGAAGTTTCTCAATATCTTCCGGATTCCAGACCTGCGCAAGCGCGTGTTGTTCACGGCGGCAATTTTGGCCGTCTACCGGCTGGGCGCGCATATTCCCACGCCGGGCGTGAACGGCCACCAGTTGGAGCTGATGTTCAGCCAGCAGAGCGGATCGGCCCTGGGGCTGATGGACCTGTTCGGCGGCGGCAACCTGCGCCGCATGACGGTGTTTGCCCTGGGCATTATGCCCTACATCACGGCCTCCATCATCTTTCAGCTTCTCACCGTGGTTTATGAGCCGCTGGCGCGCATCCAGAAGGAAGGCGAGCTGGGGCGGCGCAAGATTACGCAGTGGACCCGCTACCTGACGGTGATTCTGGGCTTCGTGCAGTCAATCGGCATTGCGGCCATCCTGACCAAGCAGAACCTGGTGCTGAATCCGGGCATCGGCTTCACCCTGATGACGGTGCTGACGCTGACCACGGGCACGGCCTTCATCATGTGGCTGGGCGAACAGATTACCGACCGCGGCATCGGCAACGGCATGAGCCTGCTGATCTTCACCGGCATTGTGGCCGGCCTGCCCCGCGGCGTGGGCGACCTGGTGCAGAAAGTCCAGACCAACTTCTGGGGCACGTTCACCATCGTTGCGGTGATTCTGCTGGTGGCGGCCATGGCGGCCGTAGTGGCCTTCATTGTCTTTGTGGAGCGGAGCGAGCGGCGCATTCCCATCCAGAGCGCGCGGCGCATCGTGGGCCGCCGCATGATGGGCGGGCAAGCCAGCCACCTGCCCCTCAAAGTGAACGCCGGAGGCGTGATGCCGGTCATCTTCGCCGGCTCCATCCTCTCGGCTCCCATGCTCTTCGCGCAGTCGGATTGGGTGCAGAACAGCCGCTTCCTTCAGCCCATTATGCGGGCGCTGGCGCCCGGCGAGCCGTGGTATGAACTGCTCTACATGCTGGGCATCATCTTTTTTGCCTACTTCTATATCTCCATCGTGATGAAGCCGGACGATATTGCCGACAACTTCCGCAAGTCGGGCTCCTTTATTCCCGGCATCCGGCCCGGCAAGCGCACCTCGGACTTCATCAACGACATTCTCACCCGCCTCACGCTGGTGGGCGCGGCTTACCTGATTGTGATCTCGCTGGTGCCCACGTTTATGATCTCAGGCATTCGGTTGGATCACCTATGGCTGATCGGCCACTTCTTCGAGACTCTGCCCACCTGGACTACACACGGCATGGGGGTCAACTTCTACTTTGGCGGCACCTCGCTTCTGATTGTGGTGGGTGTGGCCATGGATACAGTCAACCAGATCGAATCGCAGCTGATCATGCGGCATTATGACGGCTTTTCCCCTCGTTCCGGTCGCATTCGCGGAAGGAAAACCTGGTAATGTCTTCATCCAGTACCGCAGTTGCACAGAGCCGGGAAGCGGCTCGAAAGACCCTTCCCGGCCCCATTCTGTTATTGGGCGCGCCGGGCGTGGGCAAGGGAACCCAGGCCAAGGAGCTGGTGAAGCTGTGGGGGATTCCGCAGATCTCCACCGGCGACCTGTTGCGCGCCAATGTGGCCCAGGGCACCGATCTGGGCCGGATAGCCAAAGAGATCATGGGGCGAGGAGAGCTGGTTCCCGATTCCCTGGTGAACGAAATGGTGGCGGTGCGCCTCAAGGAGCCGGACACCGCCAAGGGGTACATTCTGGACGGGTTTCCGCGCACACTGGGCCAGGCAGGCTGGCTGGATGGCCGTCTGGCAGAGCAGGCCAGGACTCAGGCTGGGGGCTTGCCGGTGATTGCCGTCAGCATCCATGTGGATTATAATCAGTTACTGCGCCGGATTACGGGGCGCCGGAATTGTCCTGTCTGCCAGGCTATCTACAACGTCTACGTGCATCCCCCCAAACGGGATGGGATTTGCGATGTAGAGGGTGCGGCGCTGGTCCAGAGAGCCGACGATACGGAAGAGGTCTTCAAGGGGCGCATGCGCGCCTATGAAGCCCTGACCGCGCCCGTTGTCGAGCATTACCGGGCCCAGGGACGTTTTGCGGAAGTGGATGGAAACGGGCCGATTGATGCCATTGCGGCCGGAATCGTTGCCGCCGTCGAGCGGTTACGCGGGTAGCGTAGCCGGACGGCGGGTTTGCGCGTAAGGAAAACTAGCTGACAGCTAACAGTAGTCAGCTAACAGATGTCAGCCGGTTCTTGCGGCAAGGGAAAACTGTTAGCTGTTAGCTGAAAGCTGGGCAAGTGGCGGTAGTACTGAAGTCGTCTCAGGAGATTGAGAAGATGCGCCGCGCGGGCCGGGTGGTCCGCGAGGTTCTTGAATTGGTGCGAAGCCGCGTAAAGCCGGGGGCCACGACTCTGGATCTAGAGCGGGCGGCGGCAGCGCGGGTGGCCGAACTGGGCGTGAAGGCCGCTTTCAAGGGGTATCACGGTTTTCCCTGCGTGCTGTGCGCTTCAGTCAACAGCGAGGTGGTGCACGGCATACCGTCGCCCAAGCGGATCCTCAGGGAAGGGGACATTGTTTCGCTGGACTTTGGAGCGGTGGTGGACGGCTACTACGGCGACGCGGCCATCACGGTGCCGGTGGGCGAGAAGATCGATCCGGACACCGCGCGGCTGTTGACGGTGACGGAAGCGTCGTTGCAGGCGGGAATTGCGGCGGTGCGGCCGGGGGCAACCCTGGGCGATGTGGGCGCGGCCGTGCAAGGAGTGGTCGAAGCCCAGGGATTTTCCGTGGTGAGGGATTTTGTGGGACACGGCATCGGCGTCCACATGCACGAGGATCCGCAGGTACCGAACTTCGGCCAGCGGGGCCAGGGCATGAAACTGCGCAAGGGGATGGTGATCGCCATCGAGCCCATGGTGAATGCCGGCAAGCCGGACGTAGTGGTGTTGGAGGATGGCTGGACGGCGGTGGCCGCGGACGGAAGCATGAGCGCTCATTTTGAGCACACGGTGGCGGTGACCGCCAACGGAGCGAGAGTATTAACCGAGTAGCACGCTCGGAAGACTGCATTTTCAGGGTCGCAGTATCCGGAAGGCAGGGATCTAAAGCATTTTCACAGTTGGTGTAAGGCGGTAAGAAGGTGAGAAATGCGGTTTCCCGCCCTTTCGCCAGAAAAAAGGCGAAAGGATGGGGCACGGCGCATTATAGGAACGGTGGAAACGCTTTAAGGTTGACGCGACCTACTACCGGGGTTCCCAGCGACAGGTCTTCGTCGCTGGGGTGGAGTGAGCGGCAACCCTGATCGAACCCAACGGGGCGAGGTAACCCTGAAAATGCCTTAACAAGCCGGAAGCGCCCAGGGCGGACCGGCGGAAGTTGGACACAGCTTGTCGAAAGAAGACGCGATTGAGGTAATGGCGGTGGTCATCGAGACGCTGCCCAATGCCATGTTCAAGGTCAAGCTTGAGAACGATCATGAGGTGTTGACCCATGTCTCGGGAAGAATGCGCAAGAACTTCATACGCATTCTGCCCGGCGACCGCGTGGCCGTGGAGTTGAGTCCCTACGACCTGAATCGCGGGCGCATCGTGTACCGGTACAAATAGCTATTAGCCGTTAGTTTTAGCTATTAGCTTGTTCGTGGAGAGTTGAAAGACGAAGTATTCGCAAAGATGAAGCTAGAAGCTAAAAGCTAACAGCTAATAGCTAAAAGCTTTTAGGAAGGGCAGCAGCATGAAAGTCCGGGCATCGGTAAAGAAGATTTGCGTCAAGTGCAAGGTCATCACCCGCAAAGGGGTGGTCAGGGTGATCTGCGAGAACGCGAAACACAAGCAGCGCCAGGGCTAGTCAGCAGCCTGGCAAAACGCGGAAACCTCCACTGAAACGGGGCTAGTTAGCTGGAATCAAGGCTTGCGATGAACCCCTGGAGGCAATTCCGCACAACCCGTGCGAACCGGTTGAGGCCGGGGGCACACAACCTGAAACAACAAAGGAATTCGCATGGCACGTATTTCCGGCGTCGATCTGCCCCGCAACAAGCAGGCGCGGATCGCGCTCACATATATCTTCGGCATCGGGCACCCCCGCGCGCTCAAGATTCTGGACAAGGCGAATGTCGATGCCTTCAAGAAGGTCCAGGATTTGGGCGAAGACGAGGTCAACCGCATCCGCCAGGTGATCGAGGACGAAGGCAACGTGGAGGGCGACCTGCGCAAGGACGTCCAGATGCACATCAAGCGTCTCATCGATATTCAAAGTTACCGCGGCGGCCGTCACCGGCGGTCGCTGCCGGTGCGCGGCCAGCGCACCCACACCAACGCCCGCACCCGCAAGGGCCCGCGCAAGGGCACCATTGCCGGCAAGAAGAAAGCGACGGGTAAAACCTAATGGCGAAACCAGAGCAGAAAGCCGCGGCGGGCAAGACAGGCAAGAGCAAGAAGTTCAAGAAGCGCGAGCGCAAGAATGTGCCGTTCGGCATTGCGTACATTCAGGCCACGTTCAACAACACCATCGTCACCATCACCGACCAGGTGGGCAACACGCTGAGCTGGAAGAGCTCGGGGTCGCTGGGCTTCCGCGGCTCGCGCAAGGGCACGCCCTTCGCGGCGCAGCAGGCTGCCTCCAACGCCGCCAGCATGGCTCGCGATCACGGTCTGCGCGCGGTCGATGTGCGGGTCGCCGGTCCGGGTTCGGGCCGCGAGTCGGCCATCCGCGCCCTGGCCGCGGCCGGCGTGGAAGTGCGCTCTATCCGCGACGTGACGCCGGTGCCGCACAACGGCTGCCGTCCGCCGAAAAGACGGCGAGTGTAAGAAGCAGCTATTAGCTCTTAGCCATTAGCTATTAGCTCGATCGTGCCAGTGGTAACCATGTGGCTTCAATCGGGCGAAGACGAGTTGGAAGCTGGAGCTAGCAGCTAGAACGAAATCGGGCCGGGACGAAGCGTCCCAAGCAGTGGTTTACTGGCAGCTCAAGCCAAGAAAGCTCACCAACGCAAGACGAGTTGAAAGCTAAGAGCTAACAGCTAAAAGCTGCATTACGCGTAAACCGGCCGTCATCCGAAGTCAGGAGAAAAAATGGCTCGTTATACCGGAGCAGTATGCCGCTTGTGCCGCCGCGAAGGCGCCAAGCTGTTTTTGAAGGGCACCAAGTGTACCTCCGACCGTTGCCCGCTGGAGAAGCGCAACTTTCCTCCCGGCCAGCATGGCAAGGACCGCAAGGCCAAGATCGTGGGCTACGGCCTGCAACTGCATGAAAAGCAGAAGGCCAAGCGCATGTACTTCACCCTGGAGGGCCAATTCCGCGAGTACTACGAGAAGGCCAGCAGCCATCCCGGCGTTACCGGCGAGCTGCTCATCCAGCAGTTGGAGCGCCGCCTGGACAACGTGGCTTTCCGTCTGGGTTTTGCCATCTCGCGCCGCCAGGCCCGGCAGGTGGTGCGCCACGGCCACGTTACGGTCAACGGCCGCAAGGTCAACATTCCCTCCTACCAGGTGAACGCGGGCGACGAAATCGCCGTCCGCGAGAGCGCCAGGAAACTTTTGCTTGTGGAGCAGGGCGCGCAATACGCCGCGCAGAACCCCATGCCCACATGGCTGGAGATGAACTTCGAGACCCTCACCGGCCGCGTGCTCTCCCTGCCCAAACGCAAGGATGTGTCCATGCCCATCAATGAGCAGCTCATTGTGGAACTGTATTCGAAGTAAAAGCTGTTAGCTTTTAGCCATTAGCTTTTAGCCATTAGCTTTTAGCCTTTCTGTGCGGGAACCAACACCGTTCGTTCCACCGCGATCGAGCTAAGAGCTAAAAGCTAAAAGCTGAACCTAAAACCGAAGGAGAACTTGCGCGGCCGCCGCAAAATGCATCGCGACGCACATGCCGTGCTGGAAACGCGAGACAGATATGCTTTGGAGAGGATTTCAGAAGCCCAAGCGCCTGGCAGTGGATGCCGAGACGCTCAGCGACACATATGGCAAGTTCAGCGCCCAGCCCTTTGAGCGCGGATTTGGCACCACCATCGGCAACGCATTGCGACGCACCCTGCTCAGTTCCATCGAGGGCGCAGCGGTGACCGCCATTCGCATTGAAGGCGTGCTGCACGAGTTCCAGTCCATCACCGGCGTGGTCGAGGACGCCACCGACATCATCCTGAACTTGAAGCAGATTCCCTTCAAGCTGGCGGGCGAGGGCCCCAAGGCGCTGTATCTGCGCGCCGACCAGCCCGGCGTGGTTACTTCCGGCATGATCGAGGCCGACGGCGACGTGGAGATTCTGGACAAGGACGTCTACCTGGCCACCCTTTCAGAAGGCGGCAAGCTGGATATGGAGATGCGCCTCAAGCGGGGGCGCGGCTACATCTCCGCCGACAAGAACTTCGACGCCGACCTGGGCCTGGGCTTCATTCCCGTGGACTCGGTGCACTCGCCGGTGCGCCGCGTGAACTACGTGGTGGAAGCCGCCCGCCTGGGGCAGATCACGGACTATGACAAGCTCACTCTGGAAGTGTGGACCAATGGGGCCGTGCTGCCCGCCGACGCCGTCGGCCTGGCCGCCAAGCTGCTCAAGGACCACATGAACATCTTCATCAACTTCGAGGAGGA
>JBEKNO010000126.1:0-8929 GCA_049522735.1 Occallatibacter sp.
TGAAAATCACATCCTACAATCTTCATAGAAGGCTTCTCCTTGGCTCGCGGTCTCTGGTCCTCAAATCCAAAAACCACTGCACCATCGTAGAAGCCTTCGTCCTTATCCCATCAAGGTCTCGACTTTGAAACCCAGAAACCGCACTGCCTCACTCGCCGCTCATAGCCTCTTGCGCCGCTTTGGCAAGGAATCCGGAACGGCTCAGGTGGCGAGCTTGCGCGTAGGTATCGATCTGCGAGAGCAACGAGCCGGGCAGGGAGATATTGACGCGCTTGGGCGCGGGATCGATGCGCGTTAAATCCAGGTCAACCAGCATCCAGACGCCGCCTTCGTAGCGCGGGTCGGCAGCCAGTTTTTCCAGAGCGGTAGGCGCGGGGATGGGCAGATTCTCGCCCGCCATGTGGCATTCCACAGCCTCCTGCGCCATGCGGTTAATATCCTGCCAGTCGTCCGCGACGGAAAAGCACCCTGGAAAATCCGGAAACTCAATTCCGTGCGCATGTTTCTTGTCCCCAACCTGGACATAAACCGGATAAAGCATGTCTCACCTCCACTGCCAGCCAGCCTGCCGGTAGATACTGCGTAACGTGCCGATGGGAAGGTCTTTCTTCGGATGCGGAACGGTCACAGCGCCAGGTCTCTCCGGGTGCTTTTGATGGGTCTGCCGGCTTGATGCGCCTTGCGCCACCCCTCCGATTCAAGCTTGCGGACGATCTCCGCACTGTTCATGTGTGTAATTATACACAATCAAGGCTTGGCGCACTGTCCTATCCGTGGCGCATAGGCATGACTCAGGTCTCAACCCCGAGACATTGGAGAGCGCAAACTTCACCCGCGCCTGCGCAACTCCAACTCCACCACGCGCATCATCTCGGCTTCGGGGGCGGGTTTGCCGGTCCAGATTTCGAACTGCCGCGCGCCTTGCTGGACGAACATCTCCATACCGCTGATGACCGGGATGCCGCGCTCTTTGGCCAGCTTGAGCAGCGGCGTTTCCAGCGGGTTATAGACCATATCGAAGACCAGCCCGGCGTTCAGTTCGTTCTCCGCGATGGGCAGCGGCTGCTTGTTGCCGGCCATGCCGCAGGGGGTGGCGTTGATGAGCACGTCGAAGCGGTTCTTGGCGAACTGTTCCTGCTTCAGCACCTTGGCCTTCGCCTTGCGGGCCAGCGCCACGGCCTGTTCGTGGATGACGTTGACCACAAAAACTTCAGCGCCCTGATTTACCAGGCCGAAGACGGCGGCTCGCGCCGCGCCACCCGCGCCGATGACGGCAATCCTTGCGCCCTCGAGCTTGAGGCGCTTTTCCAGCGGCCGTATCACCCCGGCCACGTCGGTGTTGAAGCCGTAGAGCTTGCCGTCGGCGCCGGTGCGCAGCGTGTTGCAGGCGCCAATTTTGGCGGTGAGCGGGTCACTGTTGGCCAGGTGGGGCAGAACCTCCTGTTTGAGCGGCATGGTCACGGCCACGCCGGCCAGCGGCAGCTCGCGCGCCAGGGTAAGCAGGTCGGCGAGCACGCGGACTTTCAGCGGAAGCAGGATGGCGTTCACGTTCTGGCGGCGGAAGGCGGTGGAGTGCATGAGCGGCGAAAGGGAGTGGGCGATGGGGTTGCCGGCCACGCCGAAGATGCGCGTTGCCTGGTCAAGCTGCTCCACGCGGTAGAGGTCTCGCAGGATGCGCGTGGAGACCTGGCCGGGCGCAGTCTCGCCGCCGTCCGCGAAGGAAGCGAAGGTGAAGGCCGCGCCGGCTCGCGGCCCCAGCACGCGGCTTACCAGTCCCTCCTCGCCCATGGCGATGCCCACCACATGCGAGGTGAGGGAACGGCTCTCGATCATCTTGAGGACGGCCAGGTTGTCGGCCAGCGAGCGGGCCGTGGTGACCACTTTGACAAAATCCGGCTGAAAGGCCTCAATGCGCTCGGCCACCTGCTCCAGGCCCCCCAGGCTTCTGGTGCGGGTAAAGTCGTGCGAACTGACCAGCAGCGCCGTGCCCGCCTCCCGCAGCCTGGCCCGCAACTGCTCCCATTGCCGGGGCGCGGCCTCTTCCGCCGACTCGACCTCCAGATCGACAATCTGGCAGCTGGCTTCGGCGAACTCGGCCAGTATCTCCAGCTCGGCCTTGAGCGAAGCCTTGAAGTGGCCGCCAAACCGCTTGCGCCGGCAGGTGGCGATGACCGTCGCCTCGCGGTGCTGGGCCAGAAACTCCTTCACCTTCGGCAGCGCCGCCGCCGGCTTGGGAAGCGAGTCCAGCCTGAATTCGAGGAACTTCGAGTCGGCCAGCGCTGCCTCGGCCCGCCCCACCAGTTCCGCCGGCGAGTCGGCCTGAATGGCCACGCACAGCTTGTCCACGCGCAGCCTCGAACCGGCCGGAATAGGGGCCGGGCCGGGAGCGGAAAACGTCGTACTGGATGCCTTGAGAGTCATACCTATCAATTGACGCATCTTAAAGGGGTTCCGGTCAGGATGCAACAAAAAGTGTGCTTGTGCCTCATTTTAGGGTACGCGGAGCCTGAATTCCGGCCCAGTGTGGCACCCTAGAAGTTTGGAGGAGTTTGCCCGCCATGCCCGCTGAAAACCCTGCCGCAGTTGCCGCAGCCGATAGTCTTCACGCCTGGGAAGCGGGCGGAGCCGCGTCCGCCGGGGCGCTGGCCGCCTGGGTGAGCGCACGTCTGGCGGCCCACGAGGCGGCGCTGGGGGCTCTGCTGGCGGTGGAGGGTGAGCGCACGCCGGAAAACTCGCTGCGGCTATACGACGCGGCCATCGAGCAGTTGAGCCTGGCCGGCGCGCAGGCTGGCGTGCTCAACTCCGTGGCCGCCGCCAGGGAAGTCCGCGACCAGGCGCAGCTTGAGGCCCAGCGGGTAGCCGTGGCCGCCAGCTCGCTGAGCCTGAACCGCCAGGTCTACGAGGCCCTTGTGGCCATCGATCTAGACGGCGCCAGGCCGCCAGCGAGCCCGGCAACCAGGCATTTTGTTGCGCGCACCCTGCTCAGCTACCGGTTGGCCGGCGTGGACAAGGACCAGGCCACGCGCGACCGTCTGCATGCCCTGTACGAGAAGGCGACCCGCCTCTCGCTGGAGTTCAGCCGCAACATCCAGGAGGGCGCGAAGACTATCGAAGCCACGCCCGCCGAACTGGACGGCCTGCCCGCCGACTACATTGCCCGGCATCCGGCTAACGCCAAGGGCCACAGCACCCTCAGCACCGACCCGCCCGATATGCAGCCGGTGATGACCTTCGCCACGAGCGCCGCGCTGCGGGAGCGCATGTTCCTGGCCTACAATACCCGAGCCTACCCTGCCAACCAGCAGATTCTTTTAGACTTGCTGGCCACGCGGCAGGAGATCGCCACGGTTCTCGGCTTCCGCGGTTGGGCCGACCTGGCCACGGCAGACCAGATGATGGCTTCGGCGGCCAACGTGCGCTCGTTCTTATCCAAATTGGACGAGGCCAGCCTGAAGGGCGCTAGCCGCGAGCACCAGTTCATCCTCGACTTCGCCCGCAGGCGCCAGCCCGGCCTGACGGCCATCGACATCACCAGCCGCGCCTGGTGGTATGAGCAGTTCCGCCGCTCGGCCTTCGATTTTGATTCGAACTCCGTGCGCCCCTACTTTCCCTATGCGCAGGTGGAGGCGGGCGTGCTGGAGACGGCGGCACGGCTGTTCAAGGTGGAGTTTCGCCGCTCCACCGCGCCCGGCTGGCACCCGGCCGTTTCGGTCTTCGAGGTTCTTGACAGCGGCCATACCGTGGGCCGCTTCTATCTCGATATGCATCCCCGCGAGGGCAAGGACAAGTGGTTCTCCGCCGCGCCCATTGTCACCGGCGTGCGCGGGCGCACCCTGCCCGAGGCCGCGCTCATCTGCAACTTCCCCGGCGGCGCCGCTGGCGATCCCGGCCTGCTGCAATACTCCGACGTGGTCACCTTTTTCCACGAGTTCGGCCACCTGATGCACGCCATTCTGGGCGGCCAGACGGAGTGGGCGGGAATCTCCGGCTTTGCCACCGAGGGCGACTTCGTAGAGGTGCCGTCGCAGATGCTGGAAGAGTTCTTCCGCGACGAAAAGCTGCTCCAGGCCTTCGCGAAGCATTACCAGACGGGAGAAATACTCCCCTCCGAAACCATCAAAAAGATGAAGCTGGCCGGCGCATTTGGCCGCGCGGACTGGATACGCTCGCAGCTCTACTACACCACCCTCTCGCTCGATCTGCACGACCAGGATCCCAAGGGTCTCGATCTTGACCGCATCACCAGGCAGCTTTACGAGAGCCTGCAGCCCTGGACCTGGCTGGAAGGCAACCGCATGTACTCGAGCTTCGGCCACCTCACCGGTTACTCGTCGAATTACTACACCTACGCCTTCGACAAGGTGATTGCCCTGGACTTCTTCGCCCAGTTCGACCCCAAAGACCTGCTCGGCTGCGAGGCCGGCGCCCGCTACCGCAAGACCGTGCTGGAGCAGGGCGGGTCAAAGCCGGGACGGCAAATGGTGCGCGATTTTCTCGGCCGCGACGAGGAGTTTGCGGCGTTTTCAAGCTGGTTGAATGAGGAGCTTGAAGGAGAACTGCTCGCTTCCGGTGGTTGAAGGAAGTAAGAAGAAACCTTGTGCTATACTTGTATAGCAACACCCGGGAGGGTGCATCATGCTCGCGATTCGATTACCCAAAGAGATTGAAAAACGTCTCGACGCCTTGTCCAAAGAGACTGGCCGGACCAAGAGTTTTTACGCCCGTGAGGCCATCCTTGAGCATCTTGACGACCTTGAGGATATTTATCTGGCCGAGCAGGAACTGGCGGACATTCGCGCAGGCCGCGGTACTTCCATTTCTCTTGAGGAATTGATGAAGCGCTATGGCATGGTCGATTGAGATACGTCGCAAGGCAGAGCGCCAATTAGAGCAGCTCGATCCGCCGGTTGCACACAGAATACTCAGCTTTCTCTATGAGCGCGTTGCTTTTCTTGAGAACCCGCGCAGTATCGGCGAGGCGCTGAAGGGTTCTGAACTCGGTGATCTGTGGAAGTACCGCGTCGGCGATTATCGCATAATTGCCAGCATCGAAGACAAACTTATCCGCATCCTGGTTGTGCGCATCGGCAACCGCCGGGAAGTCTACCGGTCCTAGCTTGCTTTTCGCGTCTCCTCAGTGATGTGCTCCAAAAGAACGCGATTGATCCGTTTCTCATATTCCACCCCGGCGGGCGAGTGGGAGCGAAACCATGCCACAACGTCCGCATCCACACCGATCGCCACTTGATCGCCGGGGCCTGTGTAGAAGAGCCCGCGCTTAGCACCTGTCCAGTCACGAACCTCGGGGATGTCGGAGGTGTCGATAGCCTCGTCGGGCAGGGCTGACAGCCGTTCCAGCCGTGCAAACTGCTCGGGACTGAGCTTGCTAGAAATCTCCGTCTTCATAGGCTCGCCTCTCGAAGGAGGTTGTGATGCGCGCGCTGATGATTCTGCCGATCAGGGCGGCCTCCGACTCCCATTTTACCGGCAAAGTGTGAACCACGAAGACCAAAAACGGCCCTACGCGGCCAATTGTCTGCCAACGATCTCCGTCCGGATGCGGATCTGGCCTGGATGCATGAAGTGGGTCTTCGAAGACCAAAGCCGCTTCTGAGAACGTAATCTCATGCTTGATAAAATTGGCCTTGGCCTTCTCCTCACCCCAAATCCATTTGATTTGTTCCATAGTGATCGCAAAAATTATAGCCCCGCCCACTACACTATGCCCCATCCTCTATGATGGTTCCGCTATGGCAAGTACACAGGAGTTCAACGGCAAATGGGCGCTGGTGACCGGGGCCAGCGCCGGGATTGGCGTGGCACTGGCGCGGGAACTGGCGGGGCACGGGGCCAGGCTGATTCTCACCGCGCGGCGCAGAGAGCGGCTGGAGACCCTGGCCGCCGAACTCAGGGCCAGGGGGACTGAAGTCCGCATCGTGGCCGCGGACCTGAACGACCCTGCCGCGCCCGAGCGGATTTACGCCGCTACCGAGGGCGCCGGCCTCACCGTCGACATCCTGGTCAACAACGCCGGCCTGGGCCAGTTCGGCGCCTTCCATGAGAGTCCCGTCGAACAGGAGTTGAGCCAGGTGCGCGTGAACTGCGAGGCCGTGGTGCGGCTGACGCGGCTGTTTCTGCCGCCCATGGTGGAGCGGCGGCGGGGATGGGTGCTGATTGTGGCCTCGACAGCCAGCTTCCAGCCGGTGCCCTACCTGACCACCTATGCGGCCACCAAGGTCTTCGACCGCTTCTTTGCCCAGGGGCTGGCGGCGGAGGTGGCCCGCTTCGGCGTCAAGGTGACGGCGCTCTGCCCGGGGCCCACTGCAAGCGAATTCTCTGTGGTAGCCCGCAGTAAAAAAATCATGCCCGGCGGCAGGCAGACGGCTGAGGAAGTGGCCCGGCGCGCCATCGCCGCCCTTGCCCGCGGACGGCGCGTCATCATCCCAAACTTTTCCAGCAGTTTCGCGGCGCTTCTCGTCCGCTTTCTTCCGGTCGGGCTGATTACCCACTTTATCGAGAAGGGCGCGCGGCGGGCCTTGCCTCCGGCCTGAGGCAGCTTGCGCACGGATGCCGCGGAAGACGAGAATGGCTGGCGAGGGGGTTTTATCCAATGAGATTACGCAAAACTTGCGGGACGGCTGCCGTATTGTTGCTGGCAGCAGCGGCCTTCGCCTCGGCGCAGGCTCCGGAGATTCCCAAACACGGCCCGGCGATAGTTCTGTTTGACGGCAAGGATTTGAGCCAGTTCGACACATTCCTGCCGAGCACCGGGCTGAATGCCGACCCCGGTCAGGTCTTTACCGTCGATAACGGCGTCATTCACATCTCCGGCCGCGAGTTCGGCTACATCATCACCAAACAGGAGTACAAAAACTACTACCTGCGCGCCGAATTCAAGTGGGGCGAGGGCACCTTTGCGCCGCGGGCAGGCCACGCGCGCGACAGCGGCATCCTCTACAACATTCAGGGCCCGAACAAGGTTTGGCCGCGTTCGGTCGAGTTTCAAATCAACGAAGGCTGCACCGGCGACTTCTGGATGACCGACGGCGCGGCGCTCACCGGTATGGACGGCGTCCGCGTCACTGGCCCGGCCGGAGGCGCCGCCAAGATCGACCGCTTCAACAAAGGCGAGTTCAAAGACGTGGTGGGCTTTCGCGATCCCGCCAACGAAGTGGAGAAGCCGCACGGCAAGTGGAACGTGGTGGAGTTGGTGAATCACGACGGCCACGTGTGGCAGTATGTAAACGGCAAGCTGGCCAACGAGGGAACTGATGCCTATCCATCCAGCGGAAAGATTCTCTTCCAGTCGGAGGGCGCCGAAGTCTACTTTCGCAATATCAAACTGTTCCCGCTGAAATAGGCTGTGGAACATAGCTTTAAGTAAATGGAGAGATTCACCATGAAAATCAATGTACCGCCAGCACTCGTCCTTTTTGCTTTTGCCGTCCCGGCCGTAGCTCAACTCATCGGCGGTCCTGACCGCATACAAACCCGCGGTCCAGCTCCCGGCGGCGTTCCGCAGGCCACCTTCTTTGTCCACCGGCTGGGCACCGACCACGCCGAGGGCATTACCACCCTGGACATGACCGGCAACGGCCGCAAAGACATTCTGAGCGGGGCTTACTGGTATGAAAATCCAGGCTCCAACGGCGGGGAGTGGAAGCGCCACCAGTACCGGACGACGGGAACCCTGGGCGAGTTTGTCGCCGACTGCGGCGAGTGGGCGGTGGACGTGAACCACGACGGCGCGCCGGACGTGGTGACCGCCGCATGGCAGACCAACGGCGTGTGGTGGTACGAGAACCCCAAAAAGCTGGGCGCGGAGTGGAAGCGCCACTTCATCACCGACAGCTACGACACCGAGGGCGGCTGGATGGCCGACATCAACGGCGATGGCCAGCCTGACCTGATCCTGTCGCACTACAACCACTCCGGGATTATCTGGATCGACTTCTCCGGCCCCGAGCCCAAAGTGCATCATGTGGGCGCCCGCGAGCAGGATGGGCACGGCATCGGCGTGGCCGACATCGACGGCGACGGCAAAGCCGACATCCTTACCACCACCGGCTGGTTCCGCCAGATCGACGCGGACAAGGACCAGTGGGAGTGGCGCCCGGACTGGCACCTGGGCGACACCGGATTCCCCATTCTCGGCTACGACGTGCTCAACAACGGCAAGATGGACATCATCTACGGCCAGGGCCACAGCTACGGGCTTTATTGGCTGGAGCAGACGGAAGACACCAGGGGCCAGCGCCAGTGGGTCCGGCACGCCATCGACGAATCTTTTTCGCAGTCTCACGCGCTCGTGATGGCGGATCTGTTTGGCGACGGCGAAAAGGAACTGGTCACCGGCAAGCGTTATCGCGGCCACAACGGCCATGACGCCGGCTCCTACGATCCGCTGGTCGTCTACTACTACAAGATCAACCGCAAGACCGGCGAATTTACGCGTTTCCCGATTTCTGTGAACGGCACGGCCGGCGTGGGGACGCAGATTATCGCGGAAGACCTGGATGGAGACGGCGATATCGACCTGGCCACTGCCGGAAAGACGGGCGTGCACTTTTTTGAGAACTTGAGAATCGATCGCGTGCCCAAAGAGCAGCGCGAAAAGGAGATTCTGCTGGACACGAACTGGCCCTTCCCCGGCGAAGGACCGGTGGTGACGCAGGAAGAGGAGCCGGAACCGAAGAAATGAGTCTGTAGTCTTGAAAGGGCACGGCCTAGGCGGCATACCCACTTCGCTGTTTTGAAAGGGCACGACTTCAGTCGTGCCGCAAGCTGCTGAAAATAAATGTGAGCTTTAGCCCGCATTTCTCACAGGCGCGTTGCTGGTTGGGGTGAGGGCGGGCTTGAAAAGTGTTGGAAAGGCCGTCTTTTCATGGCATAACTACGTTGTCAAATACGTGGTTGTTGCCGTGCGGAG
>JBEKNO010000127.1:0-8835 GCA_049522735.1 Occallatibacter sp.
AGATCCGTTCTCTTTATCGGAGCCGGGCTTCTGCTCCAGTTCCGGATCGATGGTGTTGGCGAAGAAGGCCAGGATTTCTCTGATTCCCTGCTCGATGCTTGCGCTCAATGTCTTCAGCCGCGCGTCTTCCTCTGCGTTGTGCGCCGCTTTGGCTTGCAACGCGGCATATTCCATGCATAGGTCTGTCAACGCTACGGCCATCTTCTCCGGAGCCGCCAAATCGTTTTGCGCCTTCTGTTGCGCGGCGGTCATCTTCAGCGGCTCGATTTTGGCTCCGGCATCGGGAGCGGCGCCGCGCACAATATCGTTCAACTCCTGCTCTTTGAGCAGATCGAGAATCTGTTCAGCTTCACCGAGCCGGTCGGCCTGCACCAAAAGCTCTGCCAGGAGACGATAGGTTGCCGACTTCGATTGCGCAAATCCAGCTTGCAGATCCTTATTCAGCCCGGAAATATTTTTGCGAATCTGCTGGTAGGAGTTCACCGCCTCCATCCCGAAAAAGGTCGCTTCCTGGGGGCGATGCTGATTGCGAAAGCCCATCATCAGCGATGTTTCAATCCCGCCCTCAATCTCCGGATCGCCTGCGGCCTTGGTCAAAGACAATGCCGCCAACTCGCTCGCCAGAGCCTTCTGTGACTCCTTTCGCGCCGAGTAAGCCCAGCCGATGGTCATCAGCGCCAGCGCCTGGCCGCGCCGGTCCTCCACCTCGCGCCAGATGGCCAGCGCCTTGATGTCAAACTCCAGTGCCTTGTCTGCCTCGCCCAGATCGGAATAATCCCGGCCCATATTATTCAGCGTCGCCGCTTCGCCGCGCCGGTTCCCGGTCTCGCGCCAGATGGGCAACGCCTGGCCGGAGTACTCCAGCGCCTTTTGCGGTTGATGCATGTCGGCATAGGCCCTGCCGATATCGTTGAGAGCCAGCGCCTCCCCACTGCGGTTTCCTACTTCGCGCCAAACGGGCAGCGCCTGGTTGTAATAGTCCAGTGCCGACTGCTGCAGCCCCAGATCGCGGTATAGCCGGCCTATGTTGTTCAGCGTGCTTGCTTCGCCCTGGCGATTGCCGGTTTCACGCCAGATAGACAACGCCTGGTTATAGGTCTCCAGCGCCTTCTGCTTCTTGCCCAGATCGGCATAGGTTCTGGCCATATTGTTCAGCGTCAGCGACTCGCCGCCTTGCTCTCCGGCATCGCGCCACAGGGGCAAAGCCTGGTTGAAATAATCCAGCGCCGTCATTCCCTGGCCCATATCGGCGTAGGTTCTGCCCAGATTGTCCAGCGTGCTCGCTTCGCCGGCGTGGCCTCCCTCTTCCCGCCACTTCGCCGGCATCTCATCTCTCTGTTCCTTCAGATCCTTCAACTGACCCAGATTGCGCAGCCGGTCCCTGCCGCTCATCATCCGCCTATTGCCACTCCCGTTGTCGATCTCTTGCCAGATGGACAGCGACTCGTTCAGAACCTTCAGTGCTTCTTCCCGCCGCCCCAGGTTGTTATAGGCTCTGCCCATATTGTTCAGCGTGAGGGCAATGGCCTGCTTAATTCCCAGCGAGCGCCAAACCGTCAGCGCCTGGTTGAAGAGCGCCAGCGCTTTATCTTCCTGGCCCAGGTCCGTGTATACCCTGCCCAAGGTGTTCTCGGTCATTGCCTGGGCTGCATGGTTGTTTCCATTTTGTTGAATGGTCAGGGCTTCGTTCAGGTAGTTCAGGGCATCCCGCATCTTCCCTGCCTGCCTGCACAGGAAGCCCAGGATATTCAGCTCCGTCGCCTCTTCCTTCAGGCTTTTGGCATCGCGCGCCGCCGCCAGCTTCTGCTCATGCTGGGCAATCTCATCCTTGAGCGGGCCGCTCTGCGCCTGGGCAGCCGCCGCAAACAGCAGCGCGATGCCCAGGCAGGCAATCAATCGATATTTCCGCGCCAGATTCATCTTGCCCCCTTTGTCACACCGGGTCGGCGCCAGCTTGACCTGCCGGGATTATTGATCCGGCACTCAGCCAATGAATACGACTTACAGCTCACTTTTTCGGTTCGCTGTCAGTTGAACCTTTCTCTTCGGTTGGTTTGGAAGTGCTCTTGGTGGTACTGCTTTTGGTTGAGCCGCTGGAACCGCCCTTCGCTGAACTGCTGGTGGAACTGCTTTTTGTTGAGCTGCTCTTGCTGGCGGACGCGGAACCGGTTAGGCTGCCGATGGCGGACGCGAGTTTGTTTGAAGATGAAGTAGAGGTGTCGAGCGGCTGCACGCTGATGCGCATGGACGCGTACGTAATGCCGGGAACAGCGCTTTCCGCACGGGTGGCCAGGGGCAGATTGGGATCGGCGTCCTTGCGTATAAGGTAACCCTGAATCAGATCCAGATTAGCCAATTCCTTGGCCAGTTCGTCTGTGTGCCTCTGCGGAAGCATCAGATAGTCGCCGGAGAGCAGGCCGATGTAGCGGTCTTCCCTGTCGGGGTCGCTGTATGCCTGTTGCGTGGCCACCGCACTGGTCAGATTTCCGGCCATCACAAACCTGGTGCGATCTTCCCAGTAACTCATTATTTCGCTAAAGGCACTGAGCGCGGGTGTGCTGATAGCCGGCAGGGTGACCATGGGAGCAACCATCTTGGCGCCGGCCATCATGATGTTGAGCGCCTTCACAAAAAACGAGGTGCTGGGAGCCTTCGATATGTTTACCGCCAGCTTGCCGGTGCCCTGGGTGAACAGTATCTTGCTGGTGCCCTGCGTAGCCTGAGGGGTCTTGAAGCCGAGTTGGTCGAGCGAAACTTTGCCCGCCTTGTCGGGCGCCAGCGATGCAATGGCAGACCATGCCAGCGGGGCGATGATGTTCATGTACGGGTGTATCTGGGTGGTGTCCAGGCGAAGCTGCGAGGGATGCGCGTTGTTGTCCCCGCTGCCGGGACGAAATTGCGAGAGAGCGATGCTGACGGCTACGTCGCCGTCGTGGCTCAGCAACTCATCCTTATCGATGTCGGTGGCATAGCGCAACTTCTTCTTGTCGCTCATGTAATGCAGATACTGCGTCTCGGCGGCGGGATCGGGAAGCTGGTCCTTCGGTCCGCGGCTCTTCAAACCGTAGTTCTGACTGTACGGGTTCACGGAGTCGTAAAATCCGTTCCAGAAACCATAAGAGTCGTGGGGTGCTTCCTCCGCAGAAACCGGTGGGGCAGAGGCTTGCGCGGCGGCGAGCTCGGGCAAAAGAGCGGCAAGCAGACCGAGGGCGGAGGCATCGAATACAAAACTGCGGCGGGAAATGGTCATGATCGTCCTCCTTCAAGGAAAGATGGATTTCGTCAAGAAAGTTGGGGGGCCGGGTTTCCAGTTCATGGCACTCACTTGCTTACATCCCTGGGAACACTTCGCATTGTAATCAACCCCATGCCCCAGTTGGTAGGAATTTCGCCGGAAAATCCGCGCGTTCCTCCGCTGGTGTTGCCCAGCAACTGTTGGAGGGGCGATTCCGCTCCCCGCGTACCGCGCGAAGCCACCCCCTCAAAATTCAGCGCGTAGGGATCGGGCAGCGGCTGCGCCGTGCTGAGCAGAATCAGCGTGTCCACGCCGTAGGGCGGGCCGATGCGCAGGGTGCGCGCGCCGGGCAGGACAAACTGGCGGCCGGTATCGGCGGCGCTGGGGAACTGATTTTCAGCATAGTCCCGCGGATAGAGCAGTGTGCCTTTGCCGTGGCAATCGATGTCCAGGATGTAGACCCAGCGCTTCTCGATGACACGATCCGTGGATTGCAAGGCCATCTTCATCAGATCGCCCTGGCGTGCGGGCTGATTGGAGGCAAGCGGCGTTTCGCCGGATGCAGGAACCATGGCCAGTGTGTAGTAGTTGGCCGTGGATGCGTCGGCGGGACTATCGGCCAGCTCCAGCCAGCCGTGAACTTTGGCCAGCAGCGATGCGTATTTGTTCAGCGCCGCGCCGCCCTGGTCGAGGTCGCTCGAGCCGGCCATCGTCACCCAGTCGCTGCGCACCGGATACTGCGACGTGGCGGAGCAGCCCGGGCTGTGATCTGCACGCCCGGATTTAGGCGGGCCGGCGGCAAGCTCGCTCTTGTGAAACCAGGCGTAGGCAGGTCCATCCGCGGTGAGCACGCCGGTAAGGGCGTAGTGGGCTCCAGCCAGATCGGACGCAATCTGGACGGCGCTGTTACGGTCAGCCGGTACGAGTTTGGCGGCTAACGCCCTCGGCGATGGAAGGTTGACCCAGAGTTTGGCGCCGGCGGAAAGATGCTGCTTCAATATATCCGCCGTCAGTTTCGCGCCGAGGATGGTGGGAGAAGGCGCGCCGGCCTGTTGCAGCGTCCAGTTTGTGCCGTCCCAGCAGAGGATGTGAGTCCACGGTTTCTCGGCCGGGTCGGAGACCGAAGAGACTCCGGCGTCATTGATCTGCGCTGCCGCGGCAAGGATCTCCACTTCAGACAGATTGGATGGCCAAAGCCAGACCCTCAGTGGCGCCGATTCCGCGGGAAGCCATTTTGTTAGTTCGAAGAGTTCGCCGGGAGCAACCTTGGCGCCGGGCGGGCTGACGACGCTGGCCGAGGAGCGCGCGATGCCTTCCTGACCGTTAACGCGAAGTTTGACCGTCTGGCCCTTGCTGTCCGGGAGCATGGAGGTGAATTCGCTGCCCATGCCAATGCCGGAAACGCGGCCGATGTCCAGCCAGACGCTGCCGTCCTCATCGGTCATGAGAGCGGCGGTGTGTGCCTTGCTGGAGTCCGCTGGCGTTCCGCCGAAGAGCGGCTGCTGGCGCCGCGCGGCGGTGGCGTCCAGATCGGGCTCCTGGTCGGGAACGCTGCCGCCTTCCAGCACAGCCTTCACGCGCTGATAAACCATGGAAGCCGGCGTGGAGGCGGGCAGGGCTTCAATCGCTTCAACCAGAGCGGCGGTAAAGGCCCCATGCGGCTCGGTGGCCGTGGCCGATGGAGGCATCTCCTTGGCCGTCTGGTCCTGCTGCGCGGCAGAGAAGACAAGCGCCGGATTGTCAGTGCGCTGGGTGGGCGCGGGCCGCGGCTCTCCATTGGCAAGCGTCTCGGGAGCCTCGGCGATGTCGCGCGGATCGAAGGCCAGAGCGCGCTCACGGTACCTGGGGCCGATGCCGCGGCTGAGACCGCCGCTGTGGCAACTGTCAAAGATCGCGGTAAGATGAATTCCCTTGTCCAGGGCGGCATTGAAGATGCGAGTCATTTCGCGGTCGCGCACGTCGTAACCGCCCTTGTAGGCGTCGGCGGGAACCAGCGTGCTGTCGGCATGGACATATTGACCGTTTACCAGTACGGTGAGCTTGTTCCCCTTGCTGTTGACGCGCAGGGAGCCGTGGCTGGCGTCGTAAAAGACCACTGTGTCGCCGCGCTGCGGCAGGTCTACGAGATACTTCTGCATGGCGGCCAGGATGCCGTCGCGATCGGTCTCGGCGGCCGGCAGAACCGTCACCCCGGAGCGGGGCCGGGGAGGCGCCGGATTGGTGAGCAGGACCACCTGGTTGGCTGGAAAGGCGAATTTGGGACTGGTGAGCAGGTCGGCCATGGCCTGGACATCGTTGACCGCGCCGTCCAGGTTTTCAAAGCGCCCCAGCTCACAGCGGCCGTAGGTACAGCCGGCAGGATGCTGCGCCTGGGTTCCTTCAGGCTGGTATGTATTGATGCCGATGAGCAGGGCGCGTTGGGTCTGCGCCGGGGTCCGCGTTCCGGAGAGAACGCAGAGTAAGGCGGCAAGAGCGGCAACATACCGTTTCATATGCACTCCGGATTCAAAACCGCTATGAAGTATAGCGCTTTGCTCGACTATACAATCAAGACGTTATCGACTGGCGAAAGTTGCAGTTCTTGAGGCAGACGCTAAGCCGGGTGGCAGGAAAATGATTTTTGGGCCATCAGGACACGAACAAGAGAGCCGCCTCTGCGACTGGAATCAAAACTGCAGAACAGGGGATATGAACCGTAGGCAGCTCATAACATGATAGATACGCAGGATCGATGCGCATGGATAAGGCGTGCGGAAGCTTGCATAAAGCACTGCGGGAATGTGGATTACCGCTGAGGCTCCGCTATTGGCATCAGCATCACATAAGGCACTTGGGTGCTTGAGAAGTCAGACCGTAACTGAGGATCGCCGAAGGGCGGCGCATGATCGCCGACCAGGACGAAGACGGTCGGTCTTGCGGTTGCCCCCAAGGCCACCTTCTGGACGGCCTGGTGCACCGCCCGCACCAGGCGAAACCATGAGCAAAGCGCTACTGAATTCTTGAGCGCAGGCTGTGTCGCGCAGACACCATCGTCGGGAAGATCGGGCTTTGCGGGTACGGGGAGATGAGAATTCAACGTCACCCAGTAGATGAACAGGGGCTTATCCTGGTCCACTGAGAGAAACGAACTTCCCATCCAGCCGGCAATGGATGCATCGCATATTCCCGGAAATGCTCCACGGCAGTTGGGAAGTCCAATTCCATGCAAGTCGGGGCCGAACCAGCTCCGGTCGAAGCCCAGGTTCCGATACCAGGTACTGCGGTAAAACATCTGGCCGACATAGCCGTGGATGGCGAGGGTCTGGTAGCCGCGGGCATGAAAGACAGCGGGCAGGCATTGCTCCGCCAACTCAGCCGAGGCGTGCAGTATGCCAAAGCCGGTAGTGGAGTGGCAAAGTTCGCGCGCCTCGCCTGGCACCGTAAGCCCGGTGAAAGGGACGGCCCCATAAGTTACCTTGTATTTGCGCGTGATGCGAGGATCGTAATAAGGGGCGGCAAGCGCCTGCGCAAGATGAGAATCGAGCGCCAATCCCCACGACTCGACGACAATGAGTACGACATTAGGAGACTGTGCCGCATTCCGCTGACCGTCGAGAAAGGAGATGGCTGGAGAGGAAGCGGAGTTCATTGGGGCGTCGTCCGTGTGGCGCGACTCCGCGCCCGTCCGGAAAGAGTCGGCTTGCCATATCCCCAGAACGAGGATCGGACTGCGGACCAGGTGATAGGAAGTGAGCGTGGCATCCTTGCGCCACAAGAAATTCTGCCCATCGAACATATCGATGGCGGTAGGGATGGCAACGCAGACCAGCAGCACGCCTGCTGCCCATAGACGCTGCCGAGGACGAGGCCGGACCAGTGCCAGGATGGTGCAGGCGAGGATGCTTAGGATCAGGACGGCAAGCCCTTCCAGCACCCGGCCTGTGGGCATCGCAGTCAGATAGCGAAGCGAAGAGAGCAATTCCCCCAGGGAAAACTTGTAGGTGTAGCAAAGACTATAGGCAAAGTCCACAAGCGATTCCAGAAAAAGCAGGGCAAATACCACTCCTCGCGGCAGGAAAACGCCCAGCGCTCCAATCAGCAGGCACTCCAGATTGATGTACCCATGCGGTAATGCACCCAGTGTGCGGGTAGTGAACAGCAGCAGAAGATTCGGCAGGGCCAGATAGAGAAGCACGATCAGAATGATGGACTTGCGTAATTGGATAATTTGTATCTTCATTTCTGACATTGTACTTGTACTTCTTCACAAGGTAATGCCTACTCACCTTCATACGATCTTCTCGTACTCACAGACATATCACAAGATGAACCGATTCGAAACTTATGATTGATTAGTCGCTTTTTCCCATTCCGGGAATGTCCCGATGGCATATCTCTATGTTGGGACTATGCAGTATAACTCGTGCATAATCTGGATCACAAAGACAACCGCTCAGCAGTACGCTGAAAGATAAATAAGCATCATAGGAGGTGTGCTTTGCCACGTACGCAACTGAATTTAGAGAATAGAATACTCTATGTTGTCACGCGGTCCGAACATGGCGGCGCTCAAACACATGTCTTGGAGTTACTACATGCATCTGTTGGTCGTTACACAACAGCATTGGCGACAGGCGAGATCGGGTTCCTTACCAACGCAGCAAAAGCCCTTGGCATCCCCGTGTTCCTGTTGACTCATCTGGTCGTGCCAGTTAAGCCACTAAAGGATTTGTATGCGCTTGTGCAATTATGTCGAGTCATACATCTGTTCCGGCCGACCATAATTCATGCACATTCATCTAAAGCCGGCTTACTAGCACGCGTTGCCGCGCAGTTATATCGTATCCCATGCATATTTACAGCTCATGGTTGGGCATTCTCCGAAGGCGTTTCACGTCTCCGTAAATGGACCACAATTCCTTTGGAGTGGTTTGCAGGGCATCTTAGCGCCAATATAATCACGGTGTCACAATTCGATCGTGATCTTGCTCTGCGCTATAGTATAGCTAATACCAGACGCATTTGTACGATCGAAAATGGGATCGGCGACAATGCAGGACGAGCACACCCTGAGCAAGGATGGCCGCCCATCATTGCAATGGTAGCAAGATTCAGCCTCCAAAAAGATCACCTGACCCTGCTTCGGGCGCTAAGCCAGGTACAAACGCCCTTCCGGCTTTGGCTTATAGGTGATGGCCCTCTGCTACAGTCATCGCGCGCTTACGTTGCACAGTTGGGATTGTCAGCCAAAACAGCTTTCCTAGGAGACTGTGTTCATGTGCGCAAATTGCTTACAAATGTACATGTGTTTGCTCTAATATCCAGATACGAGGGTCTTCCGATCAGCATTCTGGAAGCTATGTGTGCCGGCCTTCCCATCATTGCCACGGATACTGGAGGCGTTTCCGAAGCGGTGCGCCAGGGATGGAATGGACTATTGGTGGGCCGAGCCAATGAGCGCACATTGCGGGATGCACTGGAATCCCTACTTGACAACCCAGCTTTACGTGCATCCTTTGGAAGCCACTCACGCATGCTATTTGATAAATTCTTCACTGCCGAAAAGATGGTCAATCGCACGTTCGACGTTTATGATCGCAGAATATCTGAAATCTATCATC
>JBEKNO010000128.1:0-8767 GCA_049522735.1 Occallatibacter sp.
CAGAGTTTCTTCGCGGGACGCAGATTTGGGCATGGCTCGGCCCTCCTGCAAGAGTCGCTTGCCTGTTCGCCCCGAGTAAGTGTCAACGCTGGTTCAAGCAGTTTTCAAATGCGATTGCCCTGATGGGCAAGCTAAGGCTGTGCTCAAAGGAGCGATTGAAGGCTGGCTTCGGCTTGGCGGATGCGGGCTAGGCAGGCGTCGCGGCCGAGGACGGCCATGGTTTCAAAGAGCGGCGGCGCGTTCTTGCGTCCGCAGACGGCGACTCTTATGGGCTGGAACATGGGACCGGCCTTCAAACCCAGGTGCGCGGCTGCGGCTCGAAGCGCCTGGTCCAGCGAATCGTGATCGAAGGCAGTTGTGGCCAGAACTTCTTGAGCATGTTGCAGAACACGGAGAGCCATGGCGGCGTCGCCTTTTTGAGGGATTAGCTCGGCCGGGTCGTAGGGGGCGAGCTGGGGGAGAAAGAAGAAGTCGGCGGTGTAGGGGGCATCACGCAGGAGCTTGATGCGCTCACGGATGAGCGGGGTGACGGCGAGGAGCTTATCGGGCGAGGGATGGAAGCCGGCCTGTTCGAAAAAGGGCTGGAGCAGGGGGCTGAGCTCGTCGACGGGCAGGGCGCGGATGTGTTCGGCGTTGAGCCAGACAGCCTTCGGGTCGAAGGGGTCTAAACAGGTTGCGGAAAAACCGGGGATTCCGGGTGCAGTTGGTGGAAAGCGTCCCTCCGGGGCTAAAGCCCGCGTTGATTCTGTTGGTTGTATGCGGGGGTTGAAACCCCCGCCTCCCTCCGAATCGAGTATTTCCGCAAGCTGTAAATCCGAAGAGTTCAGGGCTGCTTCGTCGAAGTTCACGACGGCGTTGGCGCGGTTGACGCCCTTGAGAGTGAACGCGGCGGTGAGCTCGTCGAGAGTGAGGAACTCGCGGTCGTCCTTGGGCGACCAGCCGAGGAGGCAGAGGAAGTTGACGAAAGCCTGGGGGAGGAAGCCGGCATCGCGGTAGGTGGTGACGCTGACGACGGGGCCGTGACGGCGCTTGGAGAGTTTGCTGCCATCGGGAGCGACGAGCAAGGGAAGATGGGCGAATTGGGGCGGCGGGATGCCGAGGGCTTCAAAGATCAGCAGGTGCTTGTAGGTGTTGGTGAGGTGATCCTGGCCGCGGATGATGTGGCTGATGCGGAGATCGGCGTCGTCGGCGCAGGAGGCCATGTGGTAGGTGGGCATTCCGTCAGAACGCAGCAGGGCGAAGTCTTCAACCTCGTCGGCGAGCTTGGACTGCGGGCCGTAGACGCTGTCGGTGAAGCGCAGGGTACGGCCCTGGCCGCGGGGGACGCGGTAGCGCAGGGCGAAGGGCTCGCCCGCGGCGGCGCGGCGGTCGGACTCTTCTCTGGACAATTCGCGCATACCGGGATTCGAGAGCCATGCGCCCTGGGCCGAGGACTGGTCGCTGTCTCCGCTGTGGGCGGGGGTAAAGTCGCGATAGGCGAGGCCCCTCAAGAAGATGGCTTCGGCCTGCCGGCGGTGCAGGGCAAGACGCTCGGATTGCTTGTACTCTTCGTCCCAGTCAAGACCCAGCCAGCGCAGCCCCTCGAAGATGGACTGGACGCTGGCCTCGGTGTTGCGCTCCACATCAGTGTCGTCCAAACGCAACACCATGGTTCCGTGATTGTGGCGGGCATAGAGCCAGTTGAAGATAAAGGTGCGGACGCTGCCCACGTGCAGAAAGCCGGTGGGCGAGGGGGCAAAACGGACGCGAGGCGCGCTTGCTGGAGAGGGGTTCGAATCAGGCATCGTGACGGTTTCTTTCCATTCTCGATGCTAGCACCGTCCCTCTCCAGAGGACGCGGACAGGCTCAGGCCTGCGGCGGGTAAGGCGGCTGCGGCGGGTAAGGCTGCTGCGGCATCCAGGCAGGCTGGGGCGTGGGCACAACCTTCCAGTCTGAGAAGGCCAGCACGTATATCAGAACCAGATTGCCCATGGGAATGATGTTCAGGAACGAGAGCCAGGGAGAGAAGCCGGCCTTCTTGCAGATGAACCAGAAAGGCACGATAACGATGGCCAGCGCCACCAAAATGATGAGCGGGATAATCGCCATCATGGCCAGGATGACACTCTTGGCGGTTTCGGCGTCAGGTTGGCTTTGAAGAAAAAGCGCCACAAAATGCATACAGAACACTCCGGGAGTGGGATGGAACACTGAGACAAGATAAGGCCTGGGGGAAAAATCCGCAATCGGATTCGCGTGGTCTACAAACCGGTGGGATGCGGATCCGGCGTGCAGCAGGTTTCGGCTTGCTTGACCAACTTGACCAACCAGGGGAGATGAGCGCATAATCAAAGCAGTTGAGAGAAGCGATGGAGGCGGCCATGGCGAGTACGCAGGTGAATTTGTACGAGGCAAAGACGCAGCTTTCCCGCCTGGTGGAGCGGGCGGCGAAGGGCGAAGAGTTCGTGATTGCCAAGGCGGGAAAGCCGATGGCGCGGCTGACCGCGATGGCGGAAACGGACAAGGTCGCAGCGCCGTTACGGAAGTTTGGGCAGAACTTGCTGGGCATCACATTTCTTTCCGACGACTGGGAGGATGACATTCCTCTTTCTTACTTCCAGGACGAGGGACAAGAAAACCCATTTGGCGATGCACCCGCCGCGGTGGAAACGAAATGACGGACTCCGCGCTTTTGCTGGATTCCAATGTTGTGGTTTGGCTGGATCGGAAGCCGGAGCGGCTGCCGGCCTTGGTGATGGGGAAGATCGAAACGGCGTCGCAGGTCTACTTGAGCGCGGTGACGGCCTGGGAACTGGGCATCAAACAGTCGCTTGGCGGGCTGACGCTCCTCCGGCCAGTTTCCGACTTCCTGCAAACCCATGGAATGACGGAACTGCCTGTGACCATACGGCACGGGGAAGCGGTGCGTGACTTGCCTCTTCACCATCGCGACCCATTTGACCGCCTTCTGGTGGCTCAGGCCATGGTGGAAGGGTTGATTCTGGTTACGAGTGACCGGCTGTTGCTCAACTACGGAGTTCCGATCCTGCTGGTCTAGGATGGGCATGATTTGCTAATTGAGCATCAACATGGGGTGCAGTTGAATCCACTTTGGCCATGATCTCACTCTAGGCGCCAATCCTTCCATTGCTTCTGCCAGCCCTCAATATCTTCTTTGGAGATATGTAGTTTTTCATCAACGTACAGGCATAGGCACAAGCTGAATTTTCGCTCCAACCCGTTCTCGGTGTACAAAGCATCATACACAGTTAGTTTTTCCTTCATTTCCCCACCGGCCAGCATATAACCTTCGAATCCATAGTTCGTTTCATTACGACGGAGGAGCACATAGTAGTCATCTGGTCCGTTCTTAACGCTGTCGATTCGCCAACATATGGGCAAGAAGGTAGGCCGCTGACTCGAAGTCTTGACCTGGATGTTTGCGTGTTTTGAGCCATCACGGTTCGTAACAATAATGTCATACCCGGCAGTATTCCGAATAGTTGGCAGCGCAATCATGCCACGCAGCGAAAGCTCCGCCGTTACGTGAAACACTCCTGCCGCTCCGATAAGTGCTTTGTCCTTTGCAGCCGCAGCAGTCATTGTGAGAACTCCGATTACTGTTCCCTGTTCCCTACTCTCTGATCCCAGCTCTACGTAATGTCCTCGGTGTCGTAGACCGGGGCGCTGCGCTTTTTAGGCACGCCGTGGACGGAGCTGAGCAGGTCTTCGACGACGTCTTCGAGCTGGCGCTGGCTTTCAATGACGGCGCTCATGCTCTTCAGCTCTTCGGGTTCCAGAACGCGCTCCACCAGGGCGACGGCGTGGCACTGGGCGACGTGGTCAAGGTTGAGGCCCTCAGGGGTTTTGGCTTTTATGCTCACCTGGTCCGTGCCCAGGCTGAGCAGGTCGGCGACGCGGGCGCGCATCTCTTCAACCATGGGAGAGATTTTGGGCGCGGCCAGGATGAGCGTGGTATCGACGTTGACGATGCGAAAGCCTGCGTGCTGCAGCTCCTCCATGGCCAGGTTGAGGAAGATGGCCGAGTCGGCGTCTTTCCAGCGCGGATCGCCGGGGGGGAAGAAGCTGCCGATGTCGCCGGCGGCTACGGCGCCCAGCAGGGCGTCGGTGATGGCATGCAGCA
Organism: Occallatibacter sp.; assembly: GCA_049522735.1. Classification (GTDB taxonomy): domain Bacteria; phylum Acidobacteriota; class Terriglobia; order Terriglobales; family Acidobacteriaceae; genus Telmatobacter. Next base: position 4,125 of record JBEKNO010000128.1, read on the forward strand.
GCACGTCGCCGTCGGAGTGGCCGGCCAAGCCCTCGGGATGCTGGAGCGTGAGTCCGCCGATGCGCAGCGGCACGCCTTTTTTGAAGGCGTGCGAGTCATAGCCAAATCCGATGCGTGTTTCCATGGTGACCGTGCCTGTTCTTATACCCTGGCGGCAGTGAGCGAATTTTCGGTTGAACCAAAGAAATGGAAAAGCAACCGCAGGTTCTTCGACTCCCCTTCGTCCGCCGCGGCAAACTCAGTGTCGCTCAGAATGACATCCTGTTATTGGTGCTCCGCTCCTGATGAACGGGGCGGGTTGAGGGTCGAGGTTTCCCACCTTTTCGTCAGAAAAAAGGCGAAAGGACGGGGCACGGAGCATTTTTGGGACATCCGGCCCGTTCATTTCCGGCTGTAACCTGCTGCTGCGAGTCGAGCTGCTCATGATGACAGCAATTTTGTTTCTCCCAGCCGAAATCAGCGGGCGCGCTGGCGGAGGTAGAACTCGGCCAACTCCAGGTCGCCCGGCTGGGTAATCTTCAGATTAACCTGAGAGCCGTGGACCACGGCTACCGGAAGGCCGGCGCGTTCCACGACCGAGGCTTCGTCGGTGCCCACAAAGCCGTCCGCGGCGGCCTCGGCGAAGGCTTTCTGCAACAGGCCGAAGCGGAAGCCCTGCGGGGTCTGCGCCAGCACAATGTACTCGCGGGGGATGGTGGAGGTGACGAGAGCGCCGTGGGCGGTGCGCTCCACCTGCTTGATGGTGTCCACAGCGGGCAGGCCGACGATGGCGGCTCCGTACTCGGCGACCGCGTCAATGGTGCGGTCGATGGTGGCCGCGTCGATCAGGGGGCGGACCGCGTCGTGGACCAGCACAATGTCGTCCGGCTGGGCGGGCAGAGCGGCCAGGGCGTGGGATACCGACTCCTGGCGGTTGTCGCCGCCCTCGACCACATGCACGCGGCCGGCAAATCCGTACTCGGCTATCTGGGCCTGGACGCGTTCCATCTCGGGCTTGCGCACAGCCACATAGGTCGCCGTTACCCGCTTAACCGCGGCAAAGGCGCGCAGCGAATGGATCAGGATGGGGAGGCCGCTGAGAATAAGAAACTGTTTGGGTTGCGGTCCCGCCATCCGGGTGCCCAGCCCCGCGGCAGGAAGAATTGCGAATACTTGCATACCGGGTGAAGTATACAACGGACATTGCATTCAGACAGAGTTTTTCTTGAAAGGCCGCCGGTAGGGGGATTCGTGGTCTCCCACCCTTTCGCCAGAAAAAAGGCGAAAGGATGGGGCACGGAACGGCATTGGAACCGTATGATTTTGAGATGCGCCGGATGTTCTCTCTAAGAAAATTAGCAACGGGATCTGCAACGCTGCCGATCGACACCAGGCTGCTCAAGCCGGGCCTGCGGCTGGCCGTGGGCCTTTCCGGCGGAGCGGACTCCGTGGCCCTGGTGCGCGCTTTGGCGGAGCGGAGCGGGGAACTGGGCCTGGTGCTGCACGCCGCCCACCTGCACCACGGCTTGCGCGGCGAAGAGGCCGATGCCGACCTGGCTTTTGCGCGCGCGCTGGCCGGGGAACTGGGCCTGGCTTTCCACGAGGCGCGGGTCGATACCAAAGGCGAGGCAGGCAAGACCGGGGAAACCATTGAAGAGGCGGCGCGACGGCTGCGCTACGGCTGGTTCCGGGAGCTGATGGCCTCGGGCGAGGTGGATGCCGTGGCCACCGCCCACACACGCGACGACCAGGCGGAGACCGTGCTGGCCAAGTTTCTGCGCGGAGCCTGGACTGAAGGTCTGTCGGGCATCCATCCGGTGATCGAATTTCCGGAGGGCCGGATTCTTCGCCCGCTATTGAGTGCGACGCGGGCCGAGGTGGAGGCCTATCTGAAGGCCATGGGGCAGGGCTGGCGGGAGGATTCCTCCAACCGTCATCTGACTTTTACCCGCAACCGCATCCGGCATGAACTGCTGCCGCTTTTGGAGGGCTGGAACCCGCGGCTGCGCGAGCACCTGGCGCAGATGGCTGAGTTGGCTCGCGACGAGGAGACGTGGTGGCAAAGCGAGATGGCCCGGCTGGCGCCGCTGCTGGTGATGCCGGGCCGGGCGGTGCGGGGTGGGGGCCGCGCCGGCGGCGATGGCCTGGCGCTGGACGTGGCGAAGCTTGCCGCGCTGGCCCCGGCGGTGCGACGGAGGCTTTTGCGGTATGCGGCGGAGAAATTGGGCGCAGCGCCCGACTTTGCCTCGACCGAGGCGCTGCGCGCCCTTGCGCTCACTGGCCGGGCCGGGCAGAGATGTGAATTGGCCCAGGGGCTGCGCGCCGAGCGAACCCACCGCGAACTGCGGCTGACGGTGGAGCCGATGGCCGGGGAGAGCGCGGCGGAGGCAGTGGAGGAGTACAGCGGGCCGATTCCCGGTGAAATTGAGGCTCCGGCCTTCGGCCTTCGGCTGCGCATCGAGGTTGCTGCGGTTTCTCCGGTGGATAAGCCCCGGACGCCTGATCCGGGGCCGGTGGCCAGGCTGCGCAACTGGAGGCCGGGCGACCGGGTGAGGCTGCGCCACTCGGGCGGGCCGCGCAAGGTGAAGGAAGTGCTGGAGCGGCTGCGGGTTACGGGAAGCAGGCGGACGCTTTGGCCGGTGCTCGAGGTAGGCGGCCGCATCGTGTGGATGAAGGGCGTGGAGCTGGAGCCCGAGCCGGGAATCCGCGTGCTGGCTACCAGCCTGGAAGACGCGGGCGTAGGCATGGGCGAGTGCGGCGGATCAGCATCTTGACCGGACGGAACCTCCGGGAAGGGGTAACGGCAGGGATGCTGCCGTGGAATCGTCCACGGGAAAGTTCCAAGTTTAGAGGACTTGGGAGTACAATCGATGTTACTGCTCATCCTGCGGCGGTGGGTGCGCGTATGCCGCCTGATGTCGTGTACTTTCTGTGACTTCAAGGCAGTTTCGAACGTCTAAGGATGATGGGGGCGGAGTTGGGGATCCTGGAGCGGATTCTCCCCCGCCGGGAATGAGGAATCCGGGTGAATTCGACGGTCAAAACGGCCATGTTCTGGGTCTTTATCGGGGTCTGCTGCATACTCCTTTTTAGCTTGGTGCAGAGGGGCGCCGTGGGCAAGGACAATGAGATCGGCTACTCCGATCTGTTGGACAAGATCGAGGCGCAGCAGGTGCAGGATGTCGCCATCCAGGGTTCCGAACTTCACGGCCACCTCAAGGGCTCGAAGGATCAGTTTCACACCACGATTCCCTCCAACACCGACAGCCTGACCAAGGATCTGCACACCTACAAGGTCTCTTTCACCATCAAGGATCCGCAGAACAGCATTCTGATTCCGCTGCTGATCAACGGGGCCCCTTTCATTCTGCTTATCGGATTCTGGTTCTTTATGATGCGGCAGATGCAGTCGGGCGGCAACAAGGCGCTTTCGTTCGGCAAGAGCCGCGCGCGGCTGCTCTCCATGCAACAGAAAAAGATCACCTTCAAGGATGTGGCCGGCGTGGACGAGGCCAAGGAAGAGCTGAAGGAGATCATCGAGTACCTGAGAGAGCCGCAGAAGTTTCAAAAACTCGGAGGCCGCATTCCCAAGGGCGTTCTGCTGGTGGGTCCTCCGGGAACCGGCAAGACGCTGTTGGCGAGGGCGGTGGCCGGCGAGGCCAATGTGCCCTTCTTCTCCATCTCCGGCTCGGATTTTGTGGAGATGTTTGTGGGCGTGGGCGCCAGCCGCGTCCGCGACCTGTTTGAGCAGGGCAAGAAGAATGCTCCCTGCATTATCTTCATCGACGAGATCGATGCCGTGGGCCGCCATCGCGGCGCGGGCCTGGGCGGCGGGCACGACGAGCGCGAACAGACGCTGAACCAGTTGCTGGTGGAGATGGACGGCTTTGAATCCAACGACGGCGTGATCCTGGTGGCGGCCACCAACCGGCCCGACGTGCTGGACCCGGCGCTGCTCAGGCCCGGGCGCTTTGACCGCCGCGTGGTGGTGGGCCTGCCGGACGTGCGCGGCCGCGAGGAAATTCTGCGCGTCCACGTCAAGAAAGTTCCTATCGCCGATGACGTGAACCTGAACGTGCTTGCTCGCGGCACGCCTGGCTTCAGCGGTGCCGACCTGGCCAATATGGTCAACGAGGCCGCGCTGAGCGCCGCGCGCATGAACCGCAAGCAGGTAGTGATGTACGACTGCGAGGTGGCCAAGGACAAGGTGCTCATGGGCGCGGAGCGCAAGTCCATGCTGCTGACCGAGGAGGAGAAGCGGGTGACCGCCTATCACGAAGCGGGCCACGCGCTGGTTTCGTTCAAGCACGAGCACTCCGACCCCATTCACAAGGTCACCATCATCCCCCGCGGCATGTCTCTGGGCGTCACCATCTTTTTGCCCGGCGACCGGCACAATTACACGCGCGAATATCTGGAAGCGAATCTGGCCATTGCCTACGGCGGGCGCGTGGCCGAGGAGATATTCCTCAGCCAGATGTCCACCGGGGCGGGGAGCGATATTGAAAGCGCCACCGATCTGGCAAGGCGCATGGTTTGCGAGTACGGCATGAGCCGGCTGGGTCCGCTCACCTTCGGCAAGAAGGAGGAGCAGATCTTCCTGGGCCGCGAGATCGCGCAGCATCGCGACTTCAGCGAGGAGACGGCGCGGCAGATCGACCTGG
>JBEKNO010000129.1:0-8761 GCA_049522735.1 Occallatibacter sp.
GGTCCCATCGATATCCAGGCCGCCTTTAAAGAAGGGTTGCCAATTGGTGGACTTCTCGGAATGAACGGATTCTTCGATCATTTCTTGGTCAGCTTCTGCTATCCGCTGCTTACGTGCGAAATTGAACGCATTGGGCAAGCCTAAGAACTTCTCAAAATCTCAAACTGACCCCCTACCACCGTGCCCCATCCTTTTCGCGTTTTGTGCGAAAAGGGTGGGAGAGCAAGACTCTCAACGATGGATTGCTTTGAAATTGTCGTCTCAAATCCGCCCTACGTGCCCGCGAGCGAGCGCGCCTCTCTCGCCGTTGAGGTGCGCGAGTACGAGCCTGCGCTGGCCCTTTTTGCCGGCGACGATGGACTCGATGTTTACCGCCAGCTGATTCCCGCTGCCTTTGCCGCGCTCGCTTCCGGCGGCTTTGTGGCGCTGGAGATCGGATTCGGGCAGTCGCCCGCGGTCAGCACGCTGCTCGCAGCTTCCGGCTTCGCTCAAATCGAATTCGTTCCCGACCTCAAAGGCATTCCCCGCGTGGCCTGCGCCCAGCGGCGGTAATCAATTCAGTCAATCCGGCCGGTTTTGTTCAATTCTTTATAGAATCCCAAATCCGCGCCGCGTAGACTCTTGGTGATATAGAGAATCTGTCCATAGTGCATTGCGAAGTGCTCCACCACTTGGTACACGGCATCAAGCCCCTTGACTTTGTAGCCCTGAATCTCGTACTGGGCGAGCAAATCGTTCTCGGTCAGCCGCGCCAGCACCTGCGCGGCCTCCTGCATGGTTGCGCCGAGCCGGTCGAGCAGCAGCGAAGCCGGAATCGAACCGGTTGCACTGAATTCCGCGGGGCGATTGCGCGTATCCTGCAAGCGGTTGAATGAAGCCACCAGCCACTGGCGCACGTTCCCGTTCAGATGCAGGATCAGGTTTCCAACGCTGTTCGAGGCATCGTTGGGGCGCCACCACACCTGCTCGTGCGTGAGCGGTTCAACGCATTCCCGCAGCCGGGGCCAATACTGCTCCAGCAGCTTGCGCCGGGAACACTCGAGAAACAGCGTGGTCAACGTCGCGTCATTGGCGGTCATGGGAATACAAACCTCCTCAACAGTAGAGTACTCTCGCATTCGTTTGTCGAAAGAACTCGTTTATCCATCCCGCCCGCAGGCAGGCAAAGCGGCCAATTGCCGAATTCGCTCCAGCGGCATAGAATTTCCCCTGAAATCGTTTCCAAGAGGATAACCATGCGCATTTCCGTTTTGCTCTCCCTGGCCGTACTCGCCCTGGCATCGCTCACCGCCTCATCCCAAACCCCCGCCGCAGCGAAGACGCCGCCGAAGGCTTCGCCGCGGGTGGCACTCACCCCGCCCATGGGCTGGAACAGTTGGAACTTTTTTGCCGAGAAGGTGACCGACCAGGACATCCGCGCCGCCGCCGACCAGTTGGCGGCCACGGGCATGAAAGACGCCGGCTACATCTACGTGAATATCGACGACACCTGGGAGGGGGAGCGCGACGCGAACGGCGTCCTGCACACCAACTCCAAGTTCCCCGACATGAAGGCGCTGGCCGATTATGTTCACTCCAAGGGACTGAAGATCGGCATCTACTCCTCGCCGGGGCCCAAGACCTGCGCGGGCTACGAGGCTTCATTGGGCCACGAAGCCCAGGACGCGCAACTCTACGCCCAGTGGGGCATCGACTACCTCAAGTACGACCTGTGCAGCTACATTCCCGAGGTGATGGAGAAGCAGGCGCCCAACGACAAGGCGGCGCAGATGCGGCTCATGCGCACCGCCTACGCCAAGATGGACCAGGCGCTGAAGGCCACCGGACGGCCCATCGTCTATTCATTCTGCCAGTACGGCTGGGACGCGGTGTGGGAGTGGGCGCCGGCGACGGGCGGCAACCTGTGGCGCACCACCGGCGACATCTATCCCCACTGGGACCGCGTCTACGTCATCCTCAGCCAGCAGGCGGGCCTGGACAAATACGCCGGTCCCGGCCACTGGAACGATCCCGACATGCTGGAGGTGGGCAACGGCAAGCTCACGCTGGCTGAGAACCGCACCCACTTCTCCATGTGGGCCATGCTGGCCGCGCCCCTGCTAGCCGGCAACGACCTGCCCAACATGAAGCCGGAGATCAAAGCCATCCTGACCAACCGCGGCGTCATCGCCATCGACCAAGATCCGCTGGGCAGGCAGGGCTCGCGCGCCTACAGCGAAGGCGAGGTCGATGTCTGGACCCGGCATCTGGCCGGCGGCGCGCTGGCCATCGCCGTCATCAACGCCGGCGACAACCGCTACTCCACCCACCCCTTCCACCTGGATCTGGGCAAACTCGGGTTGCACGGAACGCAAACGGGCAAGGATTTATGGACGGGCAAGACCGTGGAGCTGACCGACAATGAGCCGCTGGAGCTGGCCAGCCACGATGTGCTGCTGGTGCGGGTGGAAAAACCGGTCGTAAACACTGCGCGAAGCATGCCATCGGCGCCTCAGCCTCATGCTGCTGCGGCCCGGTAAACGCCACGCCATTCAGCCGGTGGTTTGGTTGCCTTGCGGAGCGATTCCGGCGTCTATAACGTCTAATAAGGATTGTGTTGCCATCCCGCCCTCGGGAGTTGCCGTGAAATTAAGTTTCTTAATTGCAATCGTCTTCGGCCTGGCGCTCAGCGTAGCCGCTACAGCTCAGGATTCATCCACCGGTCAAGCCCCGGCGCAGGGTTCCGGCGGCTGGCAGGGACAAGACCAGAGCATCGCACACCCTTTGCCTGGAACCGTCATCGAAGCCGGCGAAGATTCCTACACCATCAAGACCGTGACGGGCGAAATCTATACCGTCAACTTCGACTTGAAGACCCGCATCGTCAAGCCGGAAGGCGAGAGTAGAGGCCCTGGCGGACGCCGTGAAGTAGGCAATCCCGCGCACCTGCTCAATGCCAACGACATCAGGGTGGGCGACTTCATCGCCCCCATGGGCGAGGTGAATCCGGAGACCAAGACCGTGGAAGCGAAGGTGATCAGAAAGATCGATCCCGAGCTGGCCATGCAGATCCGCGAGCGGCAGGAAAACTACAACAAGACCTGGCTGGCAGGCGAGGTGAGGGCCGTGTCCGGCGCCAGGATCACGCTCCTGGGCTCGATGGACCACACCCCCCACACCTTTGTGGCCACCGATAACACCACCTTTCGCAGGCGCCACCAGCCCATCACCCTGGCCGATATCCACGCTGGCGACAGGGTGCGCGTGGAGGGCGACGTGGAGGCTGGAACCTTTGTGGCGGCTTCAGTGGTCGCGGTAGACGCGCAGAGCTCGCTGCCAACCGTGCCACGCACAACTCCGCACCCCTTCCAACCCCCGACGCAGCCTCCAACCCAGACCCCATCGCAGACCCCGACCCAATCCCCAACACAACCTAAATAGCTCTTTGCGGAGCTGCCGGTCCGGCACCAACCCGCCGTCAGCTCCGCTCTCCACACAGGAAGATAGTTTCGCCTGCGAAGACACCGCGGCCCATACCCCGGCCGCGGCGCTCTTACCCCCTACCTTTTTTATAATTCCAACCTAAATTTCTTATATCTATTGTGAAACACTGTCATCGGTTCGCCAGAGTTGAAAGCCTGCGGACCGGCATCGGATGAATGTGTACAGCGCAGCTCAATATTTCATATTTGTGGTGATTGTCACCGCTTGCGTCAGACCTCTGGGCGGATATGTGCAGCGGGTCTTTGCCGGGCAAAGAACCGCGCTGGATCGATTATGCGTTCCAGTGGAACGATGGATCTATCGCCTGACGGGAATCGACCCCGCGGTGGAAATGGATGCCGGACAATACTTGATAGCTTTCGTTATCTTCAGCCTGATCGGCACGCTCTTCCTCTACGCCATCCTGCGGTTGCAACGCTTCCTGCCCTGGTTTTACCCGCAATATCAAAACACGCTTCTCACTCCGGACCTGTCGTTCAATACAGCCATCAGTTTCTCAACCACCACCACATGGCAGGCTTATGGGGGCGAAAACACCATGAGCTATTTCAGCCAGATGGCAGGTCTGTGCACGCAGAACTTTCTGGCCGGGGCCGCGGGACTGGCAGTGGGCATGGCTTTCATACGCGGGCTGGCGCGGGAAACCTGCGCACCACTGGGTAACTTCTGGGTCGATCTGACCCGCGGCCTGCTCTGGATTCTGCTGCCGGGCGCGCTGCTTGGATCGGTGCTGCTGGTGTGGCAGGGAGTTCCCATGAACTTCCACCATTACGTGGTTGCCTCTACGCTGGAAGGAACACCGCAGGTTATCCCTCAGGGACCGGTGGCCGCGCTGGAACTCATCAAAAACCTGGGCACCAACGGCGGAGGCTTCTTTAACGCCAATGGCGCTCACCCCTACGAGAATCCCACGCCGCTGACGAACATCCTGGAGCTGCTGGCGATCGTTCTGCTGCCCGCGGCCCTGACCAACACCTTTGGCAGAATGGTGCGGCAATCGCGCCAGGGCTGGCTTCTGTATTGGGTGATGCTTTTTCTTTTTACCTGCGGACTGGCGGCCCTGCATTTTAGCGAGCAGCGCGCCCATCCGCTCATCCATGGCGCCGATTTCCGGCCGGGTCAACTTCAGTCCGGAGGCAGCATGGAGGGCAAGGAAGTGCGCTTCGGAATGGGGGGCTCGGTGCTGGGCGGCGTGGTCACTTCCAATGGCGCCACGGGGTCGGCGAATGCGGCCGATGACAGCTTTACCTCGCTGGGCGGCCTGGTTCTGCTGGTCAACCTGCTCCTGGGAGAGGTAATCTTCGGAGGCCTGGGCACGGGGATCTTCAGCATGGTCATGACGGCTGCGATTGCCGTGTTTCTGGCTGGACTGATGATCGGGCGCACGCCCGAATATCTGGGCAAGAAGATCGGGCCGAGCGAAAACAAGATGGTGGTGTTATTCGCGCTCACCGGCCCGGTCACGATCCTGATTCTGACCGCGATCGCCATCTCGACGAAAGCCGGACTGGCCGGTCTGGCCACCAACAGCGGCGCGCACGGACTCACGGAGATTTTCTTCGGCTTTGCTTCCTCATTTGCCAACAATGGCCAGGCCTTTGCCGGTCTCAACGCCAATACGCCCTTCTATAACATCATGACGGCCATCGCCATGATGGGGGGAAGATTTGGCCTGGCCATTCCAACCCTCATCTTTGCCGGCCATCTTGCGCAGCAGAAAAACAGGCCGCCGTCGCGCGGAACTCTGCGCACAGATTCCTTCACCTTCGGCGCTCTGCTCACAACGTTCCTGATTGTCGTCACGGCGTTGAGCTATCTTCCCGTACTGACTCTGGGCCCGGTTCTGGAGCATCTATTCTTCAAGATTTAGAGACCGGAGGCCGGCCTCGTTCAGGAAAACTCCGGGAAGAAAACGAATCCCAGGGATGAAGATGAAATTACCACCCCGTCCGTATAGAAGTATCGGGCCGTCTCAAACCACGGAACGAAGCACCTCTTCAGCCCAATCCACCGCCTCCACATAGCAACGGATCACCTGCTCCGGGTTCAATCCGTTGGCTTCAACCACCGCATCGCACAGCGCCCACTCCCCGCGCTCGTGGCACTCCAGCCATTGCAACAGACCGCGTTCGGAGTTGTCCGCGCCCAGGAGAGCCTGGCGAATCTCATCGCGCAGCGGCAGCGCGGGGGCCAGTTCTTCCATGGGCAGGCGCAACATAGCCGGCAGCAGGCTCAGCATCCCCAGCAGATACTGCTCCTGGGGGTACAGCGCGCACAGGCCGGCGGCCAGTTCGCAGAATCGCCCGCGCACAAAAACCATGTGCAGGATGGCGGGCGGTCTGCCAGTGGTCCATTCGCTGGCGATCGCCAGCGTCAACACCCGGCGAAGCATCTCTTCGCCCATCATCACCACTGCCGCCTCGATGGAGCGGACCTCCTGGCGGATGGCGCAGATGGGAGAGTTGGCCAGCCGGAGCAGCCGATGGGTGAGGGCGGGGTCGCGCTTGACCAGCAGGCTCAACTCGCGCAACTCCAACGGCTCACACTGAAGTTGCTTCAAAATCTCCATGTGCGACAGACAGTTGGCGGGTACCGTACGGTTCTTGAGCAGAACGGGCCGGCAAATATAATAGCCCTGGAAGAACGTGAACCCCTCGTCGCGAGCCTGCTGGTAGTCTTTATGCGTCTCGATCTTCTCCGCCAACAGGACGGCCTTGCTGCCTTGCAGGCGACGCAGCATGATGCGCCGGTCGTCGGCACCCACCGTTAGAAAATCCACCTTGATGTAGTCGGCCAGTTCCACCAGCGGCTCCAGCTTCGGCTTCCAGGTGAAATCGTCCAGCGCCAGCCGGAATCCCGAAGCCTTCAGCTTGCGGCAGGTGGCAATCAAGTCGGGCGTGGGCTCGATATTCTCCAGGATCTCCAGAACCGTCATGCTCGAAGGCAGAACACACACCAACTGTTCGGTCAGAGCCTCCCTGGTGCAGTTGATAAAAACCGGCAGCCCGCCCGTCAGCTTTTCCAGCCCGAAGATCACCGTATTGTCGAGCATGGTGCGGGTGGCCAGGTCGCCGTCTCCGCGAAAGACCGCCTCAGGCCCGGCCCGGAAAAGCAATTCGTACCCGTGCACGCGGCTGCGCAGGTCCATAATGGGCTGGCGCGCCACATAGCGCAGTCCGTCTGAAAGCTCGGGCAGGGCAGTTTGAGTACCTGGCGCCGGTAGAACTTGCGTGGCCATGCGTGCCATCCCGCAAAGTTCATCGGCTGGCCGGACGCATATCTTGAGGAAACTTAGGAGTTTGACGCAATTTGACTGTGCCGTTTCCCCACAGCCTCATCCGCCCATGAACATGCCGCCGTTCACGTCCAGCACGTGGCCGGTAATGTAAGCTGCCGCATCGGAGGCCAGAAACCTGACCACCCGGGCAACATCGAGGTCCGTTCCCCGCCGGCCCAGCGGAATCTGCGCCATCATGGCGGCGCTCACTTTTTCGTCGAGCACCGCGGTCATGGGCGTCTCAATGTAGCCCGGCGCCACGGCATTCACGGTGATTCCGCGCGAGGCCACCTCGCGCGCCAGGGAGCGCGTCAGTCCGATCAGCCCGGCCTTGGAGGCGGCGTAGTTCACCTGGCCCGCCTGGCCGGCGCGGCCCACCACGCTGGCCATGTTCACGATGCGCCCCCAGCGGTTCTTGATCATGGGCCTCAGCAGGGCCTGGGTGAGCAGAAACGGCCCGGTCAGATTGATGCTGAGGACGAGATCCCAGTCGGCGCGCTTCATGCTCATCATCAGCCCGTCGCGGGTGATGCCGGCGTTGTTGACCAGGATCTCGATTTTGCTGAAGCGCTCCAGCACCGCCCTGGCACCGGCTTCGATCGACTCCTGGCTGGAGACATCGAGGCGAAACGGCGCCGCCTGGCCGCCGGCCGCTTCAATCTCCGCGGCCACCCCGGCCAGTTTGACTTCGTTGATGTCGGCCAGCGCCAGAGTTGCTCCAGCCTGCGCCAGTTCCAGCGCGCAGGCGCGCCCGATGCCCTGCGCCGCCCCGGTTACCAGCGCAATTCTTCCCTGCAAATCCGCCATATCTCTTCGACCTCCGCGCGCGCAAATCCGCGCCCTTTCGTTCTCATTATAAAGAAGCAATCGTCAGGGATTTACAGGGTGCGGAAAAGCTTGCAGGGGAACCCTGGGATTTCACCTGGCGGCAGGAAGCTGGAAGCCGATAGCTGTTTTTTACATCGATGGCGTGGCCGCCACCGTCACCGGCCGTCCAGCCAGCGCCGGGCGCACCAGTTCCGCCGGCCAGACGTAGACGGCCAGCCGCCGCGAATAATGCAGGACCGGCTCCTGGTCAGGAAGCTGAATACCGATCGACGCCGCCAGGTCGTTGCGCTCGATCTCCGCCTCCGCATCTTCCAGAGGCCAGGGAACGTGGTGCAGGTTGGCCCGCACCGCTTGTCCTTCGTGGTTGCGCGTAAACAGGCAGGAGCGCTCCATCAAAAAATACTCGAGCGTCCCCGTGCGGCCCTCCGCCAGCTTGCGCGCCGGCCCCAGCCCCCGGTAGCGCGCCTTGAATATTACCGGCTCACTGGAAAATCGCCTTCGGCTATAGAAGGAGAACTCCCGCTCCGAGCGCTGCTCCAGGCGCATCTCGGCCCAATGGCAGGGCAGGTGAAAGAAGATGTGCGCCGCCGCCACCGCCAGCAGGTTGCTGGCATCCAGCGAGAAGAAATAGACGCCCGGCGTTCCGGTGTACTGGTCGCGGACGTATGTGCGCAAATTGAGATCAGGAAAGCTGCGCGCTCCGGGGACGGGCGGAACGCCGCGGACCTTGATGCGGTCCAGCCAGAAGGGCACCACCCCCAGCCACGCCGAGCCTTGAAACGTGTCCACCTCCAGCCCCTCGGGCAACAGCGCACCGATGGCCGCCGCTGCCACCGGCCAGTGCGCAAACAACAGATCGTTCCACCGCTGGGTCATTCTCCAACGGCCCGAAGGCAATGGGCGCAGCCTGTGCGACGTCCGTATCAAATACTCCCGCATCGCCTGCTCCTCTTTAGCCCACTCGTCCATGACCCGTCTTTCCGGCTCTGCCCGCTTTTGGATCCACGGAGGGTTGCCGAATGTGCAAACCTCGAACAGCCCTCTAATGCCGTATTCTGTTCGCGAGCCCTTAGCAATGTCCAGTGAATCTTTTCTCCCCCCCGGCGCCCGCAACCAAACCGAGGTTTTCGCCGTGCACGGCGCCGACCCCGAGGTGCTGGCCTACGCCATGGC
>JBEKNO010000130.1:0-8607 GCA_049522735.1 Occallatibacter sp.
TCCAGCCGGTCAACAAACGCATCGATCACGCGGCCGAAATGATCGCCCGGAATTAGATCGTCCAATGCCACTGGAAACAACGTCTGCTGACCTCGCGCTTCGCCCTGAATATAGCCCATGACAAATGTTCCCACACCACTCACCCCGTGTCACTTAGTTTCGTAACAGCGATCTGAAGCGCGAGGAAAAGGGATTCCACAAGTTCATTACGGAGTCCCTTAGGGACGGCGCAAGGACATTATTTATGCAGGAATCTTTAGCCCCGAGCCCCGGAGGGATAGCTTTCTTTCAAACTGGCTCTCTTCCGCCTCCAGCCCCAGAAACTCCTGAAACACATCGTTGGAAATTAGCCGTCCCCGCGCCGTCAGCCGAACCGTCCTGCCGTCCGAGCTCAGCAGCCCATCCTCCACCAGCCGTCCCACTGCCTCCATGGCCCGCGCCACCATCTCCGCGCCAAACTCCCGCTCCATCGCGGCTACGTCTACCCCCGCATTCAGCCGCAATCCCAGAAACCAAGCCTCCTCGTGCTGCCGCGCCGGCGAGAGCCACGCCATCTCCACCGGCTCCGCGCCCTCAAGATAGGCCTTCAGGTCATCGGTAGTCGTCGACCTGAACACGTAGCCGGGCTGCGTGGAGTCCGCTGTATGCAATGCCGAAGACGCATCCAGCCCCAGCCCCAGGTAAGGCCGCCGCTGCCAGTAGCGCAGATTGTGCCGCGACGCAAACCCCGGCCGGCAGAAGTTCGAAATCTCGTACTGGCCCAGCCCCGCCTGCCCCAGCCTCTCGATGGCCACCGAGTACATCTGCGCCATGGCATCGTCCGGTGGAACCTGCTCCGCGTAGTACCGGGCCCCACCGGCCAGCACCTCGCGGCCCAGCCGCGAATCCTCGTCCACTTCCAGCATGTACACGCTGGCGTGGGGAACGCCGCATTCCGCCAGCGCCGCCAGCGACTCCTCCCAGGAAGCCGGCGTCTGCCCGGCCAGCCCCGCAATCAGGTCCACATTCAGGTTGGCGATTCCGGCTCCGCGCAGCCGCCGCAGATCCTCCTCGACCACAGCACGGCTGTGCAGCCGCCCGCTCACCTGCGCCTCCCGGTCGACGAACGACTGCACCCCTAGGCTCACGCGATTCACGCCCGCGGCCTTGAGCGTCTGCAGCATCTCATCCGCAAGCTGACCCGGCGCGCACTCCACCGTGATCTCGGCATCCGGCTCAAAGTCGAACTCCGCCCGCATGGCTCCAAACAGTCTCGCCAGCAACTCCGCCTCGAGCATGCTGGGCGTTCCTCCGCCCAGATAAACCGTATCCACGCGGCGCGGCAACTCGACGCCCATCCGCGCCGCCCACGCCCCGGCCGCCGCTAAATCCCCGATGACCCGTTCCACATAGCGCCCATGTTCACTGGCCGGATGCACTCCGGAGGCAAAGTTGCAGTAGGTGCACTTCGAACGGCAAAACGGAATCGAAATGTAAAGCCCCAACGCGTCGCTGTGCAAACCTGGCATGAATAAGATTCTTTCACGCCCCTCAGCGGTCCCTGCCCGCGAGCGCCCCATTCACTGTTCACTGTTATGCAATCATGAATCAAGGAGACCCACGCTTGAAGACCTGGCCAGTCCGGGGCATCGCCTTGATGCAGGCCTTTCTGTTTCTGGCCCATTGGCTCATCTATCGCACCCTGGCCGTCTTCTGCGGCAATCTCGGTCCGGCTCGAATTCAGGCGCTGGGGACCGCGCTCTTCCTGCTGGCCTTCAGTTTCATCGCCGCCTCCCTGCTCAGCTTCCGCTACTCCAACCGGCTGATCAGGGCAATCTACAAGTTCGCCGCCGTCTGGCTCGGCTTCCTCAATTACTTCTTCTGCGCCTCCTGCCTCTGTTGGATAGCCGACCTGGCCCTCCTGCTTTCCCCGCTCGCCCCGGCCTTGCCGCGCTACCGCCCTCTCATCGCCGGCGTCCTTTTTGCCCTGGCGTTCGCCGCCGGCATCTATGGACTGCTCAATGCCCGCTGGGTCCGCATCCGGCGCTTGACCGTCAAGCTCCCCAACCTGCCCGCGGCCTGGCGCGGACGCACCGCGCTGGTCATCAGCGATCTGCACCTGGGCAACGTCAACGGCCTGGGATTCGCGCGCCGCATCGCCGCCCTCGCCGCCCGTCTCCATCCCGATATCATCTTCCTTCCCGGCGACATCTTCGACGGCGTCCATGCCGATCACGTCCGGCTCATCGCTCCCTTCAAAAAACTCACTCCGCCCCTGGGCATTTACTTCTCCGCAGGCAACCACGAGGAGTACGGCGGCGAGGCGCACTTCACTGATGTGCTCACCCGCATTGGCATCCGCGTTCTGGCCAATGAAAAAGCCGACGTGGAGGGCCTGCAAATCCTCGGCGTCCCTTATGGCGACTCCACCTACCCCATCCGCCTGCGCGCCACCCTGGAGGCCCTGCGTCTGGACCCCGCCCGGCCCAGCATCCTGCTCCACCACGCGCCCCATCGCCTTCCCATCGTGAATGAGTCCGGCGTCAGCCTGCAGCTCTCCGGCCACACCCACGGCGGCCAGATCTTCCCCTTCACCTGGTTCACCCGCCACGCATTCGGCCAATTCACCTATGGTTTGCAGCAGTTCGGCGCCCTGCAGGTCTACACTTCCAGCGGCGCCGGAACCTGGGGCCCTCCCATGCGCATCGGCACCCACCCCGAAATCGTCCTGCTCGAATTCAATTAGGCGTTTCGTGCTACAATGTAGAAACATTGCTACAAGGAGGTGCGCCGTGGCAATCACAACTTTATCCAGCCGGGAATTCAATCAGGATGCCAGCCGGGCGAAGAAAGCCGCCAAGAAAGGCCCTGTCTTCATCACCGATCGCGGGCGCCCCGCTCATGTGCTGTTGTCGATCGAGGAATACCAGAAAATCAAGGGCAAAGGGAAAAGCATTCTCGATCTGTTGGCCATGCCCGAGGCTGCCGAAATCGAATTCGAGCCGCCTCGCATGGGTGATGAATTTCCCCGGCCCGTAGACTGGTCCTGATGTACCTCCTCGATACCAATGTCATCTCCGAGTTTCGCAAAGCGAGCATCGGCAAGGCGGATCGCCATGTTACAGCGTGGGCCAAAAGTGTTCCTGCGGAATCCATGTTTCTCTCCGCCGTCTGCATTCTGGAAATGGAGATGGGGATCCTGCTGATGGAACGTCGCGATCCGAGGCAAGGAGCAATCCTGCGCTCCTGGTTAGATGATCATGTGCTGCCTGCCTTTGCCGGCTGCATCCTGCCCGTCGATACTCCAGTCGCGCTGAGAGGCGCGGCCTTGCACGTTCCCAACCCGCGCTCCTACCGCGACGCTCTCATCGCCGCCACAGCCATGGTGCATGGCATGACCATCGTTACTCGAAATATCTCCGACTTCGAACCTACAGGCGTAACCCTTTTGAACCCGTGGCAACCATAACCGGTTTCAGCCCCGGTTCCGCTCCAGGTTCGCGCCAGCGTGAAGACGGATAACCGGATAGAGTAGAACCCAAAGGAGAACCCATGCGCGCTTTCCGTAGCTTTCGCTTTCTTTTCCCAGCCCTCATCGCTCTGGCCATCTTCACTCTGAGCAGCGGCACCCATGCGCAGTCTGCCGCCTGCGTCGCGCCGCCTCCGCCCCACGCCAAGGAGATCCATCTCAAGCATGTGCTGGTCATCGCACAGACCAGGGGCTTTGAGCACGACTCCATTCCGGCGGCCATGGCCGCTATCTACAACATGGGCAAGGAGAGCGGGCTGTGGGATACCACCCTGCGCACAGACACTGAGCTGCTCACCAAGAAGGAACTCAAGAACAACGCCAAGAATCTCAACTACTTCGACCTGCTGATCTTTTTGAGCACCACCGGCGAACTGGATCTCGACGCCAGCCAGAAGCAGGACATGCTCTCCTTCATCCGGGACGACGGCAAGGGTTTTGTCGGCATTCACGCCGCCCTCGACACGAATTACACCTGGCCGGAGTACGGCGAGATGATTGGCGGCTGGTTCGACCAGCATCCCTGGATGACCTTCAATGCGCCCATCGTCAACGAGGATCCAACCTTCCCCGCCGTCCGCCACTTTCCCGCCGCCTTCGTGAAATACGACGAGATCTATCAGCCCAAAGCCTGGTCGCGCGAGAACGTGAATGTGCTGCTCAGCCTCGATCCGGCAAAGCTCGACTATGACAACCCCCGCGTCCACCGCGCCGACCACGACTTTGCCGTTGCATGGAGCAAACTTTACGGCAAAGGCCGCGTCTTTTACTCCACGCTTGGCCATACGGAAGAGTCCTGGGACGATCCCGATGTGCGCACAATGTACTTTGAAGCCATCAAGTGGGCGCTCCGCCTGACCGAGGGAAGTACAGCCTCCCACCCGCGCCCGGTCGCGTCCTCTCAGGTCCGTTGAACAAAGCACGGCCGCCCTCGTTCGATGCCCCGTGCCCCATCCTTGCGCTTTTTTCCCGGCGCAAGGGTGGGAAACCACGAACCCTCAATTTGAACCATGGACCACGCGTTTTCTTGAAAAGTGGTATTACTTATTACTACTGAGGTATGCTTTATGCCTACCATCGAAAAACTGAGCATCGCCCTTCCCGCTGAGATGGCGGCACTCGTTCGCCGCGCCGTAGACGTTGGCGAATACTCCTCCAACAGCGAGGTCATCCGCGACGCCCTTCGCGACTGGACGCACAAGCGCAATCTGCGGGAGCAAAGCCTCTCCCATCTTCGCAAGTTGTGGCAGGAGGCGGTAGCCGACGAATCCGAAGGGCTTGACCCGGACCCGGTCTTCGACCGCCTGGAAAGTAAATATGACGGCCTTGTCAAGGCAACGGGGAAATAGTGCGCCTCCGCTTATCCCCCTGCGTACCCGCTGACCTTGAAGAGATCGCGGATTACATTGCTCAGGACAGTCCCCGCCATGCGGCGCGAATGCTTCGTGTGCTTCACGCGCGGATAAAGGAAATAGCCAAACAACCTCAGATCTATCGGCTGCGGCCCGAACTTGGCGCGGAAGCGCGATTGGCCACAGTGGGGCACTACGTGATCCTCTTCCGCATCCGCCAGAATGTGGTCCGAATCGAAAGAGTCATGCACGGTGGCCGGGATCTACTTCCAATCCTGGAAGAAGCAGAAAAATAATGATCGTCTTTCGCTTCATCTCCTCAAGCGTAGCGGCCAGCAGCAAATTTACAGCGCATGAATCTGTTAATTTCAAAATGAGCATGAACGGCCTGCGCAGAGTGAAAGCACGAGACGGTTGGGGTCTGGCACGCGTCTTTGCGGTATGCGCGCTGGCCCTGGCCGCATGCCCGCTCTTTGCCCAGCAGACCCCACCCCAGCCGCCTCCGCCGGAACCCCAGCAACCAGCTCAGACTCAAGCCCAACTGCCCGTACCCGAACCCCAGCAACCGGCCCAGCCTCAGGCTCAGCCGCAATCACCCGAACCCCAGCAGCCCGGCGTGGGCGAAAAAGTCCACACCGGCACCACCAGCGGCCTGGATACAGATGCCCGCCTCCGGAACCTCCTGGCCGATCACCAGTTCCAGCGCATCGAATCCCAGATCGACCAGCTTCCGCCCGATCAGGCCCAGTTCTACCGCGGCATTCTGGCCAACCGTTCCAACGACCTCAAAACCTCCATCCAGCTTCTCGCCCCGCTCGTCGATCAGGTCGCGGCCAGCGGAGACAAAACCCACGAAAAGCTCCTGCGCAAGGCCCTGGCCGAGGACTACCTCCGCTCCGGCGACCTGGCCCAGGCCGCCAAAGCCTACCAGGCCCTGGAAACCCGCCTCCAGGGGCATCTCAGCCCCGACGAGCAGGACGAGATCGAGATGCCGCTCAAGCTGCTGCCCCTCGCCCAGGCCAATCCGCCCATGACCGTCGATCCCGCCGCCCCCTTTGTGCTCCAGGCCGCCCGCAACCCGCTCGGCCTCACCGACCTGCCCGTCTACGTCGATGCCCGCCCGCACAGTTGGATGCTCGACCCCACCGCGCCCTTCAACCTCATCGCCCGCTCCCTGGCTAAAGAAGCCGGCCTGTCGGTTTCAGAGAAGTCCGCCACCATCCACACCCTCACCGGCCGGCCCATCCACGTCTACGTCACCGTCATTCCCCGCTTCACCATTGGCGGACTTATTACCTTCCGCAATATGACCGCATTCGTCTATGAAGATGCCGACTACTCCTTCCCGCGCTTGCGCTACCAGGTTCAGGGAGTCCTCGGCTACCCGGCGCTTGCGGCCCTTGGCAGCCTCACCATCACCAACGAAGACAGCATTGAGGTGCGCCCTGCCAAACGGCTCCAGTCCGCTGATAAATCATCACCCGCTGAGAAAAACGACAAGGACGACCATCCTCAACCTGGCGCGCGCTTTTTTCTGGATGGCGACCGGATAAT
The DNA here is from genome assembly GCA_049522735.1 of Occallatibacter sp. Taxonomy (GTDB): domain Bacteria; phylum Acidobacteriota; class Terriglobia; order Terriglobales; family Acidobacteriaceae; genus Telmatobacter. The sequence continues at coordinate 6,415 of JBEKNO010000130.1, forward strand.
TGTGGCCCTGGGCAATCCAGGAGCCGCGGGCGATGAGCGCATGTACGTGATTGACGCGGGCGGCCAGCAGACCTACCTTACTTCCCGCTACTACGACGAGCATGCCGCCGATTTCACCGGGCAGAAGATGGAACTGTTCAAGCTTCCCATCCCTCAGCCCATGCCTCCGCAACCGGCCTACCTCGCTGAGACCGTCCCGCTGGCCGTGGGCCCAACCACCGTTAACGTTCACTTCATCCAGGTGCTCACCCAGCCCCTCGGCTCCGCGGCCCTCGACGATGTCTACGGCGTCCTGGGCCTCGATGCCCTCGACCAGTTGCAGGCCTACACCTTCGATTACCGGACCATGCGCTTCAGCGTAAAGCCGGAGTAGTCGCCGGTTGCTGGTAACACTCAAAGTACAAAGGGATTGATTGCAAAAGAGCGGAGCCCCGGAAAAATAGGTTTATCGAACGATAGTGAAAGAATGACGCCGCTTCGGGCCGTAGCGAAAGATTGCAAAGTGGTCATCCAGAGATGCTGCGCGATCAATGCCCAGACGGTGCATCACCGCGAAGCTGGTACGATCGACAATCGAAAAATCCTGGTCGCGCCAGGAATGCCCGATCTGCCACGCAGCTTCCAGATCGGCTAAACCGACAGGCTCAATGGCTGCTACCCCGCTTCGCAGACCTTCCCAAAATCGCTCCGCCGAATTTGCTTGCAGCCGGTGATGAAGCAACGCCCATGTTTCGACCAATACGTGATCCGTAGTCACCAACGACTCGCCAGCTTTGAGGATAGCCTTGGCGCGAATATTGTCCATGTCAGAGGAGTCCGCTGCGGCATACCAGATTGATGTGTCGACAAACAGACTCACAGGGCAGAACTCCTCTAACGCCGGGTTCTGCGGCGCATTGATTCGAAGGCCTCGGCAATCATCGAATCCTTGTTCACGGCAATGTTGGATTCGCCGGAAGCGCCAAGGTCAAAGATGCTGCTCACATCGGCCTTCGTATCAGGCCGAGCCAGATCGCGCGCCACAAGACGGCGAACGTATTCAGCCAGAGAGATGCCAACCTGACCGGCCCGCTGGCGTGCGCGCCTCTGCAGCTCGGTTTCCAGTGTAATTTGAGTGCGTACCATCATGATGGCTCCATCATACCATCAAAGCTATCGGCAGTAAACAAACTCCGCGCAAGGCCGTCAACTGGTCAAGAGCCAGCTGATTCCTGATCCCTGTTTCTAGCTTTTAGCGTCCCTTTCGCACTTCCTCATTTCCCTGCGGCAACAGGCGTTCCTACTCTATCCGCCTTTGCCCCCGCTGCCGTAGAACTGGGCCGTCTCCAGCCCGTACTTGGCCCCAGAGGCGCCCATGCCGATCAGTTCCTGCGCCCCCAGGTTGGCGCTGATAAAGGCCAGCCCGCAGATCCACGCCGGCAACGCGCGCCCGGCCTGGAAAAAATCCTTGCTGGTTTTCATCTTGGGCTTGAGGGCATAACCGATGCCCACCACAAAACCGAAGTACAACAGCATGATCAGCCAATCGACGGCGGTGAGGTTGACCACAAGCGGCTCCTTAAAGAAATTGAACCGGAATGGATTGCATCAGCTATTCCCTGCGCATTTCAAAGAATTCAAATACAAGATTGCTGAAAATCACGCCTGTTGGCAGCCACAACATAGAAAGCCCGTGCGGCTAACGAGCGGAAACATATATCCGGCATCTTTCATTAATTCCCTATTTCTGACTTTTCGCTTTTCATCTTGGCTTGAGCAAGATCGAGATTTCTCCTGGCGTCTGCATAGGCCGGATCAATCCGTACCGCGTCGTTGAACTGCTCGACCGCTTTTTCATAATTCCCAAGTTGAGCCAGAGCCACGCCCAAGCCATTATGCGCATTGGCGTTTGCAGGGTCAAAACGCACGGCCTGGGTAAGCTCCTCTATCGCTTCGGGCAGTTGATGCGCATCCATATAAATCTTGGCCATTTGGGAATGGGGCATTGCCTGATCGGGATTGACGGCCAGGGAGAGACGAAATTCCTTGATCGCTTCCTGCTTCAAACCCTGTCTGTCATAGAGAACACCTAAACTCTCTAGTGTCCGGCTAAAATCGGATCATTCGTTGTAACCATCACATATTAGAAGAGATGACTGATAGCTCTCATTTTTCGATTTGAAATTATAAGCAGCAGAATCGGGAGCCAGCGCC
>JBEKNO010000131.1:0-8561 GCA_049522735.1 Occallatibacter sp.
CTCGCCGCTGTATGCGCGAAATCTACGCCATCCTGAGCCGGTTTCTATCCCCATCGGGCTTCATCGGCGCGCTGACGACCATGCAGTCCGCTTGAAATAGCCTTTTTCAGGATCAACTATATTATATCCTTAAATGCTCTGATATGGACATTCGGTATTGGAATATGTTAAGGAGGGAAGAGGCACGCAAATGGGCTTCATGAATTACAAAAGAACCGCCGGCAACGAGGAGGTTATCAAGTTCCTTGAAAGCCAGGGACTGAAGAAGTAAGGCACGGCATGCGGGGAGCTTCTACACTATCCACTTATGGATGGCCCCAAGATAAGTACAGACACCATCGCCGCGATCTCCACGCCGCCGGGCCGGGGCGGAATCGGGATCGTGCGGCTGAGCGGGCCTGAGGCGGCATCGATCGCCGGGCAACTGGTGAAGCCGCGGCAGCCGCTGGAACACGGGCGGGCGCGGCTGGCGGATGTGCTGGATGGGGCCGGCAGCGATGGCGCACAAATTGACGAGGCTGTGGTTACGTGGTTCGCCGCGCCCAACTCCTATACGGCCGAGGACGCGGTTGAGATAGCAGCGCACGGGTCGCCGGTGGTGCTGAATTTGCTGCTGCGCCGGTCGATGGAGCTGGGCGCGCGGCTGGCCGAGCCCGGTGAATTTACCCAGCGCGCCTTTCTGGCCGGGCGGCTGGACCTGACGCAGGCTGAGGCGGTGCGTGACCTGATCGAGGCGCAGACGCTTACCCAGGCGCGCCAGGCGGCCAGCCAGATGGGCGGAACGCTGAGCCGGCGCGTGGAACCGGTGAAGCAGGCGCTGGTGAAGTTGATCGCGCAGCTTGAGGCAGGCATCGACTTTGCCGAAGACGATGTGGAGGTGACGCCGGAAGCCGAGATTGCGCGGCGGATCGGCGAGCTGACGCCGCCGCTGAAGGCGATGGAGGCCTCTTTCAGCCGCGGCCGCATCGTCCACGACGGGTTGACCCTGGCCATCGTGGGACGGCCCAACGCGGGCAAGAGCTCACTCTTCAATCGCCTGGTGGAGCGCGAACGGGCCATCGTGACGGCCACGCCCGGCACCACCCGCGATCTGGTGACGGAGCGGATTTCTCTGGACGGAATTCCGCTGGAGCTGGTGGATACGGCGGGGCTGCACGGAGCCGGCGAGGAAGCGGAGCGGTTGGGCATTGCCCGCAGCCGCGAGGCGCTGGCCGACGCCGCGCTGGTGCTGGTGGTGCTGGACGCCACCCAGCCGCTGAACGACGAGGAGCATCGCCTGCTGGAGGCCGTGCAGGACAGGCCCGCGCTGGTGGCCGTGAACAAGAGCGACCTGGTGAAAACGGACTCGCTTGCACAGGAAGTTGGCGGAGTGGCCGCGCTGCGCACTTCAGCGCTTACCGGAGAAGGGATTGCGGCGCTGCGGGAGCGGATTCTGGCGCTGGCGACGGGCGGAGCGGCCGAGGAGCCAGGCATGTTGACCAGCCTGCGCCACCACCAGGCCATCGCATCCGCACTGGCGGCGCTGGCCGACGCCGCGCAGGCGAATTTGAACGCCATCCCCCACGAGATGATTCTGCTGGACCTCTACCGGGCGCTGTGGGCGCTTGATTCGCTCACCGGCCAGACCACTTCCAACGACATTCTGAATTTAATCTTTTCCACATTCTGCATCGGAAAGTAGAGCGATCTTGAAGGAACCTTGAACTTTATGCGGGGGTTGAAACCCCCGCCTCCCTCCGGATCGAGTTTTTCAGATGTTTCATCGTCTACTTGCCGCTGGTCAGGCAGCGGATGATCTCCACCTCGCGCTGGCGGTAGGGCGTGCCGTCGGGGCGGAAGATGTCGTGTTGCCAGACCGGCGGCTGGTGTTCAACATACGGGCGTTGCCAGGAGTCCCAGGGCAGGTAAGTCTGGCTCTTGCCGGCGACCAGGCCCCAGTTGATGGCCCCGACATGGTGCTGGCGGGCGATGGGGAGCACGGTGTCAAAGGTACTGCCCAGGTTGCGGGCCATGTATTCGGTGCAGATGATGGGGCGGTGAAACTGCTCCAGCATCTTGACGTGCTGCTCGAAATCTTCAGGCCATCCGTAGTTGTGGAAGCTGATGATGTCGGACTCTTCAACCTGGATGCGGGCCAGCGGGGGCATGGAGGCAAGCGAAGTCCAGTCGCCGTGAAACAGGCCGCTGGTAAGGGGCTGCGTGGGCTGGGCGGTGCGGGCCCAGGCATAAACCTGCGGCAACAGGCCGAGGATGATTTCTTTCTTGTTCTTCGGTTCGCCCTTGGCGTAGGAGTCTTCGTTGCCGTTGTCGGGCTCGTTCCAGAGATCCCAGGCCAGGATGCGGGGATCGTTGGCGAAGGCGCCCACAACTCCCTTAACGTAGCGCTCCAGTCGCGGATATTGGGCGGGGTCGGAGAGAACCGCGGCGCCGGGAGCCTGCACCCAGCCGGAGTTGTGCACGCCGGGGATGGGCGGATGCTGCGGGCCGAGCTTGGGGAACGGCTCCCAACAGGAGTCGAAGAGAACAAAGACGGGGCGGATGTGATGGCGGGCGGCAATGGCGAGGAAGGCGTCAATGCGCTGCTCGAAGCCCTTGGAGTCCTGCTCCCAAAGCAGGTTGTGCAGGAAGACGCGCATGGTGTTCATGCCGATGGCTTCGGCCCATCCCAGCTCGCGGTCGATGGTGGCGGGGTCGAAGGTATCGGCCTGCCACATTTCCAGCTGGTTGATGGCGGTGGAGGGCAGGAAATCGGCGCCCACCGGCCAAGGCTGCTGCGCGCACCAGGCATTGGCCTGGGCCTCGGTCCAGCGTTGCCTGCCGGTTGAGCTTTGCTGGGCGTGGAGGGTTGGCATGAGGACAAGCAGCAGGGCCAGTGCGGAGAGCCGGCAGAACGTCTTTGAGAAGGACAGGTTCATCGGTGCTCCTTGAACAGAAAGGAACATTTTACTTCGCAGGCGCAGCCCGTCGCTTTCTCGCTCGAGGGCGGCATCGGCTGGAATAGAATTGCGGTGATGCGAAAACACAGTTTTCTCGCACTGGTTTTATAACCATATGGGGAGATTCCATGCCATTCTTCAAAAAGTCCACTCGCAGAGAGTTTCTGGTCGCGGGTTCCTCCGCGGCTCTGGCCGCTGCAACGTCGGCAGTGAGTGCGCAGACGGATTCGCTCGTCTCGGGCGCTTCCACCGTTCCCGCTTCTGAAGCCACTCCTTACGTTGCAAAAGATCTCTTCGAAAACGCGGCGCAACGCACCTTCAGCGGCGACAAGGCTACCCAGGTAGCGATGCCCCTGGGGGGAATCGGAGCTGGCTCGATCTGTTTGAACGGCTATGGCGGGTTGCAGGATTTCTCCATTCGCGAGCGTCCTGAAACATCAGCCCTGCCAGAGGGCTTTACAGCCAACTCTCCCGAGGCGGCATTCGCGGTTCTGCATATCAAGGGATCTCCCAGCGTGACCAAGCTCGTTGAGGGGCCGTTCCCGCCCTTCAAGATCTTTGACCAGGGTCTGCAGGGGCAGGGATTGCGCCGCGGAGGATACGAGGGATTTCCGCGCTTTCAAAAATGCATCTTCAAAGGGGAGTATCCATTTGGAGATGCCCAGATCAGCGATCCGTCCGTTCCGCTGGAGGTCAAGCTGACGGGCTGGAATCCCTTTATCCCGCTCGACGATAAGAACTCCGGAATACCGTGCGTCATCCTGGAATACACCCTCCGCAATACCTCCCACCAGCCGGTGGAATATGAGTTCTCCTACCATCTTTCGCATCTGGCTCCGGGATGCAAACCGGAACAGGCGGCATCCGCCAATACCGTGATCCCCGGCAAGGGAGTGTTTCTGCACAATACTGAAGAACCGAATGCGGAAGCATACGGCAGCGCCACCCTTACCGTGATTGGAGAAAAGCCGCGCATCAAGGGAATGTGGCTGCGCAGCCCGGGGTGGGAGTTTGATGCTCTGACGGCGCTGTGGCGCGAGGTTTCCTCCGGGACATTTACCGCCAATGAGGGCTCCAACAGCATCGATACCGCCGGCAATAATGGAGCGTCCATTCTGCTCGAAGGAAAGCTGGCGCCGGGTGAATTCCGGACTTATCCCATTCTCATCACGTGGCATTTTCCCAACTGTTACCTGCAGGCCGGCGGCAAGCCTGACAAGGATGTGCAAGGCAAACGTGGATGCCGCACCAGGGCGGAAGGGCTGCCCCCTCTGTGGCGCCCTTACTATGCCGGCGTCTGGAAGGACGCGCGCGAAGTTGCGCTCTGCGTGGAGACAGAATATGCCTCGTTGCGCGCGCGCACGGTAAAGTTCAAAGAGGCGCTTTTTTCATCCACCTTGCCGCCGTATGTGCTGGATGCCGTATCGGCAAATCTGGCCATTCTCAAACCTCCCACGGTTTTGCGCGAGGAAAACGGCAATATGTGGGGATGGGAAGGCTGTTCTCCGAATGAGGGCTGCTGCCATGGCTCCTGCACCCACGTCTGGAACTATGCCCAGGCCTTTCCTCATCTTTACCCGCAACTGGAACGGACTTTGCGCGACCTGGAACTGGCCCGTTCCATGGATGAACGCGGTCACGTGACTTTCTGTGGAGCGATTCCCGACGGCCCGGTGGATCATGACGGACCCGCCGCCGCCGACGGGCAGTTGGGCGGGATTATGAAGGTCTTTCGCGACTGGCAGATCTCGGGAGATTCCGATTGGCTCAAAAAAATGTATCCGCTGGCCAAACGCAGCCTGGATTACTGCATCGGCGCCTGGGATCCGGATCATCGCGGAGGCCTGTTTGAGCCCCACCACAATACCTACGATATCTGGTTCTGGGGTCCGGACGGCATGTGCACCAGCATCTACCTGGGCGCGCTTTCGGCCATGGCCCGGATGGCGCAGGCTGTCGGTCAGGCATCCGACGCGGGATTCTATGCGGAGCTGGCGCAGAAGTGCGCGCATCTGATGGACGAGCAGCTATTCAACGGCGAGTACTACCAGCAGAAGGTGCAGTACCTGGGCCTGCGAGACACATCATTCGCCAACTCCGTGGCGAACGTCGACGACAAGAGCAGCGAGATGCAGCAATTGCTGAAACGCGAAGGTCCGAAATACCAATATGGCAGCGGATGCCTTTCCGACGGCGTGATCGGCGCGTGGATGGCCCGCACCTACGGAATCGAGACGCCGCTCGAGCGCAAGAATGTACGCTCCAACTTGCATGCCATCTTCAGGCACAACTTCAAGACCGATCTCAGCCAGCATGCCAATGCGCAGCGGCCGGGCTATGCCATGGGCCGGGAGCCGGGACTGCTGGTATGCAGTTGGCCCAGGGGCGGCAAACCAACCTTGCCCTTTGTCTATTCCGACGAGGTCTGGACCGGCACTGAATACCAGGTAGCCTCGCATCTTATCCAGGAGGGTCTTGTCGAGGAAGGCCTGACCATCATTAAAGCCGCGCGCAGCCGCTACGACGGAAAGACGCGCAATCCCTGGAACGAATACGAATGCGGCAATTACTATGCTCGCGCCATGTCAAGTTATTCGGTGCTCCCCGCACTGGCCGGGTTCCGCTACTCCGCCGTTGAAAAGACGCTCTGGTTCGGCCCGCGGTTGAACATCCGGCCCTTCAAGAGCTTTTTCTCCACGACATTCGGGTTTGGCGCCATCGGGCTCGATGACCGGTCGGTCAGGGTCGAAATGATTGAAGGCGAGTTGCCGATTGAGAAGCTGGCGCTCACCGTTGGAGGGGAAACCAGGTTGCTCGATTGGAAAGTCACTGCGCGGCCGAATGCCGCCGCAATCAAATCCATCTGAACTGGTTCGGGTGGTTGGTCAGGGCTTGATTAGCTTGAGACCCTTTACTTGCATCGTACTGGCCTCAATGCTTATGGAGCAATTGATTTCGCGGGGTCTCTGGGCGAATCGGTCCGACATACATTCCAGACAAGTGCTTGATCTTGTCTGGCTTGTCAACGGATAGAAGGATCAGTTGACCGATAGGCATTCCTGGGTGGAGTATTAGCGTGGAATTGGATACGTTCGCGATTTCGAGAGTCAAGCATCCGCGATAATTTGGATGAATCCAAGGTGCGGTTTCAATGACAAGAAAGGACCGCGCAATGGACGACTTCGTGAGAATCTGACCGGATACGTCATAAGGGAGCTTGATAAACTCCAGGGTTACTCCGAGGACCGTCTGGTGCGCTGGCAGGACCATTGGCTTGCCAGACGGGATATGCACGCTGAGATCTGAGCGTGGCTTAGAGCTTCGTGTATCAACCGACTCTTCTGCAGGCAACCGAGGGAACAGGAAGTGATGGCCGAGCCTGAGATCAAGAGAATCCGCGTCCAGCGCCGATTCATCAAAAGGCGTCACGACGAAGCTCAGCGGATCATCGATCTGCCGTCCTAATCGGTCGAGAATCAGCGATTTTGAGAGCACCGACATTATCCGGCTATATCCTCCAGCGCTTTGCTCGTCCACATCTCAACACGTTCCGCCCAGAGGGCTCTACATTCGAGGCAATCAGACTGTCCGCCATCAATATTAGCGATCAGAAGGTCCAAGCGTTCAAGATAGAAGAGATTGGCTGCGTTCAACAGTGCGACAATGTTGGGTGGTTGGTCCTTGCCGTCAGGAAACACGAGGCGTGATGGAACAACACCAAAGCTCAAGTACTTCTCGATCACGCTACGTTGATGACGAAAAGAGCCAGTTTCAGAAGGAACACCCGCAAAAGTTTCCTTAACAGCTCTCGACACTTCTCCTACAACCAAAAGGAAGGTCTCGAGGATTACCGGAGCCAGCGGCGCTTTGGATTGGGACTGGAATTTGAAGGTATCCTTTGGCAGTCCCTCAGCTTCGGCCATGACGGTTAAATAGTGACTTGTCCTTTGTTGAGAGCCGTCCTTTGCTTTCTCGTTGATTTCCTCCCACCAGCCGAGTTCTTTGCTTTTTAAGAATCGGACATGCTCTCCAATCCTGAAGGCCATGGCGGGATGACTGTCCGTAAAAGACGCTGCCTTCGCGATCGGAGGGAGGCTATCGCTGGCGGCCGTAACACTTGGCGACAGTCTTGAAAGACCAAAAAGTTCTATAAACGAAAAAGAAAAGCACGGCCCAATGAGCCATAATGCGAAGAGATCACAATAAATCTCCTCGCACCACTTGAGAACTTGATCTCTGCACCATACGGGATCCCGCAGGCCAAGTTTCAATCCTGGGGTTGAGGCTTTAACTGCCTTTAATGACATTTTAAGGGCCTTTACTATTGCAGGTCGAATCTTGCTTGCTTTTCCGCCTTCCTGAAACGCAAAATGGCCCATTTCATGCGCTAAGGCAAAGTTTAGGAAGATTGATGAAGATTGAGAGTACGGATGAGCGATTATTCCCAAGTTCTTGGGGAAGCTTGGCGCGTGTGGAACAATCCCTTTGATTTCAGTGGCGAGTTCACGCATGCTTCTTGCGCCAATTTGAAAATAGTTTAGGTAGTTCGTATGGAGGACTGCAAATCGCACCTTCTCAAACCGTTTAATCATTCGGAGCCGGGACGTCAGTGCGTTGACCAAAGGGCACGGAACGTGAAGCGTGTCTGCATCTAGGGCGGGCTTAACAAGCTCGTGTAGCTCAAACCAATTCAAGCGCAGATTTCGAATGATCTGGGTGCGACCGCAAAAGTCCTGTGGATCATCGACCGCTAGCTGAGGGTCCAGATTCTTCACAAATTGCGCGAGGAAAGCTTTTGTCTCTTCCGCCAGCAAAAGGATGTAATTAAAGAAAGCATCTGATGCTTCAGTATATGAAGGATAGCCTTCGGCTACCCTGCATCCGGAGGCTATCGAGTCGATAAAGCGATGAAGAGCCGCAGCATCATGCTGGATTTCCTCAATGTTCGACGGCATTAGGCGAACTGCATTTCCATGGAGTCTGTATACCGTTGCAGAGCGCGTCCTTCAACTGCTGTGAGGAACCGAATTAAAAGCTTAGCGTTCTGGATTTTCAACTCCTCATTCTGGTTGCTCAGGATCGAGGAGACGATTTCATCGAGACTGTCAGTCCCGGTCTCGGCTTTGACCTCATCGAGAGTAGACAACTCCTCAAAACGAGTCCATGCGCCGCTGGCCTCCAATCGCTTCACAAATGCTGTATCACCTGTCGAACTGACGCCAGCGAGCAACTTTCTCAAGGATTTGTCCAAATCGCGGTCAACAGGATTGCCAGCGGTTACACCGCGAAGACCCTCTATAGTCCGTCTAGACAGCAACGCAAGAGACAAATATCGAGACCGGTTTTCCGAATCGCCACGCATGTGAACCTCCAGATACATCCTGTTTCGGCCCCAGAGCGAGAAGGTTAAATGACAAAGCTGCGTTATCGCAACTTTGTCAATTGATATTGACATATATTTAAATAGACAAATGGACATTTGTCAATAGATAATTGTGGAAATGGCAGGGCAATCGCATTTCAAAACATCTCCAAGAGTCTGATCAGGTAAGCGTCGTCCCAACCGGCGCGTTTGAACTTCCCTCGCGTTGAGCCTTTCGATCCTTCCTTCTGCATCGCATTCAG